>NZ_JBJQLG010000005.1:0-312042 GCF_046486495.1 Escherichia sp. WS3227_2
GGTATCATCAGAACGGGTCATGCTTTTCTCCTTCCTGCGCCTGATAAAGGCCTCATTACCAGATTTGCGGTAGCCTTTTATCCAGTTTTTAACCGTGTTGTGGCTGGGAATGTTAAACCGGGCAGCTACCCGGGGTAGAGACTCAGAATGCCCGAGAGCATAAAGAACCACGCAAAGTTTATCTTCAGGAGAATAGCTACGCTTGTGTCTGCAATCCAGTGCCCGAGGACCGTGAAGAAGAAAAAGATTAATCCAGTGTGAGAGGCTGGTGTGAGAAAGTTGAAAGAGTTTTGCCGTAGAAATGATGCCTGCATGACCGGCCAGATAATGATTTACAGCGGCAAGTTTTACTTCAAATGAATGTTTCATAAACTGCACCTTCAGATGTCAGATTATGTCCAACATTTGGGGTGCAGTTCATGACGCGTCTTATCAGGCCTACAAGTCCGTTGAAAATGCTGGTTTTGTAGGCTGGATAAGGCGTTCACGCCGCATCCGGCAGCCGTGCCCAACTTCCTGATAAGGCGTTTACGCGCATCCGGCAACCGGGTCCAACTGCCTGATGCGACGCTTGACGCGTCTTATCAGGCCCACAAGTCCGTTGGAAATGCTGGTTTTGTGCGCCACATCCGGCATATTACCCATGACGCCGAATCGGTTGTTCAGAGTGCCCACGCTGCATCACCCTTTGCAACACTTCCGATTCCAGCTCCGCTAATCGCACCGACCCTAATCGACGCGGACGGGGGATATCCACTGTCAAATCCAGACCAATTTTTCCCTCTTCAATTAATAACACCCGGTCAGCCATTGCTACCGCTTCGCTCACATCATGCGTCACCAACAGTACGGTAAAGCCGTGCTCCTGCCAAAGTGACACAATCAAATCCTGCATCTCGAGCCGAGTCAGGGCGTCCAGCGCCCCGAGCGGTTCATCAAGCAATAATAAACCCGGTCGATGAATCAACGCTCTTGCCAGCGCCACACGCTGTTTCTGCCCGCCAGAAAGTGCGGCAGGCCATTCCCCCGCGCGATTCTCCAGTCCTACCGCAGCCAGCGCCCGACGCGCGGCATCGCGCCACTGACCTTGAAGGCCTAACCCAACGTTATCAATCACCGATTTCCACGGTAGCAGACGCGCATCCTGAAACATCATTCGCGTGTCTTCCTGAATTTCAGCCA
This sequence comes from Escherichia sp. WS3227_2, assembly GCF_046486495.1. Classification (NCBI taxonomy): domain Bacteria; kingdom Pseudomonadati; phylum Pseudomonadota; class Gammaproteobacteria; order Enterobacterales; family Enterobacteriaceae; genus Escherichia; species Escherichia sp. WS3227_2. The sequence continues at coordinate 1,183 of NZ_JBJQLG010000005.1, forward strand.
GCGGTGTGGTGCCCGCTAACACATCGCCTGCGGTTGGCGTTTCCAGACCTGCCAGCAGGCGCAGCAAGGTACTTTTGCCACCACCGCTACGGCCCACCACCGCCACAAACTGACCTGCAGGAATATGTAAATCCAGTTGGTTCAGGACGATATTTTCCGCGTAATGTTTGCTTACTGCATTGAGCAACAATGGTGTGCCCTGGTTCAGACGAGCAGTATTCATACCGTGGCCTCCTTCAAATGATAAGCCGGGTTCCAGCGCAACCAGAGGCGCTCTAACAGCTGCGCGCTGACGTCAGCAAGTTTGCCGAGCAGGGCGTAAAGAATAATGGCGACAACCACCACGTCCGTTTGCAGAAACTCCCGCGCATTCATCGCCAGATAACCAATGCCGGAATTGGCAGAAATGGTTTCGGCAACAATCAGCGTCAGCCACATCAGGCCCAACGCAAAACGCACGCCGACCATAATGGAGGGCAGGGCACCAGGCAGGATCACATGGATAAACAGCGGGATGCCGGATAATCCATAGCTACGCGCCATTTCCACCAGACCGCGATCGATATTACGGATGCCGTGCCAGGTGTTGATATAAATGGGGAATAGCGTGCCGAGCGCCACCAGAAAGATTTTTGCGGATTCATCAATGCCAAACCACAAAATCACCAGCGGGATCAGCGCCAGATGCGGCACGTTACGCAACATCTGAATGGAGGTATCCAGCAGCCGTTCTCCCCAGCGAGATAGCCCGCTAATCAGTCCCAAAATCAACCCCAGCGATCCGCCAATTGAAAAGCCAATCAACGCCCGCCAGGAGCTGATCGCCAGATGCTGCCACAATTCGCCGCTGGCGGAGAGCGTCCAGAACGCCGTCACCACTCCTTCCGGAGAGGGCAAAATACGCGTCGACAGCCAGCCAACTGAGGAGGCCAGTTGCCACACCGCCACGATGCCCACCGGTAAAAACCAGGGGGCAACGCGCAATAACCACTTCTTCACTGGCGTTGCCATTATTTATTCCTTAGCTTTGCGCGGCTTTACGGGGGATAAAATCATTTGCCACCGCTTCGCCTTGCGGATTCAGCGGCTGCGGCTTCGGAATTTCCGGGATGGCGACATCCAGATGCGGGAACAGCAATTCGCCAACCCGATACGCTTCTTCCAGATGCGGGTAGCCCGAAAGCACAAAACTGTCGATGCCAAGTGCAGCGTATTCGTTGATTCGCGCAGCGACCGTCGGACCATCGCCCACCAGTGCCGTCCCGGCACCGCCGCGCACTAAGCCAACACCCGCCCATAAATTGGGGCTGATCTCCAGATTGTCGCGCTTGCCGTTATGTAGCGCCGCCATTCGCTGTTGTCCTACGGAATCCGTCCGGGCGAATGCGGCTTGTGCTTTGGCGATAGTCTCATCATCAAGATGCGAGATTAACCGCTCGGCGGCCTGCCACGCTTCGTCGTTGGTTTCACGAACAATCACATGCAGACGAATACCGAAACGAATTTTGCGTCCATGCGCGGCAGCTTTCGCCCGCACTTGTTCGATTTTCTCTTTAACCAGTTCCGGCGGTTCGCCCCAGGTGAGGTAGAGATCAACTTGTTCTGCCGCCAGCTCCTGGGCGACATCTGACGATCCGCCAAAGTAAAGCGGAGGATACGGCTGTTGAATCGGCGGGAAGAGCAGTTTGGCTCCGCGCACATGAATATGTTTACCGTTGAAATTGACGGTTTCCCCCAGCAATAAGCGCCGCCAGACTTGGGTAAATTCCGCCGAGGCTTCGTAGCGCTCGCTATGATCAAGGAACACGCCGTCGCCTGCCAGCTCTTGTGGATCGCTGCCTGTGACCAGATTAAACAACGCACGACCATTCGAGAGACGGTCAAGCGTGGCGGCCTGGCGGGCGGCAACGGTAGGTGAGGTTACGCTGGGACGCAGGGCGACAAGAAACTTCAGCCGTTGCGTCACCGGGATCATCGACGCGGCAACCAGCCACGCATCTTCGCAGGAGCGCCCCGTTGGGATCAGCACACCGGTATAGCCCAGGCGATCCGCCGCTTGCGCAATTTGTTGCAGATAACCGTGATCAACCGGGCGTGAACCTTCTTCCGTTCCCAGATAATGCCCGTCACCGTGGGTCGGTAAAAACCAGAACATATTCAGACTCATAATTGTTTTCCTTCCAGTTGAGTGAGCTACCAGATACGCTGGCGAATATCGACTTTTTTCGGCACCAGACGGTTTTCATAAAACAGATCTGCCGTTTGCTGCTGTAAGGCGGCAACTTCGGCGTTAACCGGTTTGATGGTGGTGGGAGGGCGATGATCCAGATACGAGGCAATCACTGGGGCCGGTAAGCCCATCGTTTTTGCCAATAAGGCGATGCTTTGCTCGCGCTGGCTGCGGGTTAACGCATCGGCCTCACTAAAGGTTGCCAGTACGCCCTGAATAAAAGCGCCGTTTTTTTCTGCATAGGGGCGAGCTGCCAGATAAAACGATCCGGTTTGATTGAGATCGGTGCCGTCTTTCAACACCCGCACGCCGCCCTGTAATAATGCAGCGGAGTAGTAGGGATCCCAGATAGCCCATGCGTCGACGTTACCTTGCTGGAACGCGGCGCGGGCATCGGCAGGCGTCAGGTAAGTGGGCTGAATATCCGTGAATTTAAGCCCGGCCTGGCGTAGTGCGCGTAGTAAAAGATTGTGAGAGCTGGAACCTTTCTGAAAGGCAACTTTGTGACCTTTAAGATCGGCTACGGTTTTGATCGGGCTATTTTCTGCCACCAGAATCACTTCGGCTTTGGGCTTCGGCGGCTCGACGCCCACATATACCAAATCAGCACCGGCAGCCTGGGCAAAGATTGGCGGAATATCTCCGGTACTGCCGAGATCAATACTGCCAACGTTTAACGCCTCCAACATTTGCGGTCCCGCGGGAAACTCCACCCACGAGATTTTTGTTTGCGGATAGCGTTTTTCCAGTAACTGGTGGCTTTTTGCCAGCACCATACCAATACTGCCTTTCTGATAGCCTATACGTAACGCTTCAGGCGAGGATTCTGCAGCAACCGCAAAAGTAGAGACGCTAAGCAATCCCGCCAGCGCCAGTTTAATGATCTTACGCATGGGCATTACCTCGCAGAGACAGAAGGTCAGGAACCTGAACATCCCGACGGTGCAATGCCTGCCAGAAAGTTTCTAGCGCGGTATCAAGACGGGTTTGTAAATTCGGCGTGAACTGCGGCTTGTGGTGGTAATCAATCACCTGTGAGTCATCGGCAAACACGCCGTGCAGGATCTCCTGGGCTTTCAGCGCACTTAAAACTGGCTTAAGGGCATAATCGACCGCCAGCAGATGGGCCACCGTACCGCCCGTCGCCAGCGGTAGCACCACTTTGCCTTGCAACGCACGTTCTGGCAGCAGGTCGAGCAGGGTTTTTAGCGCACCGGAATAGGCGGCTTTATACACAGGCGTGGCGACAATCAGCCCGTCAGCCTGTTGCAACTGTTCGGTGAAGGTATTGAGTGCCGGACTATCGAAACGAGCATAAAGCAGATCTTCCGGGGCAAAGTTTTGCAGATTCCAGTGATAAACCTCTACATCCAGGCCATTCAGTTTTTCCCGCGCATATTCCAGCAAGGAGCTGGAGCGAGAAGGAAAGCGAGGACTACCCGCCAGGGTGATGACACGCATACTCTCTCCTTATAACCAATTGTTCTTTTTTTGTTAACATTGATAACAATTCGGTCAGTCTGTCGGAGAGACAAGAAAATGCCAAATATAAATTTTGTGTATCTTTTTCTGAAAATAAACTAAAGAAAGGGCTTTATATATCACGCATATTTATTTATTGGATAGTCATTAGATGTTGAATCAATGAATTACTCATTCAGGCAATAAGAAAATATTCATGAAATCTATAAATTAAAGATTTGTCACTTATTGGATTAAAGATGCTTGATTTAAATGGCGGACAATTGTTGTTATTATTAAGTCCAATGTCATTTAAAGGCATTATCATATTTACGAAAAGATCAGGATGATAACGATGAAAAAAAGTGTATTGACGGCGTTTATAACTGTGGTATGTGCAACGTCCAGTGTTATGGCAGCTGATGATAATGCTATCACGGATGGCTCAGTAACATTTAATGGTAAAGTCATTGCTCCAGCTTGTTCGCTGGTAGCTGCGACCAAAGATTCAGTAGTCACATTGCCAAATGTCAGCGCCACCAAGTTGCAAACTAATGGTGCAGTCTCTGGCGTTAAAACTGATGTACCAATTGCCTTAGAAGGCTGTGATGTTACTGTAACTAAAAATGCGACTTTTACCTTCAGTGGTACGGCTGACGGAGTGCAACCTACAGCATTTGCCAACCAGGCTTCCACCGATGCAGCGACGAATGTTGCTCTACAAATGTATCTGCCAGATGGTTCTACATCGGTAACTCCCGGTATTGAAACGTCGAATATTCAGTTAGCGAATTCCGCTGAGCAAACAGTGACTTTTAAAGTTGATTATATCGCTACGGGTAAAGCGACTTCAGGTAATGTTAATGCGGTAACGGATTTTCATATTAACTATTATTAATAGAACACATTAATTGTTTTATTAATTAGTCCCCCTCCAGTGTTCTGGAGGGGATATCCATATTTTTTAAGAGTGACTATTTATGAAAACTTGCATAACAAAGGGAATTGTGACCGTAAGTTTAACGGCAATATTACTCAGCTGTTCGTTCACATGGGCGGCAGGTAAAGGTGGGGTCGGACTTGCAGCAACACGTCTTGTTTATTCGGAAGGTGAAGAGCAAATTTCACTGGGTGTACGTAACACCAGTCCGGATGTTCCTTATCTGATTCAGTCATGGGTGATGACACCAGATAATAAAAAGTCAGCGGACTTTATTATTACACCACCGCTATTTGTGCTAAATCCGGCAAACGAGAACCTGCTACGCATTATGTACATTGGCGCGCCGTTGGCGAAAGACAGAGAAACTCTTTTCTTCACCAGCGTACGGGCAGTCCCTTCAACAACGAAGCGGGAAGAAGGCAATACCCTGAAGATTGCCACACAAAGCGTCATCAAACTTTTCTGGCGACCAAAAGGTTTAGCGTATCCCTTAGCCGAGGCTCCGGCGAAACTGCGTTGCACTTCGTCAGCTGACATGGTTACGGTCAGTAACCCAACACCTTATTTCATTACCCTGACAGACCTGAAAATAGGTGGAAAGGTAGTTAAAAATCAAATGATTTCCCCCTTTGATAAATACCAATTCTCTCTGCCAAAGGGTGCCAAAAATAACAGCGTAACGTACCGAACCATCAATGACTACGGGGCGGAAACGCCGCAACTCAACTGCAAATCGTAAGCCGTCTTCAGTTAAGAGAGCGAGATGTATAGAACTCACCGACAACACAGCCTGTTAAGCTCTGGTGGAGTGCCATCGTTTATTGGTGGGCTGGTGGTGTTTGTGTCGGCAGCGTTCAATGCACAAGCTGAAACCTGGTTCGATCCAGCCTTTTTCAAAGATGATCCCTCAATGGTGGCCGATTTGTCTCGTTTCGAAAAAGGACAAAAAATAACGCCAGGGGTTTATCGTGTCGATATTGTTCTGAATCAGACAATTGTAGATACGCGCAACGTCAATTTTGTTGAGATAACGCCAGAGAAGGGGATTGCCGCCTGTTTGACGACTGAAAGCCTGGATGCAATGGGCGTGAATACTGATGCATTTCCGGCTTTTAAACAACTGGACAAACAAGCGTGTGCGCCATTGGCGGAGATTATTCCGGATGCCAGCGTAACTTTTAATGTGAATAAACTCCGTCTGGAAATTTCAGTACCGCAAATTGCCATCAAAAGTAATGCTCGTGGTTATGTCCCCCCTGAACGTTGGGATGAAGGGATCAACGCGCTATTACTGGGATATTCATTTAGCGGGGCTAACAGTATTCATAGCAGCGCAGACAGTGATTCTGGCGACAGTTATTTTCTGAATTTAAACAGTGGCGTTAATTTAGGCCCATGGAGATTGCGCAACAATTCAACATGGAGTCGTAGTAGTGGCCAAACCGCAGAATGGAAGAATCTCAGCAGCTATTTGCAACGGGCGGTTATTCCTCTGAAAGGCGAACTGACCGTAGGTGATGATTATACTGCAGGCGATTTTTTCGATAGTGTCAGCTTTCGTGGCGTACAGCTGGCGTCAGATGACAACATGCTGCCAGACAGCCTGAAAGGGTTTGCGCCTGTGGTGCGTGGTATCGCCAAAAGCAATGCCCAGATAACGATTAAGCAAAACGGCTACACCATTTACCAAACTTATGTCTCGCCAGGCGCTTTTGAGATTAGTGATCTCTACTCCACGTCGTCGAGCGGTGATTTGCTGGTTGAAATAAAAGAAGCTGACGGCAGCATCAATAGTTACAGCGTGCCCTTTTCCAGTGTGCCATTACTCCAGCGTCAGGGGCGAATCAAATACGCGGTGACGCTGGCGAAATACAGAACCAATAGTAATGATCAGCAAGAAAGTAAATTTGCTCAGGCCACGCTGCAATGGGGCGGACCGTGGGGAACGACCTGGTATGGCGGTGGACAATATGCTGAATATTACCGTGCTGCTATGTTGGGGCTGGGTTTTAACCTCGGCGATTTCGGAGCGATTTCGTTCGACGCGACCCAGGCGAAAAGTACACTGGCAGACCAAAGTGAACATAAAGGGCAGTCATATCGTTTTCTGTATGCCAAAACGCTCAACCATTTGGGCACTAACTTTCAATTGATGGGCTATCGCTATTCGACGTCGGGCTTCTACACCCTTTCCGACACCATGTATAAACACATGGATGGCTACGAATTTAATGACGGTGATGATGAAGATACGCCGATGTGGTCGCGTTATTACAATTTGTTTTACACCAAACGTGGCAAACTGCAGGTCAATATCTCCCAGCAATTAGGCGATTACGGTTCGTTTTATTTAAGTGGTAGCCAGCAAACATACTGGCATACCGATCAACAGGATCGGCTATTACAGTTTGGCTACAACACGCAAATTAAAGATCTCTCACTGGGCGTTTCCTGGAACTACAGTAAGTCCCGTGGTCAACCTGATGCTGATCAAGTATTTGCACTTAATTTTTCCCTGCCGCTCAATCTGTTGCTCCCCAGAAGTAATGATAGCTATACCAGGAAAAAAAATTACGCATGGATGACCTCTAATACCAGTATCGATAACGAAGGGCACACTACACAAAATCTTGGTTTAACGGAGACACTGCTCGATGACGGTAACCTGAGCTACAGCGTGCAACAGGGATATAACAGCGAGGGGGAAACGGCGAATGGTAGCGCCAGCATGGACTACAAAGGGGCGTTTGCGGATGCCCGAGTGGGCTACAACTACAGCGATAACGGTAGCCAACAACAACTTAACTACGCCCTTTCAGGCAGTTTAGTTGCTCATTCACGGGGCATTACCCTGGGGCAATCTCTGGGGGAAACCAACGTTCTGATTGCAGCACCAGGCGCGGAAAATACTCGTGTGGCGAATAGCACCGGGCTGAAAACTGACTGGCGCGGATATACCGTTGTTCCCTATGCCACTTCTTATCGTGAAAATCGAATCGTACTTGATGCTGCATCGTTAAAACGTAACGTGGATCTTGAAAATGCAGTAGTAAATGTAGTTCCCACCAAAGGGGCGTTGGTTCTGGCGGAGTTTAATGCCCATGCGGGGGGAAGGGTATTAATGAAAACATCAACGCAGGGTATACCGCTGCGTTTTGGCGCGATAGCGACGCTGGACGGCGTACAGACTAATAGCGGCATAATTGATGATGATGGCTCGCTCTATATGGTGGGTTTACCGGCGAAGGGAACAATAACCGTGCGCTGGGGCGAAGCACCCGATCAAATTTGTCATATCAGTTACCAGCTTACCGAACAACAAATTAACGCTGCGATTACGCGAATGGATGCCATATGCAGATAATCTTTGGAGAAAAATGCGTGTCATTACTACGACTATTTTTTGCCGCCGTCTTAATGCTATGGTGCGCTCAAACCGCTGCTTATAGCGGGCAGTGTCATACCACTCAGGGGAATCCCTATATTGGCGTCAATTTTGGCGTTAAAACCCTGGAGGAAGAAGAAAATACTGCAGGGGTAGTTAAAGACAAATTTTATCAGTGGAACGAATCGAATGATTATTATGTTTCCTGTGATTGCGATAAAGACAATGTCAGAAGTGGCCGATGGGCATTCGCCGCGGATTCACCGTTAGTCTATTTAGGCGACAACTGGTACAAAATTAATGACTATCTTGCCGCCAAAGTTTTATTGCAGGTTAAAGGCAGTTCTCCTACTGCGGTTCCTTTTGAAAACGTGGGCACAGGGGCAGATACCCGGTGGCATATTTGTGACCCCGGCGGTCAACGTTTAGGCGGCCAGGGGGCTAGCGGTAATAGCGGTAGCTTTTCCCTGAAAATATTGCAGCCGTTCGTTGGTTCGGTCGTCATTCCTCCTATGGCGCTGGCGCGATTATTTGAATGCTACAACATACCCGCAGGTGATTCCTGCACGACTACAGGTACACCGGTTTTAGTGTATTACCTGTCTGGTACTATCAATTCACTTGGCTCATGTTCCGTCAATGCCGGAGAAACAATCGAGGTCGATCTGGGCGACGTATTTGCGGCTAACTTTCGTGTTGTAGGGCATAAGCCTCTTGGGGCCAGAACGGCAGAACTTGCAGTCCCAGTCAGGTGTAACACTGGAAACGCTGGGTTAGTTAACGTCAACCTGAGTCTGACGGCAACCTCAGACCCCAGCTATCCCCAGGCGATTAAGACTTCACGTCCTGGCGTGGGCATTGTGGTGACTGACAGCCAGAACAACATAATTTCCCCGGCGGGTGGAATTCTACCGCTCTCTATTCCTGATGATGCAGACAGTATCGCGCGAATGAATGTCTATCCGGTCAGCACGACAGGCGTACCACCAGAAACCGGGCGATTTGAAGCCACGGCAACGGTGAGAATAAATTTTGATTAACGCGTGAACGTATGAAGAAAAAAACAATATTTCAGTACGTTATCTTGTTCTTTAGCTTTCTTAACACCCATGTCGGGATGGCTGGGCCTGAACAAGTTAGTATGCATATTTATGGGAATGTGGTCGATCAGGGCTGTGATGTCGCCACCAAAAGTGCATTACAAAATATTCATATTGGTGATTTTAATATCAGTGATTTTCAGGCCGCGAATACCGTAAGCACTGCTGCTGATTTGAATATCGATATCACCGGTTGTGCCGCTGGTATTACTGGCGCGGACGTCCTTTTTAGCGGCGAGGCTGACACCCTTGCGCCGACACTGCTCAAACTAACTGACACAGGCGGAAGCGGTGGTATGGCAACGGGGATTGCCGTGCAAATTCTTGATGCGCAAAGTCAGCAAGAAATCCCGCTCAATCAGGTCCAGCCTCTTACGCCCTTAAAAGCCGGGGATAACACACTCAAATATCAACTTCGTTATAAGTCCACAAAGGCGGGAGCAACGGGCGGTAATGCGACGGCGGTTCTCTATTTTGATCTGGTTTACCAGTGAAGGAGTGATGTTGAAACGGATAATCTGGATTCTGTGCTTACTGGGTTTAACGGGGAGTTGTGAGCTATTTGCCCATGATGGCACGGTCAACATCAGCGGATCGTTTCGCCGTAATACATGCGTGCTGGCACAGGATAGCAAGCAAATCAATGTGCAGTTAGGCGATGTCTCGCTGACACGTTTTTCTCATGGGAACTATGGGCCGGAGAAATCTTTCATCATTAATTTGCTGGATTGCGGAACAGATGTCAGCACGGTTGACGTTACTTTTTCAGGAACACCCGACGGAATGCAGAGCGAAATGCTGTCCATTGAAAGTGGTACGGATGCAGCCAGCGGGCTGGCAATTGCGATTCTGGATGATGCGAAAATATTGATTCCGCTTAACCAGGCAAGTAAAGACTACAGCCTACATAGCGGTAAGGTGCCATTAACTTTTTATGCGCAATTGCGACCTGTTAATAGCGATGTGCAGTCGGGTAAAGTGAATGCCAGCGCGACATTTGTACTTCATTATGACTAATACGTGGAACAGATTGACGCTCGCGATTTTTGCCGTTTTATCGCTGCTGGTGGCGGGGAAATTGCAGGCAGGAGTGGTGGTTGGCGGAACGCGATTTATCTTCCCGGCAGACAGAGAATCGATATCTATTTCACTGACTAATACCAGTCAGGAATCCTGGCTTATTAACAGTAAAATCAATCGCCCAACGCGTTGGGCCGGGGGCGAAGCATCGACAGGGTCAGCACCACTACTGGTCGCTCCACCACTTGTTCTCCTGAAGCCCGGTACTACAGGCACGTTGCGCTTGCTGAGAACGGAAAGCGACATCTTGCCTGTGGATCGCGAAACGCTATTTGAGTTAAGCATTGCCAGCGTGCCATCCGGCAAAGTTGAAAATCAGAGCGTAAAAGTGGCGATGCGCTCGGTATTTAAACTGTTCTGGCGACCCGAAGGTTTGCCGGGCGACCCGCTGGAAGCTTATCAACAATTACGCTGGAGACGGAATTCGCAGGGTGTACAACTCACTAACCCAACGCCTTACTACATTAACCTGATTCAGGTGAGCGTAAATGGTAAAGCGTTAAGTAATGCGGGAGTTGTGCCACCTAAAAGCCAGCGTCAGACAAGCTGGTGTCAGGCAATAGCACCGTGTCATGTCTCCTGGCGGACGATAAATGATTACGGCGGGTTGAGTGCAAAGAAGGAGCAAAATCTGCTCTGAAACAGGCTCGGAAAACGTTTGCGCTTTTTTTGCCACAGGTCAATTCCCTTTTGGTCCGAACTCGCACATAATACGCCCCCGGTTTGCACACCGGGAATCCAGGAGAGTTCATGTACTACCCCTTCGTTCGTAAAGCCCTTTTCCAGCTCGATCCAGAGCGCGCTCATGAGTTTACTTTTCAGCAATTACGCCGCATTACCGGAACGCCGTTTGAAGCACTGGTGCGGCAGAAAGTGCCTGCGAAACCTGTTAACTGCATGGGCCTGACGTTTAAAAATCCGCTTGGTCTGGCAGCCGGTCTTGATAAAGACGGGGAGTGCATTGACGCGTTAGGCGCGATGGGATTTGGATCGATCGAGATCGGTACCGTCACGCCACGTCCACAGCCAGGTAACGATAAGCCGCGTCTCTTTCGTCTGGTAGATGCCGAAGGTTTGATCAACCGTATGGGCTTTAATAATCTTGGCGTTGATAATCTCGTAGAGAACGTAAAAAAGGCCCATTATGACGGCGTCCTGGGTATTAATATCGGCAAAAATAAAGATACGCCAGTGGCGCAGGGCAAAGATGACTATCTGATTTGTATGGAAAAAATCTATGCCTATGCGGGATATATCGCCATCAATATTTCATCGCCGAATACCCCAGGATTACGCACGCTGCAATATGGTGAAGCGCTGGATGATCTCTTAACCGCGATTAAAAATAAGCAAAATGATTTGCAAGCGATGCACCATAAATATGTGCCTATCGCAGTGAAGATCGCGCCGGATCTTTCTGAAGAAGAATTGATCCAGGTTGCCGATAGTTTAGTTCGCCATAATATTGATGGCGTTATTGCAACCAATACCACGCTCGATCGTTCTCTGGTTCAGGGAATGAAAAATTGTGATCAAACCGGTGGCTTAAGTGGTCGTCCGCTTCAGTTAAAAAGCACAGAAATTATTCGCCGCTTGTCACAGGAATTAAACGGTCGCTTACCGATCATCGGTGTTGGCGGCATTGACTCGGTTATCGCTGCGCGTGAAAAGATTGCTGCGGGGGCCTCACTGGTGCAAATTTATTCTGGTTTTATTTTTAAAGGTCCGCCGCTGATTAAAGAAATCGTTACCCATATCTAATTATTTCTTCGAATTCCTCTTTATAAGATAATCAGGGCTTTATTTTCAGCCCTGGTTGTTTTATATTCATCGCTGTTGCTTATTTAGACATTTTGTACTTTTATTGTTGAGGTTATTAAGCGAAGCGACAATGGATTGTGTTGCTGCGGTTTTATAGGGTAGGGGAGAGGCAAATGCGAATTAAACCAGACGATAACTGGCGTTGGTATTACGATGAAGAGCACGATCGAATGATGCTCGATTTAGCCAATGGTATGCTATTTCGCTCACGTTTTGCGCGCAAAATGTTGACTCCAGATGCCTTTTCTCCCGCAGGCTTTTGCGTTGATGACGCCGCGCTCTATTTCTCATTTGAAGAAAAATGCCGCGATTTTAATTTATCTAAAGAACAAAAAGCCGAACTGGTGCTTAATGCGCTGGTAGCAATTCGTTATCTCAAACCGCAAATGCCGAAAAGCTGGCATTTTGTTTCCCATGGTGAAATGTGGGTGCCCATGCCGGGCGATGCGGCCTGCGTTTGGTTGAGCGACACTCACGAGCAAGTCAATTTGCTGGTCGTTGAATCTGGCGAAAATGCCGCACTATGCCTACTGGCACAACCCTGCGTTGTTATTGCGGGTCGCGCGATGCAGCTGGGCGACGCCATCAAAATCATGAACGACAGGCTGAAACCGCAGGTTAATGTTGACAGCTTCAGCCTCGAACAGGCAGTCTAACGCGTCAGCTTAAGCGCAGTCTTCGGTACACAGCTACAGCAAAGAATGGTGCCATCATCGCCCATTGCTGATTTTTTCAGCGGCGTGACTTCGCCTTCTAAAAGCTGAACACGGCAACTTCCACAAATGCCCGCGCGGCAAGAATAAGGGATACGAATTCCCTGATTTTCTAATTGCTCCAGCAACACCTGCTGGTTATTTCCACGAAATGCCTGTCCCTGCCAGTCAATATCTACATTTGCGTCCGGTTGTTGCGTGATGTTGACGGTATCATCAGCGGCGGCTGCGCCGTAAATTTTAGCCGGAGCCGTTGCCAGAATTTCCACCTCATCGCCAACGCGAATTACGCCGCTATTACGGGCAATTAAATTCTGGCCAAAATCGACATCGCCGTTATCCTGGGCAGTGCGGAAAGATTGCAATGTTTTTAATGGTTCGCCTGCCGGATGTTTTTGCCCTTTTTCTGGGCTGACGGTGGTGAAAATACAGCGGCTACAAGGTTTAACCACATCAAACACCACATCACCAATACGAATCACTTTCCAGCTATCTTCTTCCCAGGCTGACGCGCCGGAAACCACCAGATTAGGGCGGAATTGCTCCATTTTTACACTGGCCGGACAACGTTGTTGGAGATCACGTAACGAGGCTTCGTTAGCAAGAAGGTAAGGATAGCCATCAGCAAATGACAGGGGTACAGTGTTGTGGCGTTTCACGCGCCGCGTCATTTGTGGCCCCACCCAGCGCAACTGCACTTCGCGGGAGAAAAATCCACTTAGCCATTTGTTGATCGCGTCTGGTGCAATTCGCGCGGTAAAATGTGTGCCCCAAACTTCGGTTGGTGCGTCTTGTGTGGCGAAATCAGCAAAACGAACATATGCGCTACTGCCATCTGGTGCGGTGAGATGCAAGCCATCATGCACAGGTGAAGGAGTAAACCGTACCATCTGGGGAAACTGGCGAGCGGTAATAAACGTACCGTCAGGTTCCGTGATCATAAAGATGCGATCGAAGGCCAGACCACTGACATCTGCCAGGGCATGTGTAAGACCAATGCCGCGCATCGATTTAACAGGATGAATAAAAAGCCGGGTTAATGTCGCCACGGTGTGGTCCTCAAATGAAAATAAGCCCTCAACTTTATGACATGACGCGCTTATTAGCTATAATGCGCAACAATTTTCTTAGCGCCTGTCCCATTAGGCTATTTTATTTGTCAGTTTGGCCCTGGGTTGTGCTCGAAATCCTCACGTACTTGTGTACGCTCCGGTTTCTCCGCGCTGTCCATGTCCAGACTGACTGCAACAATTACGCCTACTGCGGTAGGCTCTTAGAGTAAAAGTGACGATATGAATTCTCTGTTTGCCAGTACGGCCCGTGGGCTGGAAGAGCTGTTAAAAACTGAACTGGAAAACCTGGGGGCCGTTGAATGCCAGGTGGTTCAGGGTGGGGTCCATTTCAAGGGCGACACACGGCTTGTTTACCAGAGCCTGATGTGGAGCCGCCTGGCCTCGCGTATTATGTTGCCGCTGGGCGAGTGTAAGGTTTACAGCGATTTAGACCTCTATCTCGGTGTTCAGGCGATCAACTGGACAGAGATGTTTAATCCTGGCGCGACCTTCGCTGTCCACTTCAGTGGTTTGAATGACACCATCCGCAACAGTCAGTACGGTGCGATGAAAGTGAAAGACGCGATCGTCGATGCTTTCACGCGGAAAAATCTGCCGCGTCCAAATGTTGATCGCGATGCGCCGGATATCCGCGTTAACGTCTGGCTGCATAAAGAAACCGCCAGTATTGCCCTTGATCTCAGTGGTGATGGTTTACATCTGCGTGGCTATCGCGATCGTGCTGGTATTGCGCCGATCAAAGAAACCCTGGCAGCCGCGATTGTTATGCGATCCGGCTGGCAGCCAGGAACACCGCTGCTCGATCCGATGTGTGGTTCCGGTACGTTGCTGATTGAAGCGGCGATGCTGGCGACCGATCGCGCACCAGGCTTGCACCGTGGGCGTTGGGGCTTTAGCGGCTGGGCGCAGCATGATGAAGCTATCTGGCAGGAAGTGAAAGCGGAAGCGCAAACTCGCGCCCGTAAAGGCCTGGCTGAGTATAGCTCTCATTTTTACGGTTCGGACAGCGACGCACGGGTGATTCAACGTGCACGCACTAACGCCCGTCTTGCGGGGATTGGTGAACTGATCACCTTTGAGGTGAAAGATGTCGCGCAACTGACCAATCCGCTGCCGAAAGGGCCGTACGGTACAGTGTTGAGCAACCCGCCATACGGTGAACGTCTGGACAGTGAACCGGCGCTGATTGCGCTGCATAGCCTGCTGGGCCGAATCATGAAAAACCAGTTCGGCGGCTGGAATCTCTCTTTATTCAGTGCCTCGCCGGATCTGTTAAGTTGCCTGCAGTTGCGTGCAGACAAACAGTACAAAGCGAAAAACGGTCCATTAGACTGCGTGCAGAAAAATTACCACGTTGCCGAAAGCACACCAGACAGCAAACCGGCAATGGTGGCAGAAGACTACGCCAACCGTCTGCGTAAGAACCTCAAAAAATTCGAGAAGTGGGCGCGTCAGGAAGGCATTGAATGCTACCGCCTGTACGACGCCGATCTACCGGAATACAACGTTGCAGTTGACCGCTACGCCGATTGGGTGGTGGTGCAGGAGTATGCGCCGCCAAAAACTATTGATGCGCACAAAGCGCGTCAGCGTCTGTTCGATATTATCGCTGCAACCATTTCGGTATTGGGGATTGCGCCAAACAAACTGGTGCTGAAAACCCGTGAACGCCAGAAGGGCAAAAATCAGTACCAGAAACTGGGCGAGAAGGGCGAGTTTCTCGAAGTTACCGAATATAACGCTCACTTGTGGGTGAACCTGACGGATTACCTCGATACCGGTCTGTTCCTCGATCACCGTATCGCCCGTCGTATGCTCGGTCAGATGAGCAAAGGCAAAGATTTCCTCAACCTGTTCTCTTATACCGGCAGCGCCACCGTGCACGCGGGATTAGGCGGTGCACGCAGCACCACCACCGTGGATATGTCGCGTACTTATCTGGAGTGGGCAGAACGCAACCTGCGTCTGAATGGCCTAACCGGGCGTGCGCATCGCCTGATTCAGGCCGATTGCCTGGCGTGGCTGCGTGATGCAAATGAACAGTTCGATCTGATCTTTATCGATCCGCCAACCTTCTCTAACTCAAAACGAATGGAAGATGCGTTTGATGTTCAGCGCGATCATCTGGCGCTGATGAAAGATTTGAAACGTCTGCTGCGTGCAGGCGGGACGATCATGTTCTCGAACAACAAACGTGGCTTCCGTATGGATCTTGACGGACTGGCAAAACTGGGACTGAAAGCACAAGAAATTACGCAAAAAACGCTCTCCCAGGATTTCGCCCGTAACCGCCAGATCCACAACTGCTGGCTGATTACCGCAGCCTGAAAGGAATAGTAATGTCATTAATCAGTATGCATGGCGCATGGCTGTCGTTCAGCGACGCGCCGCTTCTCGATAACGCAGAACTGCATATCGAAGATAACGAACGTGTTTGTCTGGTAGGCCGCAACGGCGCAGGCAAATCGACGTTAATGAAAATCCTCAACCGTGAACAAGGGCTGGATGACGGTCGCATTATTTACGAGCAAGATTTGATTGTAGCTCGTCTGCAACAGGATCCGCCGCGTAACGTTGAGGGGAGTGTTTATGATTTCGTTGCCGAAGGCATTGAAGAACAAGCGGAATACCTGAAACGCTATCACGATATTTCGCGCCTGGTGATGAACGACCCGAGCGAGAAAAATCTCAACGAACTGGCGAAGGTTCAGGAACAGTTGGATCACCACAACCTGTGGCAGCTGGAAAACCGCATTAACGAAGTGCTGGCGCAACTGGGGTTAGATCCTAACGTTGCGCTGTCGTCGCTTTCCGGCGGCTGGTTGCGTAAAGCGGCATTAGGACGCGCGCTGGTGAGCAATCCGCGCGTATTGCTGCTCGACGAACCGACTAACCACCTGGATATCGAAACCATCGACTGGCTGGAAGGATTCCTTAAAACCTTCAATGGGACGATAATTTTCATCTCCCACGACCGTTCGTTTATCCGCAATATGGCGACGCGCATTGTTGATCTCGATCGCGGCAAGCTTGTGACCTATCCTGGGAATTACGACCAGTACCTGCTGGAAAAAGAAGAAGCCCTGCGCGTGGAAGAACTACAAAATGCCGAGTTCGATCGCAAACTGGCGCAGGAAGAGGTGTGGATCCGCCAGGGGATCAAAGCACGCCGTACCCGTAATGAAGGCCGCGTACGCGCCCTGAAAGCAATGCGTCGTGAGCGTGGCGAACGTCGCGAAGTGATGGGTACCGCAAAGATGCAGGTGGAAGAGGCCAGCCGCTCCGGTAAGATCGTTTTCGAAATGGAAGACGTTTGCTACCAGGTTGACGGTAAGCAACTGGTGAAAGATTTTTCGGCCCAGGTTCTACGTGGCGACAAAATTGCCCTGATTGGCCCGAATGGGTGCGGCAAAACCACGCTGCTGAAACTGATGCTCGGTCAGCTTCAGGCGGACAGCGGGCGTATTCACGTTGGCACCAAACTGGAAGTGGCTTATTTCGATCAGCACCGTGCGGAACTGGATCCCGATAAAACGGTGATGGATAACCTTGCTGAAGGTAAGCAAGAGGTGATGGTTAACGGCAAGCCACGCCATGTTTTAGGCTATTTGCAGGACTTCCTGTTCCATCCTAAACGGGCGATGACGCCGGTACGTGCGCTTTCTGGCGGTGAGCGTAACCGCTTGTTGTTGGCGCGTTTGTTCCTCAAACCAAGCAACTTATTGATTCTTGACGAACCGACCAACGATCTTGATGTTGAAACGCTGGAACTGCTGGAAGAACTGATCGACAGCTACCAGGGCACGGTATTGCTGGTGAGCCACGATCGTCAGTTTGTCGATAACACCGTTACAGAATGCTGGATCTTCGAAGGCGGCGGTAAAATTGGTCGTTATGTCGGCGGTTATCATGATGCCCGTGGTCAGCAAGAACAGTATGTGGCGCTCAAACAGCCTGCGGTGAAAAAAATCGAAGAAGCCGCCGCGCCAAAAGCAGAAACTGTAAAACGCAGCAGTAGCAAACTAAGCTATAAATTGCAGCGCGAACTGGAGCAGCTACCGCAATTGCTCGAAGATCTGGAGGCGAAGCTGGAAGCCCTACAGACGCAGGTGGCGGATGCTTCCTTCTTCAGTCAGCCGCATGAGCAGACGCAAAAAGTGCTCGCCGATATGGCTGCTGCAGAGCAGGAGCTGGAGCAAGCCTTTGAACGCTGGGAGTATCTTGAAGCGTTAAAAAATGGTGGCTGATCGCAAAATAGTCGATTTAAACAGAGACAGCTGACAACGGTAAAATTGCCTGATGAACTGGGTTTATCAGGCATGAAAACCAACACTTTGTTAGTCATCTGTAAAATAGCGCATCATTAAGGAGTACCAATGTGCGAACATCATCATGCCGCGAAGCACATCCTGTGCTCGCAGTGTGACATGCTGGTGGCGTTACCGCGCCTTG
This sequence comes from Escherichia sp. WS3227_2, assembly GCF_046486495.1. Lineage (NCBI taxonomy): Bacteria > Pseudomonadati > Pseudomonadota > Gammaproteobacteria > Enterobacterales > Enterobacteriaceae > Escherichia > Escherichia sp. WS3227_2. The sequence goes on from NZ_JBJQLG010000005.1 coordinate 19,441, forward strand.
AGCATGGTCAGAAAGCGGCATGTCCCCGGTGTGGCACAACGTTAACCGTGGCGTGGGATGCCCCTCGGCAGCGTCCCACCGCCTATGCGTTGGCTGCACTGTTCATGCTGTTGCTGTCCAACTTGTTTCCTTTTGTGAATATGAACGTTGCAGGAGTTACCAGTGAAATTACATTACTGGAAATTCCCGGCGTGCTTTTTTCTGAGGACTACGCCAGCCTCGGCACCTTTTTCCTGTTGTTTGTGCAACTGGTTCCCGCGTTTTGTCTGATAACCATTCTGTTACTGGTGAATCGCGCGGAATTACCGGTCCGTTTAAAAGAGCAACTGGCACGGGTGCTTTTTCAACTCAAAACCTGGGGAATGGCGGAGATTTTCCTCGCGGGTGTGCTGGTCAGTTTCGTTAAACTGATGGCCTACGGCAGCATTGGTGTCGGCAGCAGCTTTCTCCCCTGGTGTTTATTTTGTGTCCTGCAACTGCGCGCCTTTCAGTGCGTTGATCGTCGCTGGTTATGGGACGATATCGCCCCGATGCCAGAACTGCGCCAGCCGCTAAAACCAGGCGTCACGGGGATACGTCAGGGGCTGCGTTCATGCTCCTGTTGTACGGCAATCCTTCCTGCTGACGAACCCGTATGCCCGCGCTGTAGTACCAAAGGGTACGTTCGGCGTAGAAACAGCCTGCAATGGACACTCGCGCTGCTTGTTACGTCCATCATGCTGTATCTTCCGGCTAATATTTTGCCCATCATGGTGACGGATTTATTAGGCTCGAAGATGCCATCGACGATTCTCGCTGGGGTCATCCTGTTATGGAGCGAAGGCTCTTATCCCGTCGCTGCGGTGATCTTTCTGGCCAGTATTATGGTGCCAACGTTAAAGATGATCGCCATCGCGTGGCTGTGTTGGGATGCCAAAGGGCATGGCAAGCGCGACAGTGAAAGAATGCATTTGATTTATGAAGTTGTTGAGTTTGTAGGCCGCTGGTCGATGATTGACGTTTTCGTTATCGCGGTGCTCTCGGCGCTGGTGCGTATGGGAGGTTTAATGAGTATTTATCCGGCAATGGGTGCATTAATGTTTGCTTTAGTCGTCATAATGACAATGTTTTCTGCTATGACGTTTGACCCGCGTTTGTCGTGGGATCGTCAACCTGAATCAGAGCATGAGGAGTCCTGACAGTATGGAATCTAATAATGGGGAAGCCAAAATCCAGAAAGTGAAGAACTGGTCTCCCGTGTGGATATTTCCTATCGTCACGGCGCTCATTGGGGCCTGGGTTCTTTTTTATCATTACAGCCATCAGGGGCCGGAAGTGACCCTGATCACCGCGAATGCGGAAGGAATAGAAGGTGGTAAAACCACCATTAAAAGCCGTAGCGTTGACGTCGGCGTGGTTGAAAGCGCCACACTGGCTGATGATTTGACGCACGTTGAAATCAAAGCGCGGCTGAATTCCGGTATGGAAAAATTGCTGCATAAAGATACCGTCTTTTGGGTGGTGAAACCGCAGATTGGTCGAGAAGGGATTAGCGGCCTGGGAACGCTGCTGTCTGGGGTTTATATCGAACTGCAGCCAGGCGCGAAAGGCAGCAAAATGGATAAATACGATTTGCTGGACTCGCCACCGTTGGCCCCGCCTGATGCGAAAGGTATCCGTGTGATTCTCGATAGCAAAAAAGCCGGGCAGCTCTCGCCAGGAGATCCCGTGCTGTTCCGTGGCTATCGGGTAGGTTCGGTTGAAACCAGCACCTTCGATACGCAAAAACGCAATATCAGCTATCAACTGTTCATCAATGCACCTTATGACCGACTGGTGACCAGCAATGTTCGCTTCTGGAAAGATAGTGGCATTGCGGTTGATTTGACGTCAGCGGGAATGCGTGTGGAGATGGGCTCATTGACAACGCTGCTTAGTGGCGGTGTCAGCTTTGATGTGCCGGAAGGTCTGGATTTAGGGCAGCCAGTGGCACCGAAAACAGCTTTCGTTTTGTATGATGATCAGAAGAGCATTCAGGATTCGTTGTACACCGATCACATTGATTATCTGATGTTCTTTAAAGATTCGGTACGCGGTCTGCAACCGGGAGCTCCGGTAGAATTCCGGGGTATTCGCCTGGGTACCGTAAGCAAAGTGCCATTCTTTGCGCCGAATATGCGTCAGACATTTAACGATGATTACCGTATTCCGGTACTGATTCGTATCGAGCCAGAGCGGCTGAAAATGCAGCTTGGCGAAAATGCGGATGTTGTTGAGCACCTTGGCGAATTGTTGAAACGTGGTTTACGCGGATCGCTGAAAACCGGAAACCTGGTCACTGGCGCACTGTATGTTGATCTCGATTTCTATCCAAATACGCCTGCAATAACCGGTATTCGTGAATTTAATGGTTATCAGATTATCCCGACCGTTAGCGGCGGTCTGGCGCAAATCCAGCAACGACTGATGGAAGCGTTGGATAAGATCAACAAACTGCCATTGAATCCGATGATTGAACAGGCAACCAGTACGCTTTCTGAAAGTCAGCGCACAATGAAAAACCTGCAAACGACGCTGGATAGCATGAACAAGATCCTCGCCAGCCAGTCGATGCAGCAGTTACCGACGGATATGCAGTCAACGTTGCGTGAATTGAATCGCAGCATGCAGGGCTTCCAGCCTGGCTCCGCAGCCTACAACAAGATGGTGACGGATATGCAGCGCCTTGATCAGGTGTTGCGAGAACTGCAACCGGTGCTGAAAACGCTCAATGAGAAGAGTAACGCGCTGGTATTTGAAGCGAAGGACAAAAAAGATCCAGAGCCGAAGAGGGCGAAACAATGAAAAAGTGGCTAGTGACGATTGCAGCACTGTGGCTGGCCGGATGCAGCTCCGGCGAAATTAATAAAAACTATTACCAGTTACCTGTGGTGCAGAGCGGTACACAAAGTACCGCCAGCCAGGGTAATCGCCTGTTATGGGTAGAGCAGGTCGCTGTTCCTGACTATCTGGCCGGAAATGGTGTGGTTTATCAAACCAGTGATGTGAAGTATGTGATTGCCAACAACAACTTGTGGGCCAGCCCGTTGGATCAACAGTTGCGCAACACTCTGGTTGCCAACCTGAGTACGCAACTGCCCGGCTGGGTGGTTGCCTCCCAGCCTCTGGGAAGCGCCCAGGACACGCTCAATGTTACCGTAACGGAGTTTAACGGTCGCTATGATGGCAAGGTCATTGTCAGTGGTGAATGGCTGTTGAACCACCAGGGACAACTGATCAAACGTCCGTTCCGTCTGGAAGGGGTGCAAACTCAGGATGGTTACGATGAGATGGTTAAAGTACTGGCCAGTGTCTGGAGTCAGGAAGCCGCTTCTATTGCGCAAGAGATAAAGCGTCTACCTTAATTATAAAGATTTGTAAATATAACCGTCTCCGGTATGTTGCCTGAGGCGGTTTTTTTGTTTCTAAGGTGCGGAAAAAGTTGTTCCTCTTCACATTTTTTGTACAACCGACATGCCCGTGTAGCTCACAAATATGACAGTGGCGTGAATTTTGCGCATTGACGGCAGTTATGATTCGCGGTATTGCTTAACTGTGATTGCACATTTAGTAATCACTGTTTTCTTTTCCACCAGAAACCAGTATGAGGGAAACGAGGCATGAAGAGACAAAAACGAGATCGCCTGGAACGGGCACATCAACGTGGTTATCAGGCCGGCATCGCCGGACGCTCAAAAGAAATGTGTCCCTATCAGACGCTGAATCAAAGGTCACAATGGCTGGGAGGCTGGCGAGAAGCCATGGCGGACAGGGTAGTAATGGCCTGATTCTGTCTCTTTAAAAAGAAACCTCCGCATTGCGGAGGTTTCGCCTTTTGATACTCTGTCTGATTATAATCAGAAGGCAGACGTATCCTGGAACAGACCGACTTTCAGGTCGCTGGCGGTATAGATCAAACGACCATCAACCAGCACTTCGCCATCCGCCAGGCCCATAATCAGACGACGGTTAACAATGCGTTTAAAGTGAATACGGTAGGTCACTTTTTTCGCTGTCGGCAGTACCTGACCAGTGAATTTCACTTCGCCAACGCCCAGCGCGCGGCCTTTACCTTCGCCGCCCAGCCAGCCGAGGTAGAACCCTACCAGCTGCCACATTGCGTCCAGGCCCAGGCATCCTGGCATAACCGGATCGCCAATGAAGTGGCATCCGAAGAACCACAGATCCGGATTGATATCCAGTTCTGCTTCAACATACCCTTTGTCGAAGTTACCACCCGTTTCGGTCATTTTGACCACACGGTCCATCATCAGCATGTTCGGTGCTGGCAATTGCGGGCCTTTAGCGCCAAACAGTTCACCGCGACCAGAGGCAAGAAGGTCTTCTTTTGTATAGGATTCGCGTTTATCTACCATGTTCTCTGTAAGCCTTATTTTATTGAAGCACGCAGGATAGCTAACACGTGTACGCTGAACAAGTCCGATCAGTTCGGAATAAACCAGTTCAGCCAACGTAATGGCCATGGAAAACGGTGACGTCCTTCCTGTTGCGATGCTTGCGCGATACGTTCCTGGATGGTTTGCATCAGCGTCGTTTGGCCTTCGCCATCCCACACCAGATTTAATAATAACGGCAGTGCGTCAGTCACATCGTCTACTGCCCAGATGGTGAATTTGCCTTCTTCTACCGCTTTCACCAGTTCACTGTGAAGACTTAAATGGCGAACGTTAGCAGTGGGGATAATGACACCTTGTTTCCCGGTTAACTCACGTTGCTGGCAAATAGCAAAGAAGCCTTCGATTTTCTCATTTAAACCACCGACCGGCTGGGCACGACCGAACTGATCGACTGAACCTGTGATAGCGATACTCTGATTCACCGGCACATCGGCGAGGGCGCTTATCAGGGCGCAGAGCTCAGCCATCGAGGCACTATCGCCATCCACTTCACTGTATGACTGCTCAAATGTCAGCGATGCTGAGAAGGGGATCTGTTGCTCAAGCTGTAGTTCCGACATCAGGAACGCCTGCATGATCATCATCCCTTTCGCATGGATATTGCCGCCAAGCTCCGCTTTGCGTTCGATGTCGGTGAATTCACCATCGCCAATATGCACAACGCAGCTAATGCGAGAAGGTTCGCCAAAAGCGCGTGGATGACCCGGAAATTCAATGACCGAAAGGGCGTTAATTTGCCCGATGCGTTCGCCTTCGGTTTCAATCAGGATTTGCTCCTGAAGAATCTCATCCTGCATGCGTTCAGCGAGGAAACCTTCGCGCCATTCACGCTGCTGTAGCATTAAGTTTAGCTGCTCGCCGGAGAAGGTGTCGCCATCGCACAGGGAGGCGACCTCTTTACACTGGCGGAGGATCCACTGCGGGCTAAGCGGAAGTGTTTCTTGTTCACCGGTGTAGCGGGCTGCTTCGCGGATAAGTACCGGCCAGGCATCCGCTCCCGGTGCAGGTAAGTGATTATGTCTGGCGGTCAATGTTACCCAGCGACACCACTGGCTTACTGACTCCGCATCGACAATCTGCAGAGTATCTTCAAATTCGCTATAAATAGCCTGCTCTGAAAGCTCTGGTTCCATCTCCTGGAAATCAGCCAATGATTCGCGTTCGCCTACCAGAATGACTTTCAGCTTCAATGGCATCGAAGGCACAGAGACGGGGAGAGGGCGCGACTCATCAAACGCAACCCAGTCAAAACGCTCGCGGTTAACGATATTTTTCAGCCGCATCCACAGCAGAGGTTGCGCCAGCAGTGTACGCAAAGAGATGATGAGAATACCGCCATTTGCCTGATGCACCAGACCTGGCTGCAGGGTAATGTCGCCATTAAACTGGCGCAGGCAGCCAAAGAGTTGTTCCGCTTCTACCCAGTCGGCAGCGACAACTTGCGTTAAAGTCGCAAAATTATCATCTGCACTCACTGCGTTACGTAAGCGGATGGTGTGCCCGGAAACCTCATAGTGACCGCCCACCAGTTGGCCTGCATCGCTTTGTAGCGCACGCGCGGCATCGGCAATAAGATTCAGATACTCAGACTCTTCCGGGGCCTTCGCCAGCATAAAAGAGGAGGATGCTCGCGTATGCAGCAACTGCTCCAGCGCAAATTGCAGTCGCGGTTGAGTATCACTGAATAAAGGATCGTTTTCGTCAATCAAATGTGGCTGAGCAAATATTTCCTGATAGCTATCGGTATCAGGAACCAGGTCACGCCATGCAAGTTTCGTAATGGTCAAAGTTGATGTTTTTTAGTCTGTTGTCAAAGCCGCGATTATACCGTAACCGGCACTGCAGCACACGTAGAAAGCACCGACAATACTCCTGGCATGGGCGTTAAAGCTCACAGGATGGAGATTCTTTTCTTCACTGACCCAAAAAGCTGATATTCTGTAAAGAGTTACACGGTAACATTGAGATCGCTATGAAATATCAACAACTTGAAAATCTTGAAAGCGGTTGGAAATGGAAGTATCTGGTGAAGAAGCACCGCGAAGGGGAGTTAATCACCCGTTACATAGAAGCCAGTGCCGCCCAGGAAGCCGTCGATGTGTTGCTCTCGCTGGAAAATGAACCCGTGCTGGTAAATGGCTGGATTGACAAGCATATGAATCCGGAACTGGTCAATCGCATGAAGCAAACCATTCGGGCCAGACGGAAGCGCCATTTTAATGCGGAACACCAGCATACGCGCAAAAAATCGATCGATCTGGAATTTATTGTCTGGCAACGTCTGGCTGGTCTTGCGCAGCGTCGCGGTAAAACGCTTTCTGAAACGATTGTTCAGCTGATTGAAGATGCGGAAAACAAAGAGAAATACGCGAATAAAATGTCTTCTTTGAAGCAGGATCTGCAGGCATTGCTGGGTAAGGAATAACTGACGAAAGTCAGTTCAATTTTCTAAAGACGAAAAAAAACCCCGCAGCAGCGGGGTTTTTTACCAGACGAGAACTTAAGCCTGCGGCTGAGTTACAACGTCTTTGATGCCTTTAACTTCGATCTCTACGCGACGATCCGGAGCCAGGCAGTCGATCAGTGCAGCACGCTGTTTCACGTTGTCACAGGTGTTGCCAGTAACCGGGTTGGATTCGCCCATACCACGTGCGGAGATTTTGTCTGCCGGGATACCTTTGGAGATCAGGTAATCAACAACAGACTGAGCACGACGCTCGGACAGACCCTGGTTGTAAGCGTCAGAACCGATGCGGTCGGTGTAACCCAGAACAACTACGGAACCGTCTTTCGGATCCAGGTTGCTCAGCTGGCTGTACAGCTGATCCAGAGCAGCCTGACCTTCCGGTTTCAGGGTTGCTTTGTTGAAGGTGAACAGAACGTCAGACTTCAGAGTGAAGTGCTTGGTCTGTACTTCCGGTGCCGGAGCTGGAGCCGGAGCAACTACTGGAGCTGCTTCGCCCTGACCGAAACGGTAGGAAACACCCAGGCTCAGCATGCCGTTGTCCGGACGAGTACCGATGGTGTGTGCGTCACCGATGTTGTTGGTCCACTGGTATTCCAGACGGGTAGCGATTTCAGGAGTGATCGCGTACTCAACACCGCCAGCGAAAACCGGAGAAACGCCGGTGTCGTGGTCTTTAAAAGATGCGCCACCAGGTACGTTAGCCTTGGTGTCTGCACGCCATACCATACCACCCAGACGAGTGTAGATGTCCAGATCGTCAGTGATTGGGTAACCCAGTTTAGCGGTCAGCTGAACGCCCTGAGCTTTGTATGCGCCGTTGATGTTGTCGCCTTTGTACGGCATACGACCTAACCAGTCGTAACCCATTTCAAAGCCAACATACGGGTTAACCTGGTAACCACCAAAAGCACCTGCACCCAGTTGGTTTTCGTGGGTCGGACCATTGTTAGGAATAAAACCAGTGTCATGGTACTGGGACCAGCCCAGTTTAGCACCAGTGTACCAGGTGTTATCTTTCGGAGCGGCCTGCGCTACGGTAGCGAAACCAGCCAGTGCCACTGCAATCGCGATAGCTGTCTTTTTCATTTTTTGCGCCTCGTTATCATCCAAAATACGCCATGAATATCTCCAACGAGATAACACGGTTAAATCCTTCACCGGGGGATCTGCTCAATATTAACTCTACCGATATCTTCGGCTTATGCCGAGCACCCCTGGCGATGTAAAGTCTACAACGTAGTTGAAAACTTACAAGTGTGAACTCCGTCAGGCATATGAAAAAAAAGTCTTGTATAAGGTACGTTTAATCTTTTTTGTCAGCGACAATTTACAGAAGAAAATCGCGGAAACCGCTTCAGACAAGCCTCCGCAAGGAAAATTAGTCACGACTGAAAGCATTGGCTGGGCGACAAAAAAAGTTCCAGGATTAATCCTAAATTTACTTAATGATACAAATTAGAGTGAATTTTTAGCCCGGAAAGTTGTCTCGTTGCGTGAGAGGATGCGCTTACCGGACGCATAATAAACCCCATAGCGTTACCTTCATTTGCCGCATCAACAAGTTCAGCATGCTCTTCTTCAGTCAAATCATCTGCCAACCAACCGATCACCACACTGTAATTGCCCGTGCGTAAAGCGCGAACCATTGACTCCACGGTGTGGCAAGGGGAGAGCTGGCTAATCTGCATCACTTTCGTTAAGGGTAGCCCAGATGCCTGAACCCATTCCCGACTCAGTTTTTGTTGCGGTGTTAACCAGAGTTGCCAGCGCGATTGCTGACCGAGTTGCTGTAACAATGGCAACAGTAGAAGTTGCGTCATCATGGGCTGATCTTCGCGATAGACAACTTCACTGATAAGCCCGGCTGTAGTGTTTTCCGTAGAGACACGCGCAATTTTACTTGCTGCAGATGAGAACGACGAAGAACGATGTGCATAGCCTGAAGTGTACATAATCAATCCAGCCCCTGTGAGTTACTGTATGGATGTACAGTACATCCGGTGACGACAAAGATCAACCCTATTTTCGGAAAGAGCCTCGCAAATTTTGTCGTTAGTGACGGGAAAACATAAATTAATCTTGCCCCTTAAGAATAAGTTGCCTATTTTCGTAGTTAACGGATCCGTTAATGTGAATCATTCTTTTATGTTATGATTTTAAAAGGAATTTTATGAAAAGCCTCTCCTATAAGCGGATCTATAAATCACAAGAATACCTGGCAACGTTGGGCACAATTGAATACCGATCATTGTTTGGTAGTTACAGCCTGACCGTTGACGACACGGTGTTTGCGATGGTTTCTGATGGTGAGTTGTATCTTCGGGCTTGTGAGCAAAGTGCACAGTACTGTGTAAAACATCCGCCTGTCTGGCTGACATATAAAAAGTGTGGCCGATCCGTTACCCTCAATTACTATCGGGTTGATGAAAGTCTATGGCGAAATCAACTGAAGCTGGTGCGTCTGTCGAAATATTCTCTCGATGCAGCGCTGAAAGAGAAAAGCACGCGCAATACCCGGGAAAGACTGAAAGATTTGCCCAATATGTCTTTTCATCTGGAAGCGATTCTCGGGGAGGTGGGGATTAAGGATGTACGGGCGTTACGTATACTTGGGGCAAAAATGTGTTGGTTGCGACTGCGGCAGCAAAACAGTCTGGTGACAGAAAAGATTCTGTTTATGCTTGAAGGGGCCATTATCGGCATTCATGAAGCTGCGCTCCCGGTGGCACGCCGCCAGGAGCTTGCAGAATGGGCTGACTCTCTTACGCCGAAACAGGAGTTTCCTGCGGAACTTGAGTAATCTGGCGTTGCAGACGACCAATCTCTGGCAGTAATGCAATCAATAACCCGACTTGTTGTACGACCAGAGGTTCTTTGCTGTCTGCCCGCGGTTCAAGTTGCTGCATTCGCTGTTTCAGGCCAGCTAATGCCTGATTGACGCGTTCTTCATCAGCAGGTTGATGATGTAGCGCGTCATCAACATAGCAAACTGCGTCATCAAGAAACGCCAGAATTTCAGGATTAGTTAACTGCTCCCGGTGAGCACCGAGGGCTGAGATATAGCTGGTAAACGTATGGTTAAGGCACAGCAACCGAAACGCGGCCTCGCGAATTTGCGGGGTAACGTTCGGCTCGCTGGACATATTTGATACCACCGACGCCAGTTCAGCATCACGGTTGTGTGCATCGCGGCGGGCAATACGATACGCCAGACGGTTATCACGCCCCTGATGGTATTGCTCCAGTATGGCATCGAGATACCGGCAGTTGGCCTCTGTGGCGCGTTCGAGCATTCGCGGCAGATTGCGAAACTTCCAGTCAGGCCAGATGTAGCTCACTGCCGCCCACGCAATGGCACAACCAATCAGCGTATCGATTACGCGAGGTAACGCCACTTCAAAACCTTCACCCAGCAAGTTAAAACACAGTAGCACCAAAAGTGTGATGAACATCGTTGCATGGGCATATTGCACGTTACGGAAGGCAAAAAAGAGCACGCCGGTAATAACCAGTAGCACCAGCTGCCCTTCCAGTGACGGCACAAACCACAGCACAGGAATGCCAATCGCGATACCTACCAGCGTCCCAATAATCCTTAACTTCAGGCGGTGGCGAGTGGCGTTATAGTTTGGCTGGCAGACAAACAAACTTGTCAGCAAGATCCAATACCCGTGATGCATTCCGGTTATCTGAATGATGGCGTAGCCGAAGCACAACACCAGCGACATTCTTACCGCATGACGGAAGAGGGCGGATTCCGGCGTGAAGTGACGGCTAAGACGCAGCCAGATATCACTCAATCCGTGCGGGCTGTCATCAGCGAGCTCATTTTCGTCATTATTATGGGGCAGTGCCTGGGCCTGTTCTGATTCAATTGTTGCCAGTTGGGCATCAATGGCGCGTAAATTGTTCAGCAAAAAACCCAGTGTTTTGAGTAAATCGGCAGGCGCGCCGTTATCGCGCATCCGCTCCAGCGCAGCATCAATATGCGTAAAAGCGCGCTCAAAATGCGGATCATGTTGATAAGGCTGACGCAGCAAAATACAGCGTGACAGTTGCTGGCACGCCTGGCCCTGCATCGACATCAGCCGCTGAAAACGGAACAGCACGTCGCTGTGGCGAAAATGTTCACGCAATGTTTGATACTGAATATGAGAAGAGCTGGCACGCTCGTGAATATCCTGTGCGACAAAGTAATAATGCAGCGTGCGACGCGTTCCCCGTTGACCACGATCGCCACGTAAGCGGGTCAGCAGCGAGAGTTTCGTCTGATTCAATGTCGCCATCAGCTGACCGTTGGCGAGTGCCAAATCGTACAGCGGTGCCTGGCTTTCATCTTCAATATCAGGATCAAACATGCGCGACTTGAGCTCAAGGTAACGCGCCAGTTGTTCATAGCAACGCGCCAGGTTGTCCTGCAGCGGGCGGACCGGGAACAGTAGATGACCAATAAGTGTCAGGACGTTGTACCAGACGGCACCGGCCAGCAGATACATCGGCTGCTGATACCAGTGCTCATACAGTGACGTCCCCAACATAGTGTAAATGGCGATCAGTAACGCACCGAAGGCAATTGTTGCATAGCGTTGACCCAGACCGCCGAGCAAAATGAAGCCGCTGGTTGAGAGCGTTAAGCCAATCGCAAATAGCCAGGGCCAGGGAAACAGCAGTTCTACTGAGGCCGAGGCGATAAAAAAGCAGAACAGCGTAATGATGAGGTTACGCAAACGTCCCGCCAGCCGGTCATCGAGATCGGTCAGCGCCGCTGCCACCATCCCCAGCGTCAGCGGAATCGTCAGTTTTACATCACCCAGCCACCACGGAAACGCTGTGGTTCCACAAAGCGCAATAAAAATACGCGCGTAATACAGCCAGGCGCTGTTCCAGGTATAGCGTTTGAGCAAAGGACTTAGCATAAAGGCCATATTAGTGGATTATTCAAAACGACGACGTGCATTGGCTTCACGCGCAGCTTGCGCTGTTTCTACCGATACCACGCGACGACCGACCGGCCATAGTGCAATAGCGGCAATTTTAAAGTTCGCAATGCCGACAGGAATGCCAATGATGGAAATACATTGTGCGATGCCCGTTGCAATGTGCATCAGGCATAACCACCAGCCAAAGAAAATCAGCCAGAAAATATTCAATACCGTACCGCCAGTATTTAGCAGCACATTTTTGCCAGCCGGGTTCAGTTCATCGACATGAATAGCTTCATTGCCATAAGGCACCAGAGACAGTTTAGTGATCTCCCAGCAGGATCGTGTCAGCGGTAAGGTAAAAATCAGCACAATACTGACCAGAGTCGCCAACAGCCAGCCCAGAGTGGTGGCAAATCCGCCAAGCACAAAGTTCAGAATGTTCAAAACGGTACGCATAAAACCTCGCTTTACTGTGGTTTTCAGTAATGGGCGGCAATTGTAACGTTTTTTTGGGCTGGAGCACGTTTTCTCTGACGGTTACACTGATAAGAAATCATTTCGTGTGGATCTACAGAGTCATGGAACTGAAAGCGACAACGCTTGGAAAACGTCTGGCACAGCACCCTTACGATCGGGCGGTGATCCTCAATGCCGGGATTAAAGTCTCCGGCGATCGCCACGAATACCTTATTCCTTTCAATCAATTACTGGCGATTCACTGTAAGCGCGGTCTGGTATGGGGCGAGCTGGAATTTGTACTGCCGGGCGAAAAAGTGGTGCGTCTGCACGGTACCGAATGGGGCGAGACGCAGCGTTTTTACCATCATCTTGATGCTCACTGGCGGCGGTGGAGTGGCGAGATGAGCGAAATTGCGTCTGGTGTTTTACGCCAGCAACTGGATTTGATTGCCACGCGCACTGGAGAAAATAAATGGCTGACGCGTGAGCAAACCTCTGGCGTTCAGCAACAAATCCGCCAGGCTTTGTCGGCGTTGCCGTTGCCGGTTAACCGACTGGAAGAATTCGATAACTGCCGTGAGGCGTGGCGTAAATGTCAGGCCTGGTTGAAAGATATTGAAAGCGCTCGGTTGCAGCATAACCAGGCGTATACCGAAGCCATGCTTACCGAGTATGCGGATTTTTTCCGCCAGGTCGAGTCTTCACCGCTGAATCCGGCGCAGGCCCGGGCAGTCGTTAATGGCGAGCATTCTCTGTTAGTGCTGGCAGGTGCAGGAAGCGGAAAAACGTCGGTGCTGGTGGCCCGTGCAGGCTGGTTGCTGGTGCGTGGTGAAGCGTCCCCTGAGCAAATTTTATTGCTGGCGTTTGGTCGCAAAGCCGCTGAAGAGATGGACGAGCGTATTCGCGAACGGCTACATACCGAAGACATTACCGCACGCACGTTTCATGCGCTGGCGCTGCATATTATTCAGCAGGGCAGCAAAAAAGTTCCGATAGTCAGCAAACTGGAAAATGATACCGCTGCCCGTCATGAACTCTTTATTGCTGAGTGGCGCAAGCAATGCAGCGAAAAGAAAGCGCAGGCGAAGGGCTGGCGGCAATGGCTGACGGAAGAAATGCAGTGGTCAGTGCCAGAAGGTAACTTCTGGGATGATGAAAAATTACAGCGTCGTCTTGCCTCACGCCTCGATCGTTGGGTAAGTCTGATGCGGATGCACGGTGGCGCACAGGCAGAAATGATTGCCAGTGCACCCGAAGAGATTCGCGATCTGTTCAGTAAACGTATCAAGTTGATGGCCCCGTTATTAAAAGCCTGGAAAGGTGCGCTGAAGGCAGAAAACGCTGTCGATTTTTCGGGCCTTATTCACCAGGCGATTGTGATTCTGGAGAAAGGTCGCTTTATCAGCCCGTGGAAGCATATTCTGGTTGATGAATTTCAGGATATCTCGCCGCAGCGCGCAGCGTTGTTAGCGGCATTACGCAAGCAAAACAGTCAGACGACGTTGTTCGCCGTTGGTGATGACTGGCAGGCGATTTATCGCTTCAGCGGTGCGCAAATGTCGCTCACCACCGCTTTCCATGAAAACTTTGGTGAAGGTGATCGCTGCGATTTAGACACGACTTACCGTTTTAACAGTCGTATCGGTGAGGTGGCAAACCGGTTTATTCAGCAGAACCCAGGCCAGCTGAAAAAGCCGCTAAACAGCTTAACCAATGGAGACAAAAAAGCCGTCACGTTATTGGATGAGAGCCATCTTGACGCTTTGCTGGATAAGCTCTCTGGTTATGCCAAACCGGAAGAGCGCATTCTGATCCTGGCGCGTTACCATCACATGAGGCCTGCCAGCCTGGAAAAAGCGGCAACACGCTGGCCGAAGTTGCAAATCGACTTTATGACCATTCATGCCAGCAAAGGGCAACAGGCGGATTACGTCATCATCGTTGGCTTGCAGGAGGGGAGTGATGGTTTTCCGGCTGCGGCGCGGGAGTCGATTATGGAAGAGGCGCTACTGCCACCGGTTGAGGATTTCCCGGACGCTGAAGAACGGCGGTTAATGTACGTGGCGCTGACCCGGGCACGCCATCGGGTATGGGCACTGTTTAACAAAGAGAATCCCTCTCCATTTGTCGAAATACTGAAAAATCTGGATGTGCCGGTGGCGAGAAAACCGTAAGAAACAGGTGGCGTTTGCCACCTGTGCAATATTACTTCAGACGGTCCGCGAGATAACGCTGATAATCGGGGATCAGAATATCGACCGCGTCGTTGAAATGCGGCGACTGGATAATGAAGTCTGCCGTTGCCACGTTGGTGGCGACCGGAATGTTCCATACCGTCGCCAGACGCAGCAAGGCTTTCACGTCAGGGTCGTGCGGCACGGCGTTTAGTGGGTCCCAGAAGAAAATCAATACATCAATTTTCCCTTCTGAGATCAATGCGCCAACCTGCTGGTCACCCCCCATTGGGCCACTCAACATCGCGTTGACGTTCATGCCGGTTGCACGGGAAATCAAGTTACCGGTAGTGCCTGTTGCATACAGTACGTGTTGTTCCAGTAACGGTTGATGTCGTTCCACCCAGCTCATCAGCATTTGTTTGCAGTGATCGTGTGCCACCAGCGCAATATGTTTCCGCGCAGGTAAAGTGCGTGTCGTCAGTTCCATAATGTTACATCCGTAGTTAACTTTCCTACAGATTACTGTAAGCACTTATCGCTGCAAGATAAAGACCGAAAAAGCCTGCGCACAGGCACAAAAATCTCAGGAAGATGGTTGTTTTTCCGCCCATTGCAGGAAAGTATTTCGCGTTTGTGGGTCAGCCAGTTTAAACCAATACTTCAGCCGTTGTTCTGTGAGCACCTGAGACTGCGGTGGAATAGCATCTAGCTCGGAAACACCCGAAAGCAGCGTACTGTCATCTGCCATCATCGTGGCAAATTGCGGTAGTGAAGCGCGTTTCGCGGATTTGTTATAGCGTTCAACCTCGACCTCATAATCAATCGTTTTTGCCGTTGAGGTAATGGCGAGAATATCCAGCTTTACCGGAATCGGCGTCGCATCGCCATCCAACAATTCAAGGCGCGGCGCGGCATCAAAATGGTTAGCTTCCCGCTCATTCTCCAGACGAGGCAGGCGAAAATTGACCTGGTTGATGAGCTGGGTATTAAAACTGACCACCAGCGGTGGGGAGATATACAGCCGTTCTTCACTATTGGAAAGATGAATCGTCTTCTCAACGCGAAACACTAACTGATGCGGTCCATTATCCAGTTCAATGCTGTCCGCACCGCGCAGCAGAGAGCTGGAAACCTTTTTACCGTCGAGTACCAGAAGATCGACATCGGTTGAAAGCCGCAGCGTGGTGGCAAAAACGGATACCGGCAAACATAATGCAATCAAGGTGGTCACGATGCCGGTTTTCATAGGTAGCTCCTGTCAAAAGACCGCCCGAATAATAATGTGTCAAAATTTTTCTTTAATCATACTTACTAACATATAGACATATTTCCCGCTTTTGCTCTCATTCATTCGTATTAGCTGCATGGTTGGCATGTCGGCTTTGTCGTACACTTTGTTAAACAGTCTGGAGGAAATAATGAAAGAAACCGATATTGCAGGCATTTTAACGTCCACTCACACCATTGCGCTGGTGGGGGCAAGCGACAAACCCGATCGTCCCAGCTATCGCGTGATGAAATATCTACTCGACCAGGGGTATCACGTCATTCCGGTTTCACCAAAAGTTGCCGGCAAAACGCTGCTGGGCCAGCAGGGGTATGGCACGCTGGCAGAAGTTCCTGAAAAAGTCGATATGGTCGATGTTTTCCGGAATTCAGAAGCGGCGTGGGGCGTAGCGCAGGAAGCGATCGCCATCGGCGCGAAAACCCTCTGGATGCAACTGGGGGTGATTAATGAGCAAGCGGCAGTACTGGCTCGGGATGCCGGATTAAATGTAGTGATGAATCGCTGCCCGGCTATTGAGATCCCTCGCCTGGGCCTGGCCAAATAAAAAATCCCCGGAAGGCAAAAACCTTCCGGGGATTTGTTAAGGGATTAGTTACGCAGACGCGGGGCCTGGAGTTGTTTGCGGATGGTCTGCGCCAGCTCATCCATGGATGGCTGTTCAGGATGTTCATCCTGCAATTCGCTACTTAGCTGGGCTTCAGCCAGGTAGGTATGAACCGGTAGGCCGTTATCGTCCTCCATCACCACGTGATACCACGGAGCGGCGCGAAGCTCGTCATTCACCGCCAGCTCATCAGGCGACGGTTCAGAGAGCGAATAAACCGGGTCGATATCCACGACCACTCCGAGATAACCTAACAGGGAATGGCGGACCTGCTGGCCGATACCGAATTTGCTGGCAATCATAGTCACCTCCCGGGAAATCTTTACCTTTGATATAAGGGTAAAATTCCACATTTCAAGTTACATGACGCGACAGGCAAACCCTTTCAGATATAGCCCTTCCGGGTAGGTAGCGATCACCGGATGATCGGCTGCCTGACGGAACTGCTCTATAAATTGTACATCACGGCCGGCATCAATTGCGGCATCCGCGATGATTTTCTGAAATAAATCGCTGGTCATCAGACCGGAACAGGAGAAAGTCAGGAGAATACCGCCTTCATTCAGCAACTGAATCGCCAGCATGTTGATATCTTTATAGCCACGACACGCGCCCATCAACTGGCTTTTATTCTCAACAAACTTCGGCGGGTCCATCACGATAACGTCAAATTTTTCACCGCGATCGCGATAGGTTCGCAGCAATTTAAAGACATCATCACGGACAAACTCAGCCTTGCTCAGATCCAGTTTGTTCAGCTCAACGTTCTGCCGTGCAATATCCAGGGCTTCCTGGGAGGTATCAACGCTGACAACCTGGCTGCAACCGCCCATCAGTGCCGATACGGCGAAACCACCGGTATAGGAGAAACAGTTCAGTACGCGTTTATTTTCAACGTAGCGGCGGGTAGCCAGGCGGCTGTCACGCTGGTCCAGGTAGTAGCCCGTTTTGTGCCCGTGCTGTATGTCCACCAGCAGCTTCATGCCGTGTTCTTCAATCGGCAGCAGGGCAGGCGGTAGCTCTCCGGTAACGGGGCCCTGGGTCAGTTCCATCCCTTCTTTTTTACGTACCGCAACGTCGCTGCGATCGTAAATCGCACATTCCGGGTACAGCGTTTGCAGGGCACTAATTAATGCTGCGCGCTGATATTCTGCGCCAGCACTCAGCAATTGCAGCACCAGAAAATTACCGAAACGATCGATAGTAATACCCGGCAGACCATCAGATTCACCGGCGATTAAACGATAGCTGTCGAGGCCATCTTTTTGTGCCAGCCAGTCACGCCATTTTTGTGCTTGCTGCAAACGGCGGGTAAAAAAAGCAATGTCGATAGACTCTGACGGGTCAAACGTCCAGACGCGCGCCCGGATTTGCGAAGCTGGCGAATAAGCGCCGCGTGCTAACCATTTTCCCTGATGATCAACAATATCGATGGTTTCACCGAGGCTGACTTTACCTTCCATGCGGGCAACGGCCCCGGAAAAGACCCACGGATGGCGACGAAGTAATGATTTTTCGCGCCCTTTGGCTAACACTAAACGTACACTCATAATTTACTTTTCTATCGATGCAAAGAAATGGGCGTCATTGTCCGGAGTTTTCCATGGATTTGCAACGCGTCCATTAAGGATAAGGAGAGCAGCAATGTCGAAAGTCTGCATAATTGCCTGGGTTTACGGGCGAGTTCAGGGCGTAGGATTCCGCTACACCACGCAGTACGAAGCGAAAAAACTGGGACTAACCGGGTACGCCAAAAATCTTGACGATGGCAGCGTGGAAGTGGTTGCCTGCGGTGAAGAAGGGCAGGTGGAAAAATTAATGCAGTGGTTAAAAAGTGGCGGCCCGCGTTCTGCACGTGTGGAACGGGTGCTCAACGAGCCGCATCATCCCTCGGGGGAATTAACCGATTTTCGTATCCGTTAAATACATTTTACCGGTTTTGGCAGGCCAGCAATTTTGGTGGCTTGCTTAGCCGGACCTTTCGGAAACAGTCGGTATAAATAGCGGCTGTTACCTTTTTCTTCGCCAAATTTATTCGCCATCGCTTTTACCAGCATACGAATCGCCGGAGAAGTATTGAATTCCAGATAGAAATCACGCACAAAACGCACCACTTCCCAGTGTTCTGGTGACAGCGAAATCCCTTCGTTCTCTGCAATCACCACTGCCAGCGGCTCACTCCACTGGCTGCTTTCTTTGAGATAGCCTTCGGTATCCGTTTCTATCTCTTTACCTTCGAAGATCAGCATAATTATTACTACCTTAATCAGACTGGCGGCAGTGTAACAAAAAACAAAGCCCCGCATAAAGCGAGGCTATGAAAGTGTTAGCGGGTGAGATTAATCGCGGCTGGCGAAGCCCAGAATGCTCAGCAGGCTGACGAAGATGTTGTACAGCGAAACATAAAGGCTAACCGTGGCACGAATATAGTTCGTTTCACCGCCATGAATGATGTTGCTGGTTTCAAACAAGATAGCGCCAGAGGAGATCAGAATAAAGACCGCGCTGATCGCCAGATGCAGGGCAGGCAGCTGCAGGAAGATATTAGCAACCATACCAATCAGCACCACCACAATACCCGCCATCAGCATACCGCCAAGGAACGACATATCTTTGCGGGTGGTCAGCACATACGCAGAGCAGCAGAAGAACACTAACGCCGTTCCGCCCAGTGCCATAGCGATTACGTCACCCATTCCGGCAGACAGATAGGTATTCAGAATTGGTCCGAGGATATAACCCAGAAAACCGGTAAAGGCGAATGCGGAGATAATTCCGGTCGGCTTATTCGCCGTTTTATAGGTCAGGAACATCAAACCATACATACCCACCAGCGTCAAAATCAGACCCGGAGATGGCAGCATCAGCACCGTACTGGCAGTTGCGGTAATCGCCGAAAAGGCCAGCGTCAGGCTCAGCAGAAAATAGGTATTACGCAGCACCTTATGGGTGCTAAGCAGCGATGTACGGTCATGTGAAGAACTAACAATACGATCCATTGAGTCACTCTCTATGACAGATGTAATTAATTAAGCAGCATAATGATAATGCGTAAGGGCACCCAGAAGTTTTACCCATCTTTACGCATTTGATCTGGAACAGGTTTAACAGCGGATTATCAGGTCATTAAGCAAATATAACGCCCTGAGAATTTCGACAGGCAAAAGAAAAAGGGGTTAGCATTTAGCTAACCCCTTATCTTATTTGGCGGAAGCGCAGAGATTCGAACTCTGGAACCCTTTCGGGTCGCCGGTTTTCAAGACCGGTGCCTTCAACCGCTCGGCCACACTTCCGGAATGACGCGCACTATAAACATCCCGATGCGGCGTGTAAACCCCTAATTTGTTTGTTTGCCTGAAAAACAGCCAAAAGTGCATTGATAGCGTGAAATAACAGCAGATTGATCATTTCATCACCATGAATTCCTTCTCTTTTACTCGTTTAGCAACCGGCTAAACATCCCCACCGCCCGGCCAAAGAAAAATAGGTCCATTTTTATCGCTAAAAGATAAATCCACACAGTTTGTATTGTTTTGTGCAAAAGTTTCACTACGCTTTATTAACATTACTTTCTGGCGACGTGCGCCAGTGCAGAAGGATGAGCTTTCGTTTTCAGCATCTCACGTGAAGCGATGGTTTGCCTTGCTACAGGGACGTCGCTTGCCGACCATAAGCGCCCGGTGTCCTGCCGGTGTCGCAAGGAGAAGAGACGTGCGATATGAATAACGAGGAAACATTTTACCAGGCCATGCGGCGTCAGGGCGTTACCCGGCGCAGCTTTCTCAAATATTGCAGTCTGGCTGCAACGTCGCTGGGATTAGGCGCGGGGATGGCACCAAAGATTGCCTGGGCGCTGGAGAACAAACCCCGCATTCCGGTGGTGTGGATCCACGGTCTGGAATGCACCTGCTGTACCGAATCTTTTATCCGCTCCGCTCACCCACTGGCGAAGGACGTCATCCTTTCCCTGATTTCCCTCGATTACGACGATACTTTGATGGCTGCCGCCGGAACCCAGGCGGAAGAAGTCTTTGAAGACATCATCACGCAATACAATGGCAAATATATCCTCGCAGTAGAAGGTAATCCGCCGCTGGGCGAGCAGGGGATGTTTTGTATCAGCAGCGGTCGACCGTTTATTGAGAAACTCAAACGTGCCGCTGCCGGAGCCAGTGCAATTATTGCCTGGGGCACCTGTGCGTCCTGGGGCTGTGTACAAGCCGCGCGACCTAACCCGACGCAGGCAACGCCTATCGATAAAGTCATTACCGACAAACCGATCATTAAAGTGCCAGGCTGCCCGCCAATCCCGGATGTGATGAGCGCCATCATTACTTACATGGTGACCTTTGATCGTCTGCCGGATGTCGACAGAATGGGCCGTCCATTGATGTTCTATGGTCAGCGAATCCACGATAAATGTTATCGCCGCGCTCACTTTGACGCCGGAGAGTTCGTGCAGAGTTGGGACGATGACGCTGCCCGCAAAGGTTACTGCCTGTACAAAATGGGCTGCAAAGGGCCTACCACCTATAACGCCTGTTCCTCCACACGCTGGAACGATGGCGTTTCTTTCCCAATCCAGTCAGGTCACGGCTGCCTGGGTTGTGCGGAAAATGGTTTCTGGGATCGCGGTTCGTTCTACAGCCGCGTGGTCGATATTCCACAAATGGGTACTCATTCCACCGCCGATACCGTCGGTTTAACCGCGCTTGGCGTGGTGGCAGCGGCTGTTGGTGTGCACGCAGTTGCCAGCGCCGTTGACCAACGCAGACGTCATAACCAGCAACCTACAGAAACCGAACATCAGCCAGGCAATGAGGATAAACAGGCATGAGCACTCAGTACAAAACTCAGGGATACACCATCAATAATGCCGGACGCCGCCTGGTGGTCGACCCGATTACGCGCATTGAAGGCCACATGCGCTGCGAAGTGAATATCAACGATCAGAATGTAATCACCAATGCCGTCTCCTGCGGCACCATGTTTCGCGGGCTGGAGATCATCCTGCAAGGGCGCGACCCGCGCGATGCGTGGGCGTTCGTTGAACGTATCTGCGGCGTCTGTACTGGCGTACACGCCCTGGCTTCGGTTTACGCCATCGAAGATGCCATCGGTATTAAAGTGCCGGACAACGCCAATATCATCCGCAACATTATGCTGGCAACGCTCTGGTGCCACGATCATCTGGTGCACTTCTATCAGCTTGCCGGGATGGACTGGATCGATGTGTTAGATGCGCTGAAAGCCGACCCGCGGAAAACCTCCGAACTGGCGCAAAGTCTCTCCTCATGGCCGAAATCATCCCCTGGCTATTTCTTCGACGTACAAAATCGCCTGAAGAAATTCGTTGAAGGCGGGCAGTTGGGGATCTTCCGCAATGGCTACTGGGGGCACCCGCAGTACAAACTGCCGCCAGAAGCTAACCTGATGGGCTTTGCCCACTATCTCGAAGCTCTCGATTTCCAGCGTGAAATTGTCAAAATCCACGCGGTCTTTGGCGGTAAAAACCCGCATCCAAACTGGATTGTCGGCGGGATGCCTTGCGCCATTAACATTGACGAAAGCGGCGCGGTCGGGGCGGTCAATATGGAACGCCTGAACCTGGTGCAGTCAATTATCACCCGCACGGCGGACTTCATTAACAACGTGATGATCCCCGACGCCTTAGCCATCGGCCAGTTCAACAAACCGTGGAGCGAAATCGGCACGGGTCTTTCTGATAAATGCGTTCTCAGTTACGGCGCGTTCCCGGATATCGCCAACGACTTTGGCGAGAAAAGTCTGCTGATGCCTGGCGGCGCGGTGATTAACGGCGACTTCAACAATGTGCTGCCAGTGGATTTGGTTGATCCGCAGCAGGTGCAGGAGTTTGTCGACCACGCCTGGTATCGATATCCCAACGATCAGGTCGGGCGTCATCCGTTCGATGGCATCACCGACCCGTGGTACAACCCCGGCGATGTCAAAGGCAGCGATACCAACATTCAGCAGCTGAATGAACAGGAACGCTACTCGTGGATCAAAGCGCCACGCTGGCGCGGTAATGCGATGGAAGTGGGGCCGCTGGCACGCACGTTAATCGCTTATCACAAAGGCGATGCTGCGACCGTTGAGTCGGTTGATCGCATGATGTCGGCGTTGAACCTGCCGCTTTCCGGCATCCAGTCAACGTTGGGCCGCATTTTGTGTCGCGCGCACGAAGCGCAGTGGGCCGCAGGTAAGTTGCAGTATTTCTTCGACAAGCTGATGACCAACCTGAAAAACGGCAATCTCGCCACTGCTTCCACTGAAAAATGGGAACCTACAACCTGGCCGACAGAGTGCCGTGGCGTCGGCTTTACCGAAGCGCCGCGCGGGGCGTTAGGCCACTGGGCTGCCATTCGCGATGGCAAGATTGATCTCTATCAGTGCGTGGTGCCGACCACCTGGAACGCCAGCCCGCGCGATCCCAAAGGGCAGATTGGCGCTTATGAAGCGGCGCTGATGAACACCAAAATGGCGATCCCCGAGCAACCGCTGGAGATCCTGCGTACTCTGCACAGCTTTGACCCGTGCCTCGCCTGTTCAACACACGTGCTGGGCGACGACGGTAGCGAGCTGATCTCCGTGCAGGTGCGTTAACAGCGAAGGAGAATCATCATGCAACAGAAAAGCGACAACGTTGTCAGTCACTATGTCTTTGAAGCACCCGTGCGGATATGGCACTGGCTGACGGTGTTATGCATGGCGGTGTTGATGGTCACCGGTTACTTTATCGGCAAGCCGCTACCTTCCGTCAGTGGCGAGGCGACGTATCTGTTCTATATGGGCTACATCAGGTTAATTCACTTCAGCGCCGGGATGGTTTTTACCGTGGTCTTGCTGATGCGGATCTACTGGGCTTTTGTTGGCAATCGCTACTCCCGCGAGCTGTTTATCGTGCCGGTATGGCGTAAAAGCTGGTGGCAGGGCGTGTGGTATGAAATCCGCTGGTATCTGTTTCTGGCAAAACGTCCGAGTGCCGATATTGGCCATAACCCCATCGCCCAGGCGGCGATGTTCGGCTATTTCCTGATGTCAGTTTTTATGATCATCACCGGCTTTGCGCTATACAGCGAACACAGCCAGTACGCTATTTTTGCGCCGTTCCGTTATGTGGTGGAATTTTTCTACTGGACGGGCGGCAACTCAATGGACATTCACAGCTGGCATCGGCTGGGGATGTGGCTGATTGGCGCGTTTGTGATCGGTCATGTCTACATGGCGCTGCGTGAAGACATCATGTCCGACGACACAGTGATCTCCACCATGGTCAACGGCTACCGTAGCCACAAATTTGGCAAAATAAGTAACAAGGAGCGTTCATGAGCGAGCAACGCGTGGTGGTAATGGGGCTGGGCAACCTGCTGTGGGCCGATGAAGGCTTCGGCGTGCGGGTGGCGGAACGGCTGTATGCCCATTACCACTGGCCCGAGTATGTGGAGATTGTCGATGGCGGTACTCAGGGACTGAACTTGCTGGGGTATGTCGAAAGCGCCAGTCACTTGTTGATCCTCGATGCCATTGATTACGGGCTGGAACCCGGAACGCTGCGAACCTATGCCGGAGAACGCATTCCGGCTTATCTCAGCGCGAAGAAAATGAGCCTGCACCAGAACAGTTTCTCCGAAGTGCTGGCGCTGGCAGATATCCGCGGACATCTGCCAGCACATATTGCCCTCGTCGGTCTGCAACCCGCAATGCTCGACGACTACGGCGGCAGCCTGAGCGAACTGGCACGGGAGCAACTGCCCGCAGCGGAACAGGCGGCGCTGGCGCAGCTGGCTGCATGGGGAATTGTGCCGCAACCGGCTAATGAATCGCGCTGTCTCAATTATGACTGTCTGTCGATGGAAAATTATGAAGGCATTCGCTTGCGCCAGTACCGGATGACGTTGGAGGAGCAGAGATGAGCAACGACACGCCATTTGATGCGTTGTGGCAACGAATGCTGGCGCGCGGCTGGACGCCGGTCAGTGAATCCCGTCTTGACGACTGGCTTACGCAAGCGCCAGACGGCGTGGTGTTATTAAGCAGTGACCCGAAACGCACGCCAGAGGTCAGCGATAATCCGGTAATGATTGGCGAATTACTGCGCGAGTTTCCCGACTATACATGGCAGGTGGCGATTGCTGACCTTGAGCAGAGCGAAGCCATCGGCGATCGCTTTGGCGTCTTTCGCTTTCCCGCCACATTAGTGTTTACCGGCGGAAACTATCGCGGCGTGCTGAATGGTATTCACCCGTGGGCGGAACTGATAAACCTGATGCGTAGGCTTGTCGAACCACAACAGGAGCGTGCCTCATGAGCGAAACTTTTTTCCATCTGCTGGGGCCAGGAACGCAACCGAACGATGACAGTTTCAGCATGAATCCACTGCCGATCACCTGTCAGGTGAATGATGAACCGAGTATGGCGGCCCTGGAGCAATGTGCTCACAGCCCGCAGGTGATTGCGCTGTTAAACGAGTTACAACATCAACTAAGCGAATGCCAGCCGCCGTTGGGCGAGGTGCTGGCAGTCGATCTGTTAAATCTCAACGCCGACGATCGTCACTTTATCAATACGCTTCTCGGGGAAGGGGAAGTGTCAGTGCGCATGCAGCAGGCTGACGACAGTGAAAGTGAAATACAGGAGGCGATCTTCTGCGGATTATGGCGGGTGCGCAGACGTCGCGGCGACAAGTTGCTGGAGGACAAACTGGAGGCTGGCTGCGCGCCGCTGGCATTGTGGCAGGCGGCAACGCAAAACGTCTTGCCGACAGATTCGCTGTTACCGCCGCCCATTGATGGCCTGATGAATGGCCTACCGTTGGCGCATGAGTTACTGGCGCATGTACGTAACCCCGACGCGCAGCCGCACAGCATTAATCTGACGCAATTACCCATCAGCGAGGCTGATCGGCTTTTTCTCTCACGTCTCTGTGGGCCGGGAAATATTCAGATTCGTACCATTGGCTATGGCGAGAGCTATATCAACGCCACGGGGTTACGCCATGTCTGGCATTTACGCTGTACGGACACCTTAAAAGGCCCGTTACTTGAGAGTTATGAAATCTGCCCGATACCGGAAGTGGTTCTGGCAGCGCCAGAAGATTTGGTCGACTCTGCGCAGCGGCTTAGTGAGGTATGTCAGTGGCTGGCGGAAGGGGCACCGTCGTAAAAAGACGGTAAGTATCGCTTTCAGGCTTATGAATATCGCAATCGGCGAATACCTCTGGTCGTAGAGTTTCAGGATAAAGAGGGAGATCTACCATTAACGGGTTATTTTTCTCTCTTCGCCTACAGGAGTGCGCATGTGGGATGTCATTGATTTATCGCGCTGGCAGTTTGCTCTGACCGCGCTGTATCACTTTTTATTTGTACCCCTTACCCTGGGGCTGATTTTTTTGCTGGCTATCATGGAAACCATTTACGTGGTCACCGGCAAAACAATCTACCGCGATATGACGCGCTTCTGGGGTAAGCTCTTCGGTATCAACTTTGCTCTTGGCGTGGCTACCGGCCTGACCATGGAGTTTCAGTTTGGTACTAACTGGTCATTTTATTCCAACTATGTGGGCGATATTTTTGGCGCACCGCTGGCGATGGAAGCATTAATGGCCTTCTTCCTCGAATCCACCTTTGTCGGGCTGTTCTTCTTCGGCTGGCAACGGCTGAATAAATACCAGCACCTGCTGGTGACGTGGCTGGTGGCGTTCGGTTCAAATCTCTCTGCGTTGTGGATATTGAATGCCAACGGTTGGATGCAATACCCGACCGGTGCGCATTTTGATATCGACACCCTGCGTATGGAAATGACCAGCTTCAGCGAGCTGGTCTTTAACCCGGTCAGCCAGGTGAAATTTGTGCACACCGTAATGGCGGGCTACGTGACTGGGGCCATGTTTATTATGGCGATCAGCGCTTGGTATTTACTGCGCGGACGGGAGCGCGATGTCGCATTACGCTCGTTTGCCATCGGTTCCGTCTTCGGTACTCTGGCGATTATCGGCACGCTGCAACTCGGAGACAGTTCTGCGTATGAAGTCGCGCAAGTACAACCGGTAAAACTGGCGGCGATGGAAGGGGAGTGGCAAACGGAACCTGCACCTGCACCGTTCCATGTGGTTGCCTGGCCGGAACAGGATCAAGAGCGTAACGCCTTTGCTATCAAAATTCCCGCGCTGCTAGGGATCCTCGCCACTCACTCATTAGATAAACCCGTGCCGGGTCTGAAGAATTTGATGACTGAAACCTACCCACGCTTGCAACGCGGACGTATGGCCTGGCTGTTAATGCAGGAAATATCGCAAGGCAATCGTGAGCCGCATGTGTTGCAGGCATTTCGGGAGTTGGAAGGCGACCTGGGTTACGGCATGTTGCTCTCCCGCTATGCGCCGGATATGAACCATGTCACAGCTGCACAGTACCAGGCGGCGATGCGTGGCGCGATACCTCAGGTTGCGCCGGTATTCTGGAGTTTCCGCATCATGGTGGGCTGTGGTTCTCTGCTGCTACTGGTGATGCTGATTGCGCTTGTCCAGACGCTGCGTGGCAAAATCGACCAGCATCGCTGGGTGCTGAAAATGGCGCTCTGGAGTTTGCCGCTGCCGTGGATTGCGATTGAAGCCGGGTGGTTTATGACCGAGTTTGGTCGTCAGCCGTGGGCGATACAGGACATCTTACCGACATACTCCGCGCACTCCGCCTTAACCACAGGACAACTGGCTTTCTCACTGATCATGATCGTAGGGCTTTACACCCTGTTCTTAATCGCCGAAGTCTACCTGATGCAGAAATATGCCCGTCTGGGGCCGAGCGCGATGCAGAGTGAACAACCGACGCAGCAACAGGGGTAAAGGAGAAAATCATGTTTGATTATGAAACATTGCGCTTCATCTGGTGGCTGCTGATTGGCGTGATCCTGGTGGTCTTTATGATCTCCGACGGATTTGACATGGGGATCGGCTGTCTGCTGCCTCTGGTGGCGCGTAATGATGATGAACGCCGGATAGTGATAAACAGCGTTGGCGCGCACTGGGAAGGCAATCAGGTCTGGTTAATCCTCGCAGGTGGGGCATTATTTGCCGCCTGGCCCAGAGTTTATGCAGCGGCGTTTTCCGGCTTTTATGTGGCGATGATTCTGGTGCTGTGCTCGCTATTCTTCCGCCCGCTGGCCTTTGATTATCGCGGAAAAATCGCCGATGCACGCTGGCGTAAAATGTGGGATGCTGGACTGGTCATCGGCAGTCTGGTGCCGCCGGTAGTCTTCGGTATTGCCTTCGGCAACTTGCTGCTCGGCGTGCCGTTTGCCTTCACACCGCAATTACGCGTGGAATATCTCGGCAGCTTTTGGCAACTGCTGACGCCATTCCCTTTATTGTGCGGATTGCTCAGCCTTGGAATGGTGATTTTGCAAGGTGGCGTCTGGTTACAACTGAAAACTGTTGGTGTGATTCATCTGCGTTCACAGCTGGCGACTAAACGGGCTGCACTGTTGGTGATGCTGTGCTTTTTGCTGGCGGGTTACTGGCTGTGGGTCGGTATTGATGGCTTTGTACTGCTCGCCCAGGATGCTAACGGTCCTTCCAATCCGTTAATGAAACTGGTGGCAGTGCTACCTGGTGCCTGGATGAATAATTTCGTCGAATCGCCCGTTCTGTGGATCTTCCCGCTGCTGGGGTTCTTCTGCCCATTGCTGACGGTGATGGCGATTTATCGTGGTCGCCCGGGTTGGGGATTTTTGATGGCGTCATTGATGCAATTTGGCGTGATTTTCACGGCAGGCATCACGCTGTTCCCCTTTGTCATGCCGTCAAGCGTGAGTCCGATCTCCAGCCTGACGTTGTGGGACAGTACTTCCAGCCAGCTGACGCTGAGCATTATGTTGGTAATCGTGCTGATATTTTTGCCCATTGTGTTGCTCTACACTCTCTGGAGCTACTACAAAATGTGGGGGCGCATGACAACAGAAACTCTCCGCCGTAACGAAAACGAGTTGTACTAAGGAGCAGGAACAATGTGGTATTTACTTTGGTTCGTCGGCATTTTGTTGATGTGTTCGCTCTCCACCCTTGTGTTGGTATGGTTGGACCCGCGTCTGAAAAGTTAACGAACGTAAGCCTGATGAGGCGCATTAGCGTCGCATCAGGCAATCAATAATGTCGGATATGAAAAGCGGAAACATATCGATGAAAGCGATCTTGATCCCATTCTTATCTCTTCTGATTCCGTTCACCCCGCAATCTGCATTCGCTCAGAGTGAGCCGGAGCTGAAGCTGGAAAGTGTGGTGATTGTCAGTCGTCATGGTGTGCGTGCACCAACCAAGGCCACGCAACTGATGCAGGATGTCACCCCAGACGCATGGCCAACCTGGCCGGTAAAACTGGGTTGGCTGACACCGCGCGGTGGTGAGCTGATCGCCTATCTCGGACATTACCAACGCCAGCGTCTGGTAGCCGACGGATTGCTGACGAAAAAGGGCTGCCCGCAGCCTGGTCAGGTCGCGATTATTGCTGATGTCGACGAGCGTACCCGTAAAACAGGCGAAGCCTTCGCCGCCGGGCTGGCACCTGACTGTGCAATAACCGTACATACCCAGGCAGATACCTCCAGTCCCGATCCGTTATTTAATCCTCTAAAAACTGGCGTTTGCCAACTGGATAACGCGAACGTGACTGACGCGATCCTCAGCAGGGCAGGAGGGTCAATTGCTGACTTTACCGGGCATCGGCAAACGGCGTTTCGTGAACTGGAACGGGTGCTTAATTTCCCGCAATCAAACTTGTGCCTTAACCGTGAGAAACAGGACGAAAGCTGTTCATTAACGCAGGCATTACCATCGGAACTCAAGGTGAGCGCCGACAATGTCTCATTAACCGGTGCGGTAAGCCTCGCATCAATGCTGACGGAGATATTTCTCCTGCAACAGGCACAAGGAATGCCGGAGCCGGGGTGGGGAAGGATCACTGATTCACACCAGTGGAACACCTTGCTAAGTTTGCATAACGCGCAATTTTATTTA
The DNA here is from genome assembly GCF_046486495.1 of Escherichia sp. WS3227_2. NCBI lineage: Bacteria > Pseudomonadati > Pseudomonadota > Gammaproteobacteria > Enterobacterales > Enterobacteriaceae > Escherichia > Escherichia sp. WS3227_2. Next base: position 48,827 of record NZ_JBJQLG010000005.1, read on the forward strand.
CTACAACGCACGCCAGAGGTTGCCCGCAGTCGCGCCACCCCGTTATTGGATTTGATCATGGCAGCGTTGACGCCCCATCCACCGCAAAAACAGGCGTATGGTGTGACATTACCCACTTCAGTGCTGTTTATTGCCGGACACGATACTAATCTGGCAAATCTCGGCGGCGCACTGGAGCTCAACTGGACGCTTCCAGGTCAGCCGGATAACACGCCGCCTGGGGGTGAACTGGTGTTTGAACGCTGGCGTCGGCTAAGCGATAACAGCCAGTGGATTCAGGTTTCGCTGGTCTTCCAGACTTTACAGCAGATGCGTGATAAAACGCCGCTGTCATTAAATACGCCGCCCGGAGAGGTGAAACTGACCCTGGCAGGATGTAAAGAGCGAAATGCGCAGGGCATGTGTTCGTTGGCAGGTTTTACGCAAATCGTGAATGAAGCACGCATACCGGCGTGTGCTCTCCATCAAGACAAATAAACATTTGCCGCTGTTAGTCCTCGCAGGCCATTTACGCGGCAAAATTCCACGCGTAATCCTGGTATAAGCACTTCTGCGTCGCGGGGAGTGAATGCGGAAATATGGACCTGGACTTCTTTACGACCGTCGGAGGGGATAATGAATCCTTTGCCGCTTTTGCGATCAAAGGTTTTGACAATTCCTGTCATTTTACGGGACAAACAAATTCCTTACTGAAAATACTGCGCTGCACTATACGGGGTTAATAAAATAAAGCCAGCGATATTTAAGACCGCCGGACGGCTAAAATAAAATTTGCTTAATCTCAATTATCATGCGTTAATAGCTGCGTCGGTTTGAAAGACAGACAGCATACAAAGTAGTTTACTAAAGCAGTTCTCATTATCAGGCATTATCCCCTTCTTTTGAGTCTCTCTCCTGAACACTAAGTAGTTTCTGTATTAAAGCCCTGTTTGCCGAAAGGCCCAAAATGAAGGAAGTAAAATATGTCTAATAAAATGACTGGTTTAGTAAAATGGTTTAACGCAGATAAAGGTTTTGGCTTTATCACTCCTGATGATGGCAGCAAAGACGTTTTCGTCCATTTCACCGCCATCCAGAGCAATGAATTCCGCACGCTGAACGAAAATCAGAAAGTTGAATTTTCTATTGAGCAGGGGCAACGTGGTCCCGCGGCAGCGAACGTTGTTACGCTCTAAGGTTGCCGTTATTACTCAACATCTCCATTTCCGCTGTCCATGTTGTCATGGTTCACTGTACCGCACATCGGCATTCGATGTGACGGAGCGAAATCCTTTAGGGGCAAAGTGTATTTTTTGTAAATCGACGATGATCACCTTTGATAACGTCGCGCTGCAAATACGCACTGACCATGCGCCGCTGGATTTCACAAAATAATATCAGGCTCCCTCGTGGAGCCTTTTTTATATCTGCCTTATTTTTCTTCAACGCTGTATGTATAGTAAGCGATAACCTGTTGATTATTGAATCTTTCGGGGAGATGGCTTATAACATTTCTTACCTGACCAGGGTACCGGGAACCAACACCTTACTGGCGTGTTGCTGTCTTTTAAGACCAGAAGAGGTTAACAGTGAATATTGAAGAGTTAAAAAAACAAGCCGAAACGGAAATCGCCGACTTTATCGCGCAAAAAATCGCCGAGCTGAACAAGAACACAGGGAAAGAAGTCTCTGAAATTCGCTTCACCGCACGAGAAAAAATGACCGGGCTTGAAAGTTATGATGTCAAAATCAAAATAATGTGATTTTGTGAACATCACCCCGTGCGAGGTGATGTTCCGCTTGTTGCTAATTTAGTGACCAATCATTGGCGCTTGCGGAATTAAGCGTCGGTACAATTCCTCCGGCACCGGGCTTTGCCATACTCCCGCATACATTGCGTAACCAATCACCGCAAACATAATCCCCAGAACCAGTAGCGTCATTAACCAGCCAGACAACGCAAAGGCTTTTTTATTTGCCGCAGGTTTTTGCAGTGAAAAGGTCAATGTTGAGGCTACCGGACATGACTCTACGCAACTCATACAACCGGTACATTCCACGCTTCGTACCTGAATTAATTTATCGACCGGGATCCGTGATGGGCAATTTTTTGCGCATTTGCCACAGTCGATACAACTTTCGGCATTGCGACGAATCTTAAACGGTGATAATAGCGAAACCACGCCCATCAGCGCGCCATATGGGCAAAGATAACGACACCAGGTATGGCGAATAAACAGGCTGGCAATCAGCAAAACGGTCACGCTGATTAATGTCGCGGTCCCCATATGACGAAAGAAATCGAGCATTTTAACGTCCATCACCACGCTGTAGGGCGACAACATAAAATAGTGAATCGCCTGAGCGGGCATCAATAACGCAATATAGAGAAAAAAACTCAACAGCAAATACTTCACGCCGCGCAGAGGAATATCCAGCCAGCGGGGAAGGACACATTGCCGACCAAACAGTTTGCTACCGAGATCGCCGATTAATTCAGAAAGCGTACCAACCGGGCATAACCATGAACAAAAGGCCTTTTTTAGTAATAGACTGATGACGATAAAAGCGACCAATAACAGCATCGCGGCGGCGTGGACGGACGGTAACTGACCTGTTGCAAGGCTATATTTCAGATTCATCAGACCGGCAATCGGTAGCCAGCCTTCGATGCCCCCTGGCCTGGCGACAAATGTCGTACTACCTGCCGTTTCGTAATAGCGCACCCAATACCAGAACGTGATGGCAATATAAATATTAATTGCCAACAGTAATAATTGCGTCGCTTTACGCCAGGTCGTGGCATTGCGCCAGTCATTCCACGGTAATTTGCCGCCCGTCGTGCCTGGCCGCCGCTGCCAGCGGGTTCTTCTTTTCTCTGTCATGATTTTGCCAGTCCGTTAAGTTGCATACCAAATGCCACTATTCTAGTTGTTCTTAACTGGCTGATATTGATTCAAATCGCGTTCAGGTCTTTCTTATTTAACCATGCTTTCAGAGCGGCAACACTGCGTGTAATTTCTTCGTGTGGAAGGGGGGCAGATAATGGCTGCTGCTCCAGTTGTGCGCAAAGCTGGCTGGCGCTACGCATTCCCAGACTCGAGCAACTGCTTTTTAGCTGATGTGCGGCACGCTTTATTTTTTCGCTGTTCTGGCTGGAGCGGGCGATGCCGATGTCATCGAGAAGCGGCAGGGCATGTTGTTTAAATAATGCCAGCCATTCGTGGATCTTCTCCGTCCCCATCAACTGAGCATCTTCATTGAGTTGCGATACATCCAGCGGTTGATCGTTATTGACTTGCAGTTGGAGATAGTGCGCCAGTAACTGACCGAGCACTTCACGCGGCACCGGTTTAGGGATAATCCCGCGAAATAATGAACTGGTACGCTGGCGCAACGTTTCGTCGATGACATGAGCGCTAAAGCCAATCAAAACCAGCGACGGATATTGCTGTGCCAGTTGCCGGGCAAGCGTAATGCCGTCGATATCGGGCAGATCAAAATCCACCAGTGCGGCAGCAAACGGTTCGCTATTTTGCAACGTCTCTATTGCGTGCGCGGCATTTCCTACCGCAACGACCTGCGCCCCACTGTTGTTCAGCATCTCAACGGTAATTCGCTGGGTTAGCGGGTTATCTTCAATTAACAGCAAACGTAAACCGTCCAGATGCACCGCCTGATTGACTGTTTTTGGCACGGGTGCAGTGGCAACACGTAACGGCAAGCGTAAACAAAAACAGCTTCCAACCTCCGGCGTGCTGGTGGCGCTCAGTTCGCCGCTCATCGCCTGGGCCAGACGGCTACTGATAGTCAGCCCCAGCCCGGTGCCGCCGCGTTTGCCGCTAACCTGAACAAATGGCTGGAAGATTTCAGCCAGTTTCGCGGGATCAATACCGCAGCCGCTGTCTTCCACTTCGACCAGCCACAGCTCGCCATCAGTGCGACTACGCAGGATAATGTACCCTTCGTCGGTGAAACGCAGGGCGTTGCTCAACAGGTTGGTAATGACCTGACGAATACGCCGCGGATCGCCCATTAACGCAGTCGGTACATCGTCGGCAATTTCAGTTGCCAGGCGAATCGGGCGACCTTTCACCCGTCCGCTCATTAATTGCAGGGTACTTTCCAGCAACGGGCGCGGTTCAAAGGGTTCATCGCTGACCGAAACATTCTTGCCGCCTGCTTCGATAGCCGAATAATCGAGAATATCGTTGAGGATGGTCAGCAACGATTCACCAGAGTCGGTAATTGCCCGCAAATCATCGCGCTGGGCATTAAGTGCGGGGTTATCTGCCAGCAGTTGCGCGGTGCCAAGAATACCGTACAGCGGTGTGCGGATCTCATGGCTCATCGCCGCCAGAAACGCCGATTTTGCCTGGCTGGCTTTTTCTGCTTCCGCCCGTGCCTGTCGGTGTTCTATCACCAGCTCCTGCAATTCAGCTGTACGCGCTTTGACCTGTGCCGCCAGCTGTTCGCGGTGGCGATTCAGCGCATGAACACTGCTGCGAAACGCATCCATCAGCCGCCCGATGGTATCCAGCTCCCGCACGCCAGCGGTTTCCGGAAAAGGGGAGTCGATATCACCGTCCAGTAAGCGTTGCAGCGCCTGCGTTTGTTCGGCAAGTGGACGCGTGACTGAGCGATAAACCACGCGCCAGAGGATCAGAATCAATGCACAAAGTGAAACCATCCCCAGTAATAACAGGCTGTATTGCCCGCGTGAACTGGCTTTTTCCAGATGCGCCAGTCCGTGCTGATTACGTAGCTCAATGGTGTCGACCAGCTGACTGACTTCGCTACTAAACTGCGCGAACTGGGCGATGTTATTTTGGGCGAGAGTTTGCAGGCGATTGCTGATTTCACTGTCCTGCTGATACAGCGCCAGCAAATCGTTATATTGGCTAACGGTAGTTAACGTTGTTGCGACCTGAGCACGAACTCCCGGATCTTCAATGCGTATTTGCCGACGTTGCAGAATTTTCACCGCATTATTGAGCTGCTTTTCCAGCGTTGGCGCATTTTTCTGGATTTGTTCCAGCCCCAGATTCATCACCATTTGCTGCACCCGCAGGGCGCTAAGGCGCAGTTCATTCATCTGGTTAACATACTCAAGATCGATATCAATCAGCCGATCGAGTGCACTTTCTGCGGCCTGACGCTGATGTTGTTCAATCAAATCGTAAATCCCGGCCTGGGTCGCTCCGGCGGAGGTTGCCGCATTATTCGCCTGACCTTGCGCCAGGCGTGCGATTTCATCGGCGGCGGCGACTATCTGCTGACTGAGTTGCTGTTGTTGCTGGCGCAGTTGCAAACGCTGTCCCACCAGTTCCCCTTGCTGACGTAACGAACGGGAGATCTCCTGCTCCTGTTGTTCAATAGCGGTGGTATCAAAACCTTGTTCCCGTAACGCTTGCAGCAACGCATTAATCTTCAGGCTTTGTGCGGTGAGCATTCGCCCCTGCGCCTGCCACATCTTTTCGTTATCGGCACTGGTCAGGTTCTGCGCGGCGAAAAGTTCCCAGGCGCTGGCTTCGCTCAACTGGCGCGCCATATTCATGGTAGGAATCAATGCCTGAGTGTTGTCTTTTTCCACCTGGCTGATAAAGCGCAGGTTGTACCATCCCACCAGGGTACTGGTCAGGGTTAACAGCGCCATCAGGGCAAAGCCCATCCAGAGTCTTCGGGTCAGGGTTAAATTCACGGTCGGTGCACTTAAGATGAAAAAGGTTGAGTCGCAAAGCGGAATGCATCTAGCATAAAGCCTTATTATTGATGAGGCTATCATGCGCGTACTGCTATTTTTACTTCTTTCCCTTTTCATGTTGCCTGGTTTTTCGGCTGATAACCTGTTGCGCTGGCATGATGCGCAGCATTTCTCGGTGCAACCCTCTACGCCGCTTAAAGCCAAACGTGCATGGAAACTGTGCGCGCTTTATCCCAGCCTGAAAGATTCATACTGGTTATCGTTGAACTATGGTATGCAGGAGGCTGCTCGCCGCTACGGTGTGGATTTAAAAGTGCTGGAGGCAGGCGGCTACAGCCAGTTGGCTACCCAGCAAGCACAAATCGACCAGTGTAAACAGTGGGGCGCAGAGGCCATTTTGCTCGGTAGTAGCACGACGTCATTTCCCGACCTGCAAAAGCAGGTAGCAAATCTGCCGGTGATTGAACTGGTAAATGCTATTGATGCTCCCCAGGTGAAAAGCCGCGTTGGTGTGCCCTGGTTTCAGATGGGCTATCAACCAGGACGATATCTGGTGCAATGGGCGCACGGTAAACCACTGAACGTGCTGTTGATGCCCGGCCCCGATAACGCTGGGGGCAGTAAGGAGATGGTCGAGGGTTTTCGAGCAGCCATTGCCGGAAGCCCGGTGCGTATTGTCGATATTGCGCTCGGTGACAACGATATTGAAATCCAGCGTAACCTGTTGCAGGAGATGCTGGAACGCCATCCAGAAATCGACGTCGTTGCCGGAACGGCCATTGCGGCAGAGGCGGCAATGGGGGAAGGGCGTAACCTGAAAACACCGCTTACCGTGGTGTCGTTTTATCTTTCACATCAGGTGTATCGCGGGCTGAAGCGGGGAAGAGTGATTATGGCTGCCAGCGATCAAATGGTCTGGCAGGGGGAACTGGCGGTTGAGCAGGCCATCAGGCAATTACAGGGGCAATCGGTGTCTGATAATGTCAGCCCACCGATTTTAGTCATGACGCCGAAAAATGCTGACCGCGAACATATCCGCCGCTCGCTGTCACCGGGGGGATTTCGTCCGGTCTATTATTATCAGCACACATCAGCGGCTAAGAAATAACCTTCGCCATGTTGTGTCACCAGTAAATCCGCGCTGAGTTTATGGCGTAAACGACGAATTAACACATCGACGGTGCGCAGGTCAGGGTTTTCCACCCGACGCGCAGAAAGCATACGCAGCAGACGTTCACGGCTGAGAATTTCGCCCGGATTCGTCACAAATGCCACCAACATTTCATACTCTGCGCGGGTCAGTTTAATCGGCTCGCCATCCCGTTCCAGCGTATGGCGCGACACATTCAGGCAATAACCCGCAAAGCGATAGCAGTTGTCCTGAGTGTGCGGTTGCGCCTGCCGCGCGAGGTCGATTCGCCAGAGCAGATTTTTCACTCGTACCACCAGTTCGCGCAGTTCCAGCGGTTTGGTGACATAATCGTCTGCACCCATTTCCAGCCCAACAATACGGTCAATCCGATCGCTGCGTCCCGTAACCAGAATAATCCCCACCGTTGAGCGTTCTCGCAGGGCGCGGGTTAACATCAGGCCATTTTCATCGGGCAAATTGATATCCAGCAGAATTAAATCCACTGGCTGATTCTGCATAATTTCCCGCAGCCCGGCACCGCTCGCCGTAACGGAAACGGTATACCCCTCCTGAGTGAAGTAGGATTGTAATCGCGCCTGGGTAACCGGCTCATCTTCAACAATAACAATGTGATGTGGCATCAGAGGGTTTTACTCATTCTGTTCATATCTGTTCATATTCTGCCGTAAGCCGTTCATCCTGACCAGTGCCGCTGTTCATATTTACTCATTAAGATCGCTTCACTAAACCATAATTTTACAGGGGCTATTATGCGGAAACTCTGGAACGCGCTACGCCGACCCAGTGCTCGTTGGTCGGTACTGGCGCTGGTCGCTATTGGGATTGTGATTGGCATTGCGCTGATTGTATTGCCACACGTTGGGATCAAAGTCACCAGCACAACCGAATTTTGTGTCAGTTGCCACAGTATGCAACCGGTGTATGAAGAATATAAACAGTCGGTGCATTTCCAGAACGCCTCCGGCGTGCGAGCTGAATGCCATGACTGTCATATCCCGCCGGATATTCCAGGCATGGTGAAGCGCAAACTGGAAGCGAGCAACGATATCTACCAGACCTTTATTGCCCACTCTATTGATACACCTGAAAAATTCGAAGCCAAACGCGCGGAACTTGCCGAGCGTGAATGGGCGCGAATGAAAGAAAACAACTCGGCAACCTGCCGCTCCTGCCATAACTACGATGCGATGGATCATGCGAAGCAGCATCCTGAAGCGGCACGTCAGATGAAGGTGGCAGCGAAAGATAATCAATCCTGCATCGACTGTCATAAAGGTATTGCCCACCAGTTGCCGGATATGAGTAGCGGCTTCCGTAAGCAGTTCGATGAGCTGCGCGCCAGTGCTAATGACAGTGGCGACACACTGTACTCCATTGATATTAAGCCGATTTATGCGGCGAAAGGCGATAAAGAAGCCTCTGGTTCTCTGCTGCCTGCCTCGGAAGTGAAAGTCCTTAAACGTGACGGCGACTGGCTGCAAATTGAAATTACCGGCTGGACAGAAAGCGCCGGGCGTCAGCGTGTACTCACCCAGTTCCCTGGCAAACGCATCTTTGTTGCCTCGATTCGTGGTGATGTGCAGCAGCAGGTGAAAACGCTGGAGAAAACCACCGTTGCCGACACCAATACCGAGTGGAGCAAGTTGCAGGCCACTGCGTGGATGAAGAAAGGTGACATGGTGAACGATATCAAACCGATCTGGGCTTATGCGGATTCGCTGTACAACGGCACCTGTAACCAGTGCCACGGCGCACCGGAAATCTCTCACTTTGACGCTAACGGTTGGATCGGCACGCTCAACGGCATGATTGGCTTTACCAGCCTCGATAAACGTGAAGAACGCACCTTGTTGAAATATCTGCAAATGAATGCGTCTGACACCGCAGGTAAGGCTCACGGCGATAAGAAGGAAGAAAAATAATGAACAATAACGATCTCTTTCAGGCATCACGTCGGCGTTTTCTTGCACAACTCGGCGGCTTAACCGTCGCCGGGATGCTGGGGCCGTCATTGTTAACGCCGCGCTGTGCGACTGCGGCGCAAGCGGCGACTGAGGCTGTCATCTCGAAAGAGGGCATTCTTACCGGGTCGCATTGGGGGGCTATCCGTGCGACGGTGAAGGATGGTCGCTTTGTGGCAGCAAAACCGTTCGAACTGGATAAATATCCGTCGAAAATGATCGCCGGATTGCCGGATCACGTACACAACGCGGCGCGTATTCGTTACCCGATGGTACGCGTGGACTGGCTGCGTAAGCGCCATCTGAGCGACACCTCCCAGCGCGGTGATAACCGATTTGTGCGCGTGAGCTGGGATGAAGCCCTCGACATGTTCTATGAAGAGCTGGAACGTGTGCAGAAAACGCACGGGCCGAGTGCCTTGCTGACCGCCAGTGGTTGGCAATCGACGGGGATGTTCCATAACGCTTCGGGGATGCTGGCGAAAGCTATTGCCTTGCATGGTAATAGCGTTGGTACGGGCGGAGATTACTCTACCGGGGCTGCGCAGGTGATCCTGCCGCGCGTAGTCGGTTCGATGGAAGTGTATGAACAGCAAACCTCCTGGCCGCTGGTATTGCAGAACAGCAAAACCATTGTGCTGTGGGGCTCCGATTTGCTGAAAAATCAGCAAGCGAACTGGTGGTGCCCGGATCACGATGTTTATGAATATTACGAGCAGTTGAAAGCGAAAGTCGCCGCCGGTGAAATTAAGGTCATCAGCATCGATCCGGTTGTTACATCCACCCATGAGTATCTGGGGCGCGAGCATGTGAAGCACATTGCGGTTAACCCGCAAACTGACGTGCCGCTGCAACTGGCTCTGGCGCATACGCTGTACAGTGAAAACCTGTACGACAAAAACTTCCTCGCTAACTACTGTGTAGGTTTTGAGCAGTTCCTGCCGTATCTGCTGGGTGAGAAAGACGGTCAGCCGAAAGATGCCGCATGGGCTGAAAAACTGACTGGCATTAATGCCGAAACCATTCGTGGGCTGGCGCGGCAGATGGCGGCGAACAGAACGCAGATTATTGCTGGCTGGTGCGTACAGCGTATGCAGCACGGTGAACAGTGGGCGTGGATGATTGTGGTTCTGGCGGCGATGCTGGGGCAAATTGGCCTGCCAGGTGGTGGCTTTGGTTTTGGCTGGCACTATAACGGCGCAGGCACGCCGGGACGTAAAGGCGTTATTCTGAGTGGTTTCTCCGGCTCTACGTCGATTCCGCCTGTTTACGACAACAGTGACTACAAAGGCTACAGCAGTACCATTCCGATTGCCCGCTTTATCGATGCGATCCTCGAACCGGGGAAAGTGATCAACTGGAACGGTAAATCAGTAAAACTGCCGCCGCTGAAAATGTGTATTTTTGCCGGAACTAACCCGTTCCATCGCCATCAGCAGATCAACCGCATTATTGAAGGCTGGCGCAAGCTGGAAACGGTTATCGCCATAGATAACCAGTGGACCTCAACCTGCCGCTTTGCCGATATCGTACTGCCTGCGACCACGCAGTTTGAGCGTAACGATCTCGACCAGTACGGCAACCACTCCAACCGTGGCATTATCGCCATGAAACAGGTCGTGCCGCCGCAGTTTGAGGCGCGCAACGACTTTGATATTTTCCGCGAGCTGTGCCGTCGCTTTAATCGCGAAGAAGCCTTTACCGAAGGGCTGGACGAAATGGGCTGGCTGAAACGCATCTGGCAGGAAGGTGTACAACAGGGCAAAGGACGCGGCGTTCATCTGCCAGCGTTTGATGACTTCTGGAATAACAAAGAGTATGTCGAGTTTGACCATCCGCAGATGTTTGTTCGCCACCAGGCATTCCGCGAAGATCCGGATCTCGAACCGCTGGGCACGCCGAGTGGCCTGATTGAGATCTACTCGAAAACCATCGCCGATATGAACTACGACGATTGTCAGGGTCATCCGATGTGGTTTGAGAAAATCGAACGCTCCCACGGCGGGCCCGGCTCGCAGAAGTATCCGTTGCATCTGCAATCTGTGCATCCGGATTTCCGACTTCACTCGCAGTTATGTGAGTCGGAAACGCTGCGTCAGCAATATACGGTAGCGGGTAAAGAGCCAGTGTTCATTAACCCGCAGGATGCCAGCGCGCGCGGTATTCGTAACGGTGATGTGGTACGCGTCTTTAACGCTCGCGGTCAGGTGTTGGCAGGGGCAGTGGTTTCTGACCGCTATGCACCCGGCGTGGCGCGAATTCATGAAGGGGCATGGTACGATCCAGATAAAGGCGGCGAGCCTGGTGCGCTGTGCAAATACGGTAACCCCAACGTGTTGACCATCGACATCGGTACTTCGCAGCTGGCGCAGGCGACCAGTGCGCACACTACGCTGGTGGAAATTGAGAAGTACAACGGAACAGTGGAGCAGGTGACGGCGTTTAACGGCCCCGTGGAGATGGTGGCGCAGTGCGAATATGTTCCCGCGTCGCAGGTGAAATCATGACCACGCTGACAGCACAACAGATTGCCTGTGTTTACGCCTGGCTGGCGCAGTTGTTCTCCCGTGAACTGGACGATGAACAACTGACGCAAATCGCCAGTGCGCAGATGGCTGAATGGTTTTCTTTGCTGAAAAGCGAACCGCCGCTCACTGCGGCGGTGAGTGAGCTGGAAAACCGTATTGCCACTCTGACAGTACGTGACGATGCCCGTCTGGAACTGGCCGCTGACTTTTGCGGTCTGTTTCTGATGACCGACAAACAAGCGGCGCTGCCGTATGCATCGGCCTACAAACAGGACGAGCAAGAGATTAAACGCTTGTTAGTTGAGGCGGGGATGGAAACCAGCGGCAATTTCAACGAACCGGCAGATCATCTGGCGATCTATCTCGAATTGCTCAGCCATCTGCATTTTTCGCTGGGAGAGGGGACCGTTCCTGCGCGAAGAATCGACAGTTTGCGGCAAAAAACACTGACGGCACTGTGGGAATGGTTACCAGAGTTTGCTGCGCGTTGCCATCAGTACGACAGTTTCGGTTTTTACGCGGCACTAAGCCAGTTATTGCTGGTGTTAGTGGAATGCGACCACCAAAACAGATAACGTCGTTTGTTGGCCTGATAAGACGCGTTTAGCGTCGCATCAGGCATCAGGGCGCAGTTGCCGGATGCGTCATCACATCCGGCAAACACACATCACGGATGAGCTACAAACCGGGAAAGCCGCTGGCGTAGCAGGCGGTTTTCCTGCTTCAGGTGCGCAATATCATCCATTAACGTCAGCGCCACCGCGATCCCCGGCCAGTCCAGAGCCAGTTCATGACGCAGGCGCACCGCGCGTTGCACCACGATGGCTGCATGGTCGTCAAATACCCAGGTTGTTTCCTGGATCTCACGCGGTTCAACCACCCCCAAACCGACAATTTCATTCAATTCCTCTTCAGAGATGCCGGTATGCAGGCAAAATTCGGTAATAGTAAAAGTCACCGTAACATTAGCCATTATGCTTTCCCCCAATCTTTACGTGGATCAAAAGACGACTGGGCGTCTGCCAGTTGCTGCCACAGCGCGGCAGTGTTTTCATCCGGTTTCGGCGGCATCACGATTTTCAGTACCGCATACAGATCGCCGGTCTGTTTTTTGCTCACCAGACCTTTGCCTTTAACGCGCAATCGTTGCCCGGCCTGGCTGCCAGGCGGGATAGTCAGCAAAATGCTTTCTTTCAGTGTTGGAACGGTGACTTTAGCACCCAGCGCCGCTTCCCACGGGCTAACCGGCACCACAATTTCCAGATCCTGGCCGACAATATCAAACAACGGATGTGGCGCAATATGAATCACCAGCCACAAATCGCCATTTGGACCGCCGTTTTCGCCCGGCGTCCCCTGGCCTTTCAGACGGATGCGTTGACCATTGCCGACGCCCGCCGGGATCTTCACATTCAGCGTTTTCGGGATTTCCTGTTCGATCATGCCAAAGGCGTTATAAACCGGCAGGTTATAGCTGATGGTACGCTTATGCTCAGTAAGCGTTTCTTCGAGGAATACCGCCACTTCGATTTCAATATCGTGGCCGCGTGTGGCGGGGCGTTGACGGCTCTGGCGGGCATGCTGACCGAAAATTGACGAGAAGATATCGTCAAAATCTTCGGCGTTAAAACTCTGACCGTCGCCATGATGGAACTGACGGTTAAATTGCGGATCGTTGCGATGTTGCCACATCTGATCATACTCAGCGCGACGTTGTTCATCACTTAACACTTCCCAGGCTTCAGCGACCTCTTTGAAGCGGGCTTCGGCATCCGGTTCTTTGCTGACATCAGGATGGTATTTGCGGGCCAGTCGACGATAGGCGGTCTTGATTGTCTTGAGATCGTCCGTCGGTTTCACGCCCATGATGGCGTAATAATCCTTTAATTCCATAGCGTTATCTCGCGTAAATCAACACAAATTGAAGGAACCCCTGTAAGGTAACTCCTATAAGTGTAGGGTAATCCTCAAAATTTCATATGCCAACACAGAATATGTTATTGAAATCATCGCGGAGAGGAGGTCGCCTCAAGGTGGGGTGTTGAACATATTTTAAACAGGTGAAAAAGGGTGAGCGATTTTTGATAGTTGAAACAGGCACTTTAAGTTTAACTAGGGCGTCATTATTTATTAAATTTTATAGGCGCTATATATGGGTAGTAATATACATGGAATTAGTTGCACTGCAAATAATTATTTGAAACAAGCCTGGAACGATATAAAAAATGAGCATGAAAAAAATCAAAAATATTCAATCACGCTTTTTGAAAACACACTGGTGTGTTTTATGCGGTTGTATAAAGAAATCAGACGTCAACAAGCTGAAGACTACATTCCATGCCTGGAATGCGATTCACTAGAAAAAGAATTTGAGGAAATACAGAATGATAATGATTTATCATTATTTATGAAAACATTGCGTACTAATGATAAACAAATTTATTCAGGGGTTTCAGGAGGTATTACATATACTATACAATATGTTGAAGATGTTAATATTGTTAGAGTGTCCTTACCGGGCAGAGGGTCAGAGTCTATCACAGATTTTAAAGGTTATTATTGGTATGGCTTTATGGAATATATTGAAAACATTACTGCGTGTGATGATGTTTTTTCTGAGTATTGTTTAGATGATAATGAAAATATGAGTATCCAGCCAGAGCGGATAAATACGCTGGGAATATCTGATTTGGATTCTGGCATTGATTTGTCTGGTATATCTTTTATTCAGAGTGAAACTAACCAGGCATTAGGATTAAAATATGCTCCTGTAGATGGCGATGGATATTGTCTGTTAAGAGCTATACTGGTTTTAAAACAACATGATTATTCATGGGCGCTGGTCAGTTATAAGACGCAAAAGGAAGTTTACGACGAATTCATTAAAATGGTTGATAAAAAAACGATCGAGGTTCTTGTTGATACGGCATTCTATAATCTCAGGGAAGATGTAAAGACGTTATTTGGCGTTGATCTACAATCTGACAACAAAATTCAGGGGCGGGGTAGTTTTTTATCATGGAGTTTTTTGTTTTTTAAAAAAGAATTTATTGATAGTTGCTTGAATGACAAAAAATGCATACTGCATTTACCCGATTTTATATTTAATGATAACAAGACACACCTTGTTTTAGACACCGACCCAGAGAAGAGGATTAATGAGGTGAAAAATTTCCTCACTGCTCTTTCAGATAGCATTTGCTCATTATTTATTGTTAATAGTAATGTGGCATCAATCTCCTTGGGGAATGAATCCTTTTCAACAGATGAAGATCTTGAGTATGGTTATTTGATGAACACTGGCAATCATTATGACGTTTACCTCCCTCCTGAACTTTTTGCTCAGGCTTACAAGTTAAACAATAAGGAAATGAATGCGCAACTCGACTATTTAAATCGTTATGCAATTTACTGACAAGGGCATGTGCTAAAAACCATTGTTATTAGTCTCACACTTTTTTATTGGTAAATATTGCCTCTGTATTGGTAACGCCGCTGATATTCTGTTTAGCCACAGGTGTAATCATCAGCGGCGTGCATGAGGCAGGGGCTAATCAGGTATAGTTTTGCGTCATAACTTGCCTGTTTTTAAAGATGAAGATACAAAAACAGGCGCTCAACAAGCCATTTTGCGAACCTGTTCCCGGAAAAATGTCATATTTCTGTCACACTCTTTAGTGATTGATAACAAAAGAGGTGCCAGGAATGAACAAAACGCTAATCGCCGCAACTGTGGCAGGGATAGTTTTACTCGCTTCAAATGCTCAGGCACAAACCGTACCGGAAGGCTATCAGCTACAGCAAGTGCTCATGATGAGCCGCCATAACTTACGTGCGCCGCTGGCGAACAATGGCAGTGTGCTGGAGCAGTCGACGCCGAATAAATGGCCAGAATGGGACGTCCCCGGTGGGCAACTCACCACCAAAGGTGGCGTGCTCGAAGTGTATATGGGCCATTACATGCGTGAATGGCTGGCAGAGCAGGGGATGGTAAAATCGGGGGAATGCCCGCCGCCGGACACCGTTTATGCCTATGCCAATAGTCTGCAACGTACCGTTGCGACCGCACAGTTCTTTATTACCGGCGCATTCCCCGGCTGTGATATTCCTGTGCATCACCAGGAAAAAATGGGCACCATGGACCCAACCTTTAACCCGGTGATCACCGATGATTCCGCCGCATTCAGTGAACAGGCGGTGGCGGCAATGGAGAAAGAGCTCAGCAAACTCCAGCTTACCGACAGCTACCAGCTACTGGAAAAAATCGTTAACTATAAAGATTCCCCTGCCTGTAAAGAGAAACAACAGTGTTCGCTGGTGGATGGCAAAAATACCTTTAGCGCCAAGTATCAACAAGAACCAGGTGTTTCCGGGCCGCTGAAAGTCGGCAACTCGCTGGTAGATGCGTTTACTTTGCAATACTACGAAGGTTTTCCGATGGATCAGGTGGCCTGGGGAGAAATCAAATCTGACCAGCAGTGGAAGGTGTTGTCGAAGCTGAAAAACGGCTACCAGGACAGCCTGTTTACCTCACCGGAAGTGGCGCGCAATGTTGCGAAACCGCTGGTCAGTTATATCGACAAAGCCCTGGTCACCGATCGCACCAGCGCACCGAAAATCACGGTGTTAGTTGGGCACGACTCCAACATTGCCTCTCTGTTAACGGCGCTGGATTTCAAACCGTATCAGTTGCATGACCAGAACGAACGCACGCCGATTGGCGGCAAAATCGTTTTCCAGCGTTGGCATGACAACAAAGCCAATCGCGACCTGATGAAAATCGAGTATGTGTACCAGAGTGCGGAACAGTTACGTAATGCCGATGCGTTAACCCTTCAGGCACCTGCTCAGCGCGTGACGCTGGAATTAAGCGGTTGCCCGATAGATACCAACGGTTTCTGCCCGATGGATAAGTTTGATAGCGTATTGAATGAAGCGGTGAAATAACAGAAAACTCCCCCGCGTGAAGCGGGGGAGTCGCGGATTAAACGTTTTTACGTTCGATGGTCTGTTCGCCCCAAAAAAGCGAATCTTTATCGGTTTTAGCAAAGGCTTTGACTAACACTTCATCGCTACCTTCTTCCCAAATCTTTTCCGCCATTTTTTCGTCGTACCCGGCGACTTCGAAAATGGCCTCGGCTATTTCCGGCGACGTATTGCGCAGAGATGCCCATTCACCGACGTGATGAGCTTTCGCTTCTTGAGTTGGCATGCGTATCCTCCTGTTGAAGATTAGCCGTTAAGTTTAACTGCCAGACCTGCGACATATTCCCCTTGATAACGAGCAATAGACAGTTCTTCCTGGCTGGGCTGGCGTGAACCGTCACCGCCTGCGATGGTGGTTGCGCCGTACGGCGTACCGCCGCGAACCTGTGAAACGTCAAATAATTCCTGCGCTGCGTAGCCAATGGGGACAATCACCATGCCGTGATGCGCAAGGGTCGTCCAGGTTGAAGTAATAGTTTGTTCCTGACCGCCGCCAGTACCGGTGGAACTAAAGACGCTCGCCAGTTTTCCGTATAGTGCGCCGGAAGCCCACAGGCCGCCCGTCTGGTCGAGGAAGGTACGCATTTGACCGGACATGTTGCCAAAGCGGGTAGGTGTACCAAAAATAATGGCATCGTAATCGGCCAGTTCTTGCGGGGTTGCAACCGGTGCAGTTTGCGTTTTACCGCCTGCTTTTTCAAATAATTGCGGCGGCATGGTTTCCGGTACACGCTTAACGACAACTTCTGCGCCATCCACTTTGCTTGCACCCTCAGCGACTGCGCGTGCCATCGTTTCAATATGTCCGTACATGGAATAATAAAGCACCAGAACTTTAGCCATTTCTAACCACTCCTCGTGTTATCTCTATTCCGTAGCGATTCGCTACCACTTATTTAAAGATAAGACGTCCTTTTCAGAGTGCAAATTTCACAACCACTTATTTGATTTATAACAACTTTCACAAGCACGTAATTTTGTCGCAAAATGACACATTTTTATCTCATCGCGTTTTTTTAATCATAAGAGCGGCTTATGGATAATTATTGGAGATGATATCTATTCTCGCTAAGAAGCTGTTGCAGGATATTACCAAACGCGGGTCTGCCCGCGTCAGTTCACTAAGCTTAGTCCCACGTAGCGAAAATATGGCAGCCGCCATACGCCGCGTTAATTCTATGCAATATGATGTCTATACCCAGACGGAGGTCAGTAATGGCAAACCATCGAGGCGGTTCCGGCAATTTTGCAGAAGACCGCGAAAGAGCATCAGAAGCAGGTAAAAAAGGTGGACAGCACAGCGGGGGTAATTTCAAAAATGACCCGCAGCGCGCATCAGAAGCAGGTAAAAAAGGTGGCAAGAGCAGTCACGGCAAAAGTGACAACTAGCCGGACTAATCAGTGACGAATGCATTTTTGTCTGAAGCTCGTCAAAAAGTCATCACCGCCGGTTACCCCGGCGGTTTTCTGTTTATGGCTCCTGATGAACAACTTCTGGCGGTGGAACGTCAACCAACCTTCTGCTTAACAACGCATTGAGTAAAATCGCGCCAAAGGTTGCTGTACCGATCCCTCCCAACGTAAAACCGCCCAGCGTGAGAGCAAAATCACCCGCGCCCAGCACTAAGGTTACTGCGACCATAATCAAATTACCGTTCTGGCTTAAATCGACACGGTTTTGTACCCAGATCCGTGCGCCTGCGACGGCAATCAGCCCGAACACAACAATTGAAGCACCACCAATCACCGGTGCAGGAATGGTATGGATCAGCGCGCCAAATTTCGGCGAAAAGCCCAACAGCATGGCGATGACGGCAGCAGCAACAAACACCAGCGTCGAGTAGACTTTGGTCACGGCCATCACACCGATATTTTCAGCATAGGTGGTCACGCCGCTACCGCCGACAGAGCCGGAAAGCATCGTTGCCAGACCATCGCCTACGAATGCCCGCCCCATATACGGGTCCATATTGCGTCCGGTCATCCCGGCGACCGCCTTGAGATGGCCTAAGTTTTCCGCCACCAGAATCACCGCCACGGGCGCAATCAGCATCATTGCCTGACCATTAAAAGCAGGAGTGGAAAAATGTGGCAAACCGAACCAGGCAGCATGGCTGACGAGAGTAAAATCGACGGCTTTTCCCAGCCCTAAAACGTTGGTCATCACGCCATACAGCAGACAGGCGACAATTAATCCTACGAGAATCAATAACCGCTGGATCATGCCACGGGTAAACACCGCTACCAGCCCAATACACAGCACCGTCATTACCGCCATCCAGCTATCAAAGGCCGAAGCCGATACACTTTTCACTGCGATAGGCGCTAAGTTCAGGCCAATCGCCATCACCACCGCACCCGTCACCACTGGCGGCATCAGTCGTTCAATCCAGCGCGTACCGATTTTCATCACCACCAGGCCAATGACGGTATAAACCAGCCCACAGGCGATAATCCCGCCCAGCGCAATGCTGATATTCGGGTTAATGCCCTGACCGTTAAAGCCCGTCGCGGCAATCACCACGCCGACAAAAGCCGCGCTGGAACCGAGATAACTGGGGACGCGCCCGCCGGTAATAAAGAAAAACAGTAACGTGCCGATCCCCGACATCAAAATGGAAAGATTGGGATCCAGCCCCATCAGAATAGGCATTAACACCGTCGCGCCAAACATCGCCACCGCGTGTTGAACGCCCATTATTGCCGTCTGAGCAAACGGCAATCGTTCATCCGGCGCGACCACGCCGCTCTCTGTAGAGGTCGATTTTAACTGCCAGTGAGGAAAACCGAACATTGCCATCAGCTGTCTCCTTAAGGAGGTTAACAAGCAGGGCGCATCAACGCGTGATAACTGCGATCGAACCACACCAGCCCGTAGGGGGTGGCGTGACGATGAATCGCTTCTATGGCACAAAACAGAATGTCGTGGGTGCCGACGCTCACCACCTGGCTGATACGGCAGTCAAACGAAACCAGTGCCTCTTCCAGTTGCGGGCATCCGGTCACACCAGTCTGCCAGCGGGCGGCGGCAAAGCGGTGTTCCATGGGCGTTTTGCCGCCAAAAAGGTTTGAAAGCGGCTCCTGTCCGGCGCTAAGTGTATTTACACACAGCGTTCGATTTTCATTGAATACCGGCCAGACGGACGCCCCACGATTCAGGCACACCAGTAATGTGGGCGGCGTATCGGTCACGCTGCAGACGGCGCTGGCGGTGAACCCGGCGCGCCCGGCTGGACCGTCCGTGGTGATGATATTGACCGCCGCGCCCATACAGGACATCGCATCGCGAAAGGTTTGTTGATCAACTATGTTCATAGTTTGCTCCTTACAACAGCCCGCAGGCTTCTTCAAAGGACAGACGTGGCAGGCGCGCATAAAGCTTGCTGCTATCGCCATAGCCGATATTAATCAGCAGATTGCTCTTCAGCGTGCTGCCCGTAAAAAAGGCGTCGTCCACGTGTTGACGGTCAAAGCCCGACATCGGGCCGGTATCCAGTCCCAGCGCCCGGCAGGCAACGATCAGATAGGCCGCCTGCATGGAACTGTTGCGAAACGCTGTTTCTTCGGCAAGTTGTGGGCTGGAGGTAAACCAACTGCGGGCATCGCCGTGAGGAAACAGCTGTGGTAACCGTTCATAAAATTCACTGTCCCAGGCGACGATAGCGGTGACGGGCGCGGTCAGGGTTTTTTGCAGATTGCCGCTGGAAAGCGCCGGGCGCAGACGTTCTTTTCCTTCTGCAGTGCGAATAAACACGATCCGTGCCGGAGAACAGTTAGCTGATGTCGGCCCCCATTTCATCAGGGCATAAATCTCCCGTAATGTCTCATCGCTGACGGGTGTCTCTCGCCAGCCGTTGTGAGTGCGGGCATCGGTGAACAAGGTACTAAGCGCACCTGGGCTAATGGCTTCGTTCATAGCAATTCCTTACAGGGCGGCTTCACGGTGATGTAACAGGCTGGCAAGCCCGTTGAGTAACAGAGCATTAAACGTTTCGGGATCGGTCACGTTGCAGGCGTGTCCGCCATAGCGCATCACCATTTTCTGGCTATCGGGCAGGGCGGCATGAAGTTCACTGGAACATGCTGTTGGCACCAGCAGATCATCACTGGCGCAGATGATTTGCACCGGGCAGCGGATGCGATCCGCATGGTGACTAAAGTCAGCGCGTTTGAGGGCGTTAAGTCGACGCAGTAAATTATTTTTGCCCTGAAAATGCGCCAGTGCCAGCGCGTCTTCAGCTTCCAGGCGAGGTGCGCGGGCCGCCATCCAGTCGGCGGGATAGAGGAACAATGGCTGAGCTTCCACCCATGCCTGCGCGCCGCCGCTATGTAGTAACTGCTCGCGAACCTGAAAACAGCGGCGCGTATGGGCGTTTATTCGTAGCCAGCCGTTAACGCTGACCAGCACAGTTAACGACGCGGGATAATCCAGCGCCAGCTGCATTCCCACCAGTGCACCGAGCGCATGGCCGACCACCGCGTAACGCTCAATCCCTGCGGCTACCAGCGCCTGATGCAGTTCCGCTGCCATCTGGGCGATACTGTAATCTTCTTCCAGCGTGTCGGGATTATTGCCGGTGCCGCGCTGGTCGTAACAGATTACCTGATACTCCTGCTCCAGCACCGCCAGTTGCGGTAACCAGTAACTGCCGCTACCGCCAAGACCCGAAATCAACACCACTATGGGCGCATCAGCATAAGGGGGAGGTGAGAGTGAAAGTTTCATCGTGGCCTCACTTGGCGATATGCGCAATTGTGGCGATTTCCACCAGCGCGTCAGGTTTTACCAGTCCGCACTGAATGCAGAATCGCGCCGGTTTATCACCCGGAAAAAACTCGGCGTAGATTTCGTTAATCGCGGCGTAATTTTTCCAGTCGGTAATAAAGATGCTGTTGAAGGTCACATCCGCCATCGTGCCACCCGCCGTCTCGATCACCTTGCGGATGGTTTCCAGAACGTGGCGGGTTTGCGCCTTTGGGTCATCGGCAAACAGCACATTATTATGTTGATCAAAAGCCAGCGTACCGGAGACATACACCACGCCATCAGCCAGCGTGCCGGGAACGAAGGGGGCCAGCGGTGCGCTGCTGCCAGCGGGAATAATTACGGATTTTGGCATCGTTAAACTCCTTAAGCGATACGAGCAAAGGACGTGGGAGAAAGTGCGTCGCAGAACGTTTCGACGTCGCTGACCCAGCCAAAAAAGGTTTCGATATTGAACAACGCGGCCTTCTGTGCAAATTCCGGCCCCGCCTGGTGTGTTGCGTCTTCCAGCACCACGCCGAAATACTCCAGAAAAAAGCCGTCGCGTAGCGTCGATTCGACGCAGACGTTGGTAGCGATACCGGTGAAAACCAGATAGCGTATTCCGCGGCTGCGCAAAATGCTGTCCAGCGGTGTATTGAAGAAACCGCTGTAGCGCGGCTTAGGCAGCACAATATCGCCAGGCTGCGGCACCAGTTCATCCACCAGTTGATAATCCCAGGAGCCTTTCGCCAGCAATTTCCCCTGTAGCTGCGGCTGCTTACGCATGGTTTTCAGGGCGTTCGATTTATGAAAATTCGGTGAGCCGGGGCCGCCAGCCTCGACATACTGTTCATCCCAGCCATTTTGAAACCAGATGATCAGCATCCCTGCTGCTCGTGCCGCGGTCACGGCGGTTTGAATGTTGGCAATGACCGGGCGAGTGGTTGAGACATCAAACCCGGCGAGATCTAAGTAGCCGCCTGGCGTGGCATAAGCGTTTTGCATATCCACCACGATCAGCGCACTTTGCTGCGGATCGAAGGTAATGGCTTCCGGTCGAGCGGTTAAGATTGTCATCATGCCACCTCCTGAGTCAGCGCAGGGAGATGGGCGCGGCACTGCATCAGTGGTTGAATGCGCTCGCCGAAGGTTTCGATTCCCGACAGAAAATCATCGAAGGTCAACAGCACGCCTTCGGCACCAGGCACGCTTGCGACTTCATCTAACATGCGAGCGACACTGGCGTAAGAACCGACTAACGTCCCCATGTTGATGTTTACCGCCGAAGTGGGATCGGCCATCTGACGGACGTTGGTGTCAGTACCGGAGCGGGTATCTTTCTGACTTTGTTCGGTTAGCCAGCTTAACGCCTCTTCATCCGCGCCCGCTTTGTAGTGTTCCCATTTGGTGCGAGCGGCATCGTCGGTTTCGTCGGCAATCACCATAAACAACACATAAGAGCCAACGTCGCGCCCGGTTTGCTCTGCGGCCTGTTTCATCCGCGCAGCGGTCGGGGCGAAAGCCGTGGGTGTATTTACGCCTTTGCCGAAACAGAAGTTGAAATCGGCATACTGAGCGGAGAACGCCATGCCAGCGTCGCTTTGCCCGGCGCAGATCACTTTCATGGGTACGCTCGGTTGCGGGCTGACGCGACAATCATTCATGGTGAAAAAATCGCCTTTAAAATCGCTTTTGCCCGTGCCCCACAGGTCGCGCAGCACCTGAACATATTCGGTGAGATAGTCGTAACGACGGGAGAAATAGTCATCGCCAGGCCAGATACCCATCTGCTCATACTCAGGCTTTTGCCAGCCAGTCACGAGGTTGACGCCAAAACGCCCGCCAGAGATGGAGTCAATGGTTGCGGCCATACGGGCGACGATTGCCGGAGGTAACGTTAAGGTGGCGGCAGTGGCGTAAATCTGAATGCGCGAGGTGACGGCCGCCAGCCCCGCCATCAAGGTGAACGACTCAAGGTTGTGATCCCAGAACTCAGTTTTGCCGCCAAAGCCACGCAGTTTGATCATCGACAGGGCGAAGTCGAAATGGTAGTGCTCCGCTTTTTGCACAATGGCTTTATTCAGTTCAAAGGTCGGCATGTACTGCGGCGCGTGGGTCGAAATGAGCCAGCCGTTGTTGCCAATAGGTACGAATACGCCAATTTTCATCATCAACCTCTCTTCGTCTCGTAAAGTGAAAGTCAGACGGGGCGCTGCATCCTGCATATCCTTTTCAGCCGCGTAATGGTTTGTTTGCAAAGCGGATGCCAGTTTTTAAAAAGTGAATGTTATTAATATGTTAATGTTAAGTTGTCTAAAATATCTGGAAAAAAGTGGACTAAACGGTCAAAACAGTTGCACATAAAACATGCATCCGTGCGCGATGAAAGTGCAGAAGGTCGAGGCCGGGCAGGGGTTTTGCTATCCTGTTGCCAATCTACAAGAGGGGAGAGCGCATGACGCAAGGCGCAGTGAAAACAACGGGTAAACGTTCGCGCGCAGTGAGCGCGAAGAAAAAAGCGATTCTTAGCGCAGCACTGGACACTTTTTCACAATTCGGTTTTCACGGCACAAGGCTGGAGCAGATCGCAGAGTTGGCGGGTGTTTCAAAAACCAATCTGCTGTATTACTTTCCGTCAAAAGAGGCGCTGTATATTGCCGTGCTGCGGCAGATTCTCGATATCTGGCTGGCACCGTTAAAAGCGTTTCGTGAAGATTTCGCCCCGCTGGCGGCGATCAAAGAGTACATCCGTCTGAAGCTGGAAGTCTCACGCGATTATCCGCAGGCTTCGCGCCTGTTCTGTATGGAGATGCTGGCAGGCGCGCCGCTGTTAATGGATGAACTGACGGGCGATTTGAAGGCATTAATTGATGAGAAATCGGCGCTGATTGCCGGTTGGGTAAAAAGCGGCAAACTCGCGCCGATTGACCCGCAGCATTTGATTTTTATGATTTGGGCTTCCACTCAACATTACGCCGATTTCGCCCCTCAGGTGGAGGCGGTGACAGGCGCGACGTTGCGCGATGAGGTATTTTTCAATCAAACGGTTGAAAACGTGCAGCGGATTATTGTTGAGGGGATTCGACCACGTTAAAGATGCCGGAGGAGGTTGTAACATCCTCCGGCTACCTGTTTAACCGATCGTCATTAAACTGGCGTTACCGCCAGCGGCAGCGGTATTCACACTCAGCGAGCGTTCGATATACAGCCGTTCCAGAAGGATATTGCTTTCGCCTCGGGCAAAACCCTGCACCGAAACAATTGCGCCATCCCGCGCGGCAACGGCTTCACACAATGCGCGAAGCTGATCCGAATCACCGTGGAAGATCACCGCATCAAAGGGTTGAGCGGTTATATTTTCCGCTTTCGCCAGTTGAATACGTTCGCTGACTGCCGATGGCAATGCCTTCACTAACTGACGATGCAGCGTGTCATCCGGCCACAGTACCTGGCTGCCCACCGCCAGCACGGCGGCGAGCTGAGTCAGCGCATCCTGTTCATCATCCGCAATACACAACACGCGCTCACGCGGCAGCAGCGTCCAGGTGTTGCGTTCACCCGTCGGCCCTGGCAGCAATCGTTGTGTTCCTGCCTGCGCCAGCTCGCCATATTGCGTACATAACGCCTGCAATTCTGGACGGTTTGCCGCCCATTCCCGCAGTGCATTTAGCGGCTGAGTCAATGCGGCTTTCAACTGCACATCGACCGGATACTCTGCATCCTGACGCGCGAGCGTCACTGCCAGTGCACTTTCCGGGCGATTCGCCAGCAGACGGTAGAGATAGAGCGGACCGCCTGCTTTCGGCCCGGTACCGGACAACCCTTCGCCGCCGAACGGCTGCACACCCACCACTGCGCCCACCATATTACGGTTAACGTACAGGTTACCGACATGCGCCGAGCCAGTGACCTGGGCGATGGTTTCATCAATACGCGTATGAACGCCAAGCGTCAGACCATAACCGGAAGCGTTAATCTGCTCGATCAGCTCCGGCAGCTGGTTACGGTTATAACGCACCACATGCAGCACCGGACCAAAGACCTCTTTTTGCAATTCGGCAAAATCATCCAGTTCGATCAGCGTCGGGGCGACAAAGGTGCCACTTTGCCATTCACGGGCATCTTCACTGTTTTCCCGCACCGCCTGGAACACCGGACGGCCTTTGCTACGCATGGTCTGAATATGACGCTCGATATTGGCTTTCGCTTCGCTATCAATCACCGGACCGATATCGGTGGTCAGGCGACCCGGATTACCCATCCGGCATTCGGCCATTGCGCCGCGCAGCATTTTCAACGTGTGGTCGGCAATCTCATCTTGCAGGCACAGCACGCGCAGTGCCGAACAACGCTGACCCGCACTGTCGAACGCCGAGGCCAGCACATCTATTACGACTTGTTCGGTCAGTGCTGAAGAATCGACAATCATCGCGTTCATGCCGCCGGTTTCAGCGATGAGCGGAATAGGGCGACCCTGAGCGTCCAGGCGGCTGGCGATATTGCGTTGCAGTAACGTAGCGACTTCGGTTGATCCGGTAAACATCACCCCGCGCACGCGATCATCACCCGTCAGTTGCGCGCCCACGGTTTCCCCCCGACCTGGCAGCAATTGCACCACGCCTGGCGGTACACCCGCTTCCAGCAAAATGGCGATCCCTTGCGCGGCAATCAGCGGCGTTTGTTCTGCCGGTTTTGCCAGCACGCTGTTACCTGCCGCCAGTGCAGCAGCAATCTGCCCGGTGAAAATAGCCAGCGGGAAGTTCCACGGACTGATACACACCACAGGCCCTAATGGACGGTGGGTTTCGTTAGCGAAATCATCCCGCACCTGTCCGGCGTAGTAGTGGAGAAAATCGACCGCTTCGCGCACTTCGGCAATGGCGTTACTGAAGGTTTTTCCGGCCTCACGCACCAGAATACCAATCAGTTGCTGCATCTGGCTTTCCATCAGCACGGCAGCGCGATGCAAAATTGCCGCGCGTTCAGCCGGAGGCGTGGCAAACCAGATTGGTGCGTTATTAACCGCACTTTCCAGCGCCTGTTCTACTTCACGCGGCGTGGCTTCACGCACAAAGCCCACAATATCTTTCGGTTCCGCAGGGTTAATAACGGGCGACATCTCACCTGCCGCTACCGGTTGTTCCAGTATTGGCAAGGCCTGCCATTTTTGCAGTGCACTATTGAGCAGGGCAGAAGAGAGGGATGCCAGCCGGTGTTCGTTAGCGAGATCCAGCCCTGCCGAGTTGTCGCGCCCGTGACCGTAAAGATCGCGCGGCAGGGGAATTTTCGGATGCGGTAATCCAGTTTGCCCTTCCTGTTGCGCCAGTTTTTCTACAGCAGTGACCGGATCGGCGACCAGTTCATCCAGTGGCAAAGAGGTGTCGGCAATACGGTTAACAAACGAGGTGTTAGCACCGTTTTCCAGCAGGCGGCGCACCAGATACGCCAGCAGCGTTTCATGTGTGCCAACTGGGGCATAAATACGACACGGACGGTTAAGTTTGCCGTCGGCAACTTTCCCGGTGACCTGCTCATACAGTGGCTCGCCCATACCATGCAGGCACTGGAACTCGTACTGACCCGGATAGTAGTTTTGACCTGCCAGTTGATAAATTGCCGCCAGCGTATGGGCGTTGTGCGTCGCGAACTGCGGGTAGATTAGATTCGGCACCGCCAGCAGCTTTTTCGCACAGGCGAGATATGAAACGTCGGTATACACCTTGCGGGTATAAACCGGATAACCTTCAAGGCCGTCCATCTGCGCGCGCTTGATTTCACTATCCCAGTACGCGCCTTTCACCAGGCGAATCATCAGACGGCGACGGCTGCGGGTGGCGAGATCAATCAGGTAATCAATCACCAGTGGGCAGCGTTTTTGATAAGCCTGAATAACAAAACCGATGCCGTTCCAGCCTGCCAGTTCCGGCTCGAAACAGAGTTTTTCCAGCAGATCGAGGGAGATCTCCAGACGATCGGCCTCTTCGGCATCGATGTTAATACCAATATCGTACTGACGCGCCAGCAGGGTGAGTGATTTCAGACGTGGGTAAAGCTCTTCCATTACCCGGTCATACTGGGCGCGGCTGTAACGCGGATGCAGCGCCGACAGCTTGATTGAAATGCCCGGACCTTCATAGATGCCACGACCATTGGACGCTTTACCAATGGCGTGAATCGCCTGCTGATAGGAAACCATATACGCCTGTGCATCTGCGGCGGTCAGCGCGGCTTCGCCCAGCATATCGTAGGAGTAACGGAAACCTTTCTCTTCCAGCTTGCGGGCGTTGGCTAACGCTTCCGCGATGGTTTCGCCAGTGACGAACTGCTCGCCCATCAGGCGCATCGCCATATCCACACCTTTGCGGATCAGCGGTTCACCGCTCTTACCGATAATGCGGTTCAGCGAGCGGGAGAGGCTGGCTTCGTTATGGGTGGAAACCAGTTTGCCAGTAAACAGCAGCCCCCAGGTGGCGGCATTAACAAACAGGGACGGGCTACGACCAATGTGTGACTGCCAGTTACCGTTGCTGATTTTGTCGCGAATTAACGCGTCGCGGGTGGCTTTGTCGGGAATACGCAACAACGCTTCTGCCAGACACATCAGCGCCACGCCTTCCTGCGATGACAGCGAAAACTCCTGCAATAACCCCTGGACCATACCTGCGCGACCACTGGCATTTTTTTGATTACGCAGTTTATCGGCCAGTTGATATGCCAGTTTATGCGCCTGTTCAGCAACTGGCTGCGGCAGGCGGGCTTGTTCCAGCAGCATCGAAACCGCTTCGGTTTCCGGACGGCGATAGGCAGCGGTGATCGCGGCGCGGGAAACCGACTGGGGCAAAATTTGCTCGGCAAAGTCGAGGAAAGGCTGGTGTGGTTCCTCTGCCGGAGTCGGTGCTTCATCGCTCTCATTGGCAGCGCCAGAAAGCAGCGCAGGTAGCTCCGGAAGAGTATCGCTGTTTTCCAGTTGTTCGAGATAAGAAAAAATCGCCTGCTTAATTAACCAGTGTGGCGTGCGATCGATACGTGTCGCGGCAGACTTAATACGCTCACGCGTCGCGTCGTCCAGCTTAACCCCCATGGTGGTGGTTCCCATGCCATTACTCCTGTTGTTCTGAAAGGTGCAACTTAACGTTATCGTGAAATATCCATGATGTTGCAACTTTGTGCAACCATGTTAAATGTGACCTGCGTAGCAAGCTTAAAAATGAATGAAATGTTAATAAAAGAAATCGATATGACAGGGATTAAAAAAATAACTCAGACTTTTTCTCTGCGGCAGTTAACATTTTTGAAAGGTGCAACCGCAAAAAATGTGAGAGAGTGCAACCTGATGAAAAATAGTGTCGCTGAGCACTAAAATTTAATGTAAATGGTGTGTTAAATCGATTGTGAATAACCAGCGCTTCCGGCAGGATACGGTCGCCCTGGTAAAACATAAACTCTGTTACCCCGTTCCGGTGGCAGATATAACGGCAAGTTTCGACATTGCCGATAATAATTTTTTGGAGACTTTAGATGGCTATTAGCACACCGATGTTGGTGACATTTTGTGTCTATATCTTTGGCATGATATTGATTGGGTTTATCGCCTGGCGATCAACGAAAAACTTCGACGACTATATTCTGGGCGGTCGTAGCCTTGGGCCATTCGTGACGGCATTATCGGCGGGTGCATCGGATATGAGCGGCTGGCTGTTAATGGGGTTGCCGGGCGCTGTTTTTCTTTCCGGGATTTCCGAAAGCTGGATCGCCATTGGCCTGACATTAGGCGCGTGGATTAACTGGAAGCTGGTGGCCGGGCGGTTGCGTGTGCATACCGAATACAACAATAACGCCTTGACATTGCCGGATTATTTCACCGGGCGCTTTGAAGATAAAAGCCGTATTTTGCGCATTATCTCCGCGCTGGTGATTTTGCTGTTCTTCACCATTTATTGCGCTTCGGGCATCGTGGCAGGCGCGCGTCTGTTTGAAAGTACCTTTGGCATGAGCTACGAAACGGCTCTGTGGGCGGGCGCTGCGGCGACGATCCTTTACACCTTTATTGGCGGTTTCCTCGCGGTGAGCTGGACTGACACTGTACAGGCCAGCCTGATGATTTTTGCCCTGATCCTGACGCCGGTTATCGTCATTATCAGTGTCGGTGGCTTTGGTGACTCGCTGGAAGTAATCAAACAAAAGAGCATCGAAAACGTGGATATGCTCAAAGGGCTGAACTTTGTTGCCATTATCTCGCTGATGGGCTGGGGACTGGGTTACTTCGGGCAGCCGCACATCCTGGCGCGTTTTATGGCGGCGGATTCTCACCACAGCATTGTCCATGCGCGTCGTATCAGTATGACCTGGATGATCCTCTGCCTGGCAGGGGCGGTGGCTGTCGGCTTCTTTGGTATTGCTTACTTTAATGAGCACCCGGCGGTAGCAGGTGCGGTAAACCAGAACGCTGAACGCGTGTTTATCGAACTGGCGCAAATTCTGTTTAACCCGTGGATTGCCGGGATTCTGCTGTCGGCGATTCTGGCGGCGGTAATGTCAACCTTAAGTTGCCAGCTGCTGGTATGTTCCAGTGCGATTACCGAAGATTTATACAAAGCGTTTCTGCGTAAACATGCCAGCCAGAAAGAGCTGGTGTGGGTAGGGCGTGTGATGGTGCTGGTGGTGGCGCTGGTGGCGATTGCGCTGGCGGCGAACCCGGAAAACCGCGTGCTTGGCTTAGTGAGCTACGCGTGGGCAGGCTTTGGCGCGGCGTTTGGTCCGGTGGTGCTGTTCTCGGTGATGTGGTCACGCATGACGCGCAACGGTGCGCTGGCGGGGATGATCATCGGTGCGCTGACGGTTATCGTCTGGAAGCAGTTCGGCTGGCTGGGACTGTACGAAATTATTCCGGGCTTCATCTTCGGCAGTATCGGGATTGTAGTGTTTAGTTTGCTGGGTAAAGCGCCGTCAGCGGCGATGCAAAAACGCTTTGCCGAGGCCGATGCGCACTATCATTCGGCTCCGCCGTCACGGTTGCAGGAAGGGTAAGCTGAAGAGCAATAATTTATCTTTTGCTTTTTAATCCGAATGTTCCCTGCCATGCCGTATAAATTGCCTGGCAGGGAGTGTTCGGGGGCAATTGCTATTTGCCACCTGGCTCAGATGAACAAAATTGCCGCTATCGGTACCTTCAGCTTATGTCCTGCGGCTGGTAGGTTGGGCGAGATAGTGTGGATTCGACATATTCCCGCTCTTGTTCAGCCACGCCAGTTTTTTCGCGCCTTGTACCGTCAATCCGCTCAATTTCAGGTAGGATCTGGAAGTAGACCACTGGAAGCCGCGTCCTTTACTCCACTTGTGGGCTCCCCCTGCGCGGTCACGATCCTCCTGGCTCATATTCGCCCATTGCACGATGTCCCCGAAGGTGAAAGAGACACATTTCTGCGGCCCTTTCAGCTTCAACTCACCCAGGGCGGTAAGCCCGTCGTTCTTCAGGTAGTTCCTGGCAGTAGTCCGCGAGAGGTTTCTTTTCTTACACCACTTTTCTAAATAACCAACCGGTTTTCGCACATGCTTGTCTAAGGCTGCCCACTGGCGGATATGTTCAAGGGTGAATTTGGCATATTCATGCGGCCCGTTTACCTTTACCTCTCCCGCGTAGTTCAGGCCGTGATCGGTCAGGTAATTCCTGGCATTTTTGATATTAAAATGATTGTGCGTACACCATCCTTGAACTCCCCCTAGATCGTTTCGCGCCTGCTGGTCCATCGCCGCCCATTTTCGCATGTCGTCGACAGTCAATTTAACATATTGCTGTGGCTCGTCCGCCTCTGGCTGGTCCTCGGTGGTCTGCCTGGTGTTGTTTATGTCGTCATTTGCATTATTTGGTGGGAAGTTGCTTGTATTACACGATTGCTGTAATTCCCCATCGTTACGCCACGCCAGCGGGGACATATTTCCAAATTCTCGCATGCCGTTGTTGGTAATGTGTGTTTCTTCTCCTCCGTATTGTTGGGCCGGGGAGTAGCGAGCTGCTTCATGCACCCTGTTTTGACTTTCATCCGTGAGTATTGGCCGTACGGACCAGAGATCAAATGTTCCATACTGACTGCGTGACATCAGTGTTGTGACGATGGAGTGAAACAGCTCAAGAGCAATATTTGTGCTGGTGCATACACCGTTCTTACTGACTGCAATTTTCACGAGATTGCCCGAGTTGTCATGCTCTTGCGTCTTCGTGAAGGTGATGGTGAAACCGGCAACATCGAAGGTGAACGGTTCAGGAAGTTGCAGATCATTTGCATTTACCACCGGTTGAAACTGATGTCGATGTAGTTCGGTTGTCATCGCAACAGCCAGCAAGTGAACCTCTTCAGGAACCAGTGGAGTAACAGCCATGCCCGTGCTGTAGTCCGCATCCCTTTTGATATAATTATTCATCTGCACCAGAAGCGACAAAGTTTCCAGACAACTACTCGGGAGTTGCTGCGGTGGAATATAGGTTGCTGCGCTCGTATTGAGGTTGGATATTGGTCTCATGTCATGCTCTCCGTATCCTTACAGGGTTAATGATTCGTATTAAGTCGTAGCCATCCGCATGGCTCCGGGCGATTCAGTCTGCGCACCAGGATGTACACTTCGGATGCGTTCTTGATGTAGTAATCAATCCGCTCATTCTGGTGTTAATGGTGTAACTACGAAAGCACCCGTAAAAAGCAGGAGGAATGCCAGTTATTGGCGAATTTACAATGCTGCCATCGGGGTGAGTTTCATGAAGATTGTTATTTTTTTTACGCCTTGAATCATCGCGGTAAATAATAATTTCTTCCTGTGTTTCATAAAGTACGTAGTTACAATTATTCGTGAGCCTTGTTGTTAATTCGATGTTAGCCCTTGGCCAGAGGGAAAATTAACGCGTAAGATTTTCAAATTCATCGACCGAGAAATAGATGGATTATATGCTCGACCCTAATTACAGGGTTCATCTGAAAACAGTGGCGTCTCATCTTATTCCTTCTCTTTCTGTATTCAATACTAGTGGGGTTGTAATAATATAGTAAAAAATCGTGAGTAAAAAGCTTTGATTAATTATCAGCTTATTGATTTTTATGTATTAGTGTGTTTGATGATTGATTTTCACGAGAATCTCTTACTTTTGGTTAAGATTTCTATTTTTATTCTATGTGACTTTTTTAATTCGCATCCTGCTTCGTTTTATCGTGATGTAGAATTGTATATAGCATTAGCCATAAAATGATATCACTGGAAATATAATAAGGAGGATTATAGTTTTTGGGGTTAATTACGCACTATCAAAAATCGCTCATTCCAGGCTTAAATACACGTTTTCTCCTGTTTAGGTTGGGGCGAAAAATTCGATGAGGAGATGAGGTATAATTTTATTCACAACCTTATCACTATCTATTAATAAGCAAAAAACAACGTTCTTTTGTGAAACGACAAAATGAAAATTCAACCCTTCGGGGCACGCTGCAGCGAGTTTGTCGCCACCAACATTCGTGCAAGCTTCATCTGCCGGGCGAAAAGTCAGCTAAATACCTTAAAATAATCGCTTTTATCTCCTGATTTGATCTCCTCGTTTTTACATTCCAACATCATTTTATAAACATTCCGCTTGTATTTTTCTTTACCGTAATGATAATCGATATCACTGCGATTTACTTTTCTTTGCATAGATTGACTCAGAAAAACGTTTAAGGGTGGGTGGCATGTTTGTTCCGTTTCTCATTATGTTGCGCGAAGGACTTGAAGCCGCGCTGATTGTCAGTTTGATTGCCAGCTATCTTAAGCGTACCCAGCGAGGCCGATGGATTGGTGTGATGTGGATTGGCGTGCTGTTTGCCGCTGCGTTGTGCCTGGGCTTGGGTATCTTCATTAACGAAACCACCGGCGAATTTCCGCAAAAAGAACAGGAACTGTTTGAAGGTATCGTGGCGGTGATCGCCGTGGTGATCCTTACCTGGATGGTTTTCTGGATGCGCAAAGTGTCGCGCAACGTCAAAGTGCAACTGGAACAGGCAGTCGATAGCGCATTGCAGCGTGGAAATCATCATGGCTGGGCGCTGGTGATGATGGTCTTTTTTGCCGTTGCAAGGGAAGGGCTGGAGTCGGTCTTTTTCCTGCTGGCGGCATTTCAACAAGATGTCGGGATCTGGCCGCCGCTGGGTGCAATGCTCGGTCTTGCTACAGCCGTGGTGCTCGGCTTCCTGCTCTACTGGGGCGGTATTCGCCTCAATCTTGGTGCATTTTTTAAATGGACCAGCCTGTTTATTCTCTTCGTCGCCGCAGGGCTGGCAGCTGGTGCTATTCGCGCATTTCATGAAGCCGGATTGTGGAACCACTTTCAGGAAATCGCCTTCGATATGAGCGCGGTGCTGTCAACTCACTCGCTGTTTGGCACGCTGATGGAAGGGATTTTTGGCTATCAGGAAGCGCCAAGTGTCAGCGAAGTCGCCGTCTGGTTTATTTATCTCATCCCGGCGCTGGTGGCATTTGCCCTGCCACCACGCGCAGGGGCGACAGCGTCTCGCTCCGCGTAGCAAATACGACGCAAACTCTTGCTTAGTTACAACATACTTTAAAGGGATAGTCTCGTCATGACCATTAACTTCCGCCGTAACGCATTGCAGTTGAGCGTGGCTGCGCTGTTTTCTTCTGCTTTTATGGCTAACGCCGCTGATGTGCCGCAGGTCAAAGTGACCGTGACGGATAAGCAGTGCGAACCGATGACCATTACGGTTAACGCCGGGAAAACACAGTTCATTATTCAGAACCACAGCCAGAAGGCGCTGGAGTGGGAGATCCTCAAAGGCGTGATGGTGGTGGAAGAGCGAGAAAATATCGCCCCTGGCTTTAGCCAGAAAATGACGGCGAATTTACAGCCTGGCGAATACGATATGACCTGCGGTCTGCTGACTAACCCGAAAGGGAAGTTGATTGTCAAAGGTGAGGCAACGGCGGATGCGGCGCAAAGTGATGCGCTGTTAAGTCTTGGTGGTGCAATTACTGCATATAAAGCGTATGTCATGGCGGAAACCACGCAGCTGGTGGCCGACACCAAAGCCTTTACCGACGCGATTAAAGCAGGCGATATCGAAAAAGCGAAAGCACTGTATGCACCGACGCGCCAGCACTATGAGCGCATTGAACCGATTGCTGAACTGTTCTCCGATCTGGATGGCAGTATTGACGCCCGTGAAGATGATTACGAGCAAAAAGCCGCCGATCCAAAATTCACCGGTTTCCACCGTCTGGAAAAAGCATTGTTTGGCGACAACACCACCAAAGGGATGGATAAGTATGCCGACCAGCTTTATACCGATGTGGTCGATTTGCAAAAACGCATCAGTGAACTGGCTTTCCCACCTTCAAAAGTGGTCGGCGGTGCAGCCGGACTGATTGAGGAAGTGGCAGCCAGCAAAATCAGCGGTGAAGAAGATCGCTACAGCCACACCGATCTGTGGGATTTCCAGGCTAACGTTGAAGGCTCGCAGAAAATTGTCGATCTACTGCGTCCACAACTGCAAAAAGCCAACCCGGAACTGTTGGCAAAAGTCGATGCCAACTTTAAAAAGGTCGATACCATTCTGGCGAAATACCGTACTAAAGACGGTTTTGAAACCTACGACAAATTGACCGATGCCGACCGGAATGCACTGAAAGGACCGATTACTGCGCTGGCGGAAGATCTGGCGCAACTTCGCGGTGTGCTGGGACTGGATTAAACGTTATGCAGTATAAAGATGAAAACGGCGTGAATGAACCGTCACGCCGACGTTTACTGAAAGGGATTGGTGCACTGGCGCTGGCGGGAAGTTGTCCGGTCGCTCATGCACAAAAAACGCAAAGTGCGCCGGGTACGCTTTCACCGTATGCACGCAATGAGAAACAGCCGTTTTATGGTGAGCATCAGGCAGGGATCCTGACACCACAACAGGCTGCAATGATGCTGGTGGCGTTTGATGTGCTTGCCAGCGATAAAGCCGATCTTGAACGGTTGTTTCGCTTGTTGACTCAGCGTTTTGCTTTTCTGACTCAGGGCGGAGCGGCACCAGAAACGCCAAATCCGCGCCTGCCACCACTCGATTCCGGCATTCTTGGCGGCTACATTGCGCCCGATAATCTCACCATCACGTTATCGGTGGGTCACTCATTGTTTGATGAGCGCTTTGGCCTTGCGCCACAGATGCCAAAAAAGTTGCAGAAGATGACGCGTTTCCCTAATGACTCGCTGGATGCGGCGTTATGTCATGGTGATGTGTTGCTACAAATTTGCGCCAACACCCAGGATACGGTGATCCATGCGCTGCGCGATATCATCAAACACACGCCGGATTTGCTCAGTGTGCGCTGGAAGCGGGAAGGGTTTATTTCCGATCACGCGGCGCGTAGTAAAGGCAAAGAGACGCCGATAAATTTGCTGGGTTTCAAAGACGGCACTGCCAATCCCGATAGCCAGAATGATAAGTTGATGCAACAAGTGGTGTGGGTGACGGCAGATCAGCAGGAGCCTGCGTGGACAATCGGCGGCAGCTACCAGGCGGTGCGGTTGATTCAGTTTCGGGTGGAGTTTTGGGACAGAACGCCACTGAAAGAACAGCAGACGATTTTTGGTCGCGACAAACAAACCGGTGCGCCGCTGGGAATGCAGCATGAGCATGATGTTCCCGATTACGCCAGCGATCCGGAGGGGAAGGTGATTGCGCTGGACAGCCATATCCGGCTGGCGAATCCCCGCACGCCAGAGAGTGAGTCCAGCCTGATGCTGCGTCGTGGCTACAGTTATTCGTTGGGCGTCACCAACTCCGGACAACTGGATATGGGGCTACTGTTTGTCTGTTACCAACACGATCTGGAAAAAGGCTTCCTGACAGTACAAAAAAGGCTCAATGGCGAAGCGCTGGAGGAATACGTTAAACCTATCGGCGGCGGTTATTTTTTTGCGCTGCCGGGGGTGAAGGACACGAACGATTATCTGGGAAGGGCGCTATTACAGGTTTGAACGACGCAAATATGCCCGATGCGCAGGTTTATCGGGCATGAGTTTGGTGCACAAATTATTAATCACTTGTAGGTCGGGTAAGGCGTTCACGCCGCATCCGGCAAGCTTTTACCAGTACTGCGAATCCTGCTGAAAGCACACAGCTTTTTTCATCTCTGTCATCACTCTGTCATCTTTCCAGTAGAAACTAATGTCACCGAAATGGGTGTTTATCGTTAAATATAAGTGAATATATTGTTGCAATGAATGCGAGATCTGTTGTACTTATTAAGTAGCAGCGGAAGTTCCCGGCAGTGATAGTCAGTCACTATGGAGATCGCGGATGGTAACGTCCTGTACTGGACATGTTTTAGATAATCAGCGCGCCACCACTCGCGGAGATTTCTCCTCCGGTAGTCATCTCGTCACTTTGTATTTTCAACCTCATCCTTTCTTTTCATGTGTTACCGACGCCGTAAACGGTGCGCGTAGCCGTTTTTCGGCATTTTATCCAAAAGCAAACTATGGCTTACAAGGAAGCCAACCCTCTGATGTTCGTGCGCATAATCGCGCTGCCAACGGCGCGTGTGATGAATACAAACAACTCAAGGTGCTCTCCATGGGAAGACAAAAAGCAGTGATCAAAGCTCGTCGCGAGGCAAAACGTGTGCTGAGACGGGATTCGCGCAGCCATAAGCAGCGTGAAGAAGAATCGGTCACCTCGCTTGTGCAGATGAGCGGCGTAGAAGCCATTGGTATGGCCCGCGACAGTCGCGATACCTCG
This sequence comes from Escherichia sp. WS3227_2, assembly GCF_046486495.1. Classification (NCBI taxonomy): domain Bacteria; kingdom Pseudomonadati; phylum Pseudomonadota; class Gammaproteobacteria; order Enterobacterales; family Enterobacteriaceae; genus Escherichia; species Escherichia sp. WS3227_2. The sequence continues at coordinate 85,649 of NZ_JBJQLG010000005.1, forward strand.
CCCATCCTCGCGCGAAATGAAGCGCAATTGCACTATCTGAAGGCTATTGAGAGTAAGCAGCTGATATTCGCCACGGGCGAAGCCGGGTGCGGAAAAACCTGGATCAGCGCAGCAAAAGCGGCAGAGGCCCTGATACATAAGGATGTCGACAGGATTATCGTCACCCGTCCAGTTCTGCAAGCCGATGAAGATCTTGGCTTCTTACCTGGAGATATCGCAGAAAAGTTTGCTCCCTATTTTCGTCCGGTCTACGACGTGCTGGTCCGGCGCTTAGGGGCTTCCTTTATGCAGTACTGCCTGCGACCGGAAATAGGGAAGGTGGAAATTGCGCCGTTCGCCTATATGCGTGGACGTACCTTTGAAAATGCAGTCGTCATTCTTGACGAGGCGCAGAATGTGACTGCCGCGCAAATGAAAATGTTTTTAACCCGCCTCGGGGAGAACGTGACGGTTATCGTCAACGGTGATATCACGCAATGCGATTTGCCTCGCGGCGTGCGCTCCGGATTAAGTGACGCGCTGGAACGTTTCGAAGAAGATGAAATGGTCGGGATCGTCCGATTCGGTAAAGAGGATTGCGTACGTTCGGCACTTTGCCAACGTACGCTACATGCATACAGTTAAGTGTATTATCGGCGCAGAGCCCGGGCGAACCGGGCTTTGTTTTATTTCATTAACAGCAAAGACTTTCACTTCAGGTTAACGTTCTGGGGGCGACTTTGAGCGTGTTGATAAGCTGAAATGAATTCTGGTTTAGATACTTTTACCAGGCATTTTTCGTCATAGCACGCGACCAATGTAATGCCGCCAGCGCGGAGAGTTTTTTGCCTATCTTTTTCCAGCCATTCAACCTGTACAGGAGGTCTGGTGCCAATTTTGCGTATGAGGTTTAATCAACAATGGGCCAAAATTTGACTGACTGATTAACACCGAATATATTCTCCTGATTTTATTTTTTAGGGATAATATTAAAAATATAAGGTTAATCTTAATTAAATTTTTGGCTAATATTGTGTGTTGTTATTTTTTGTGGACGGCAAGCCGCAATGGCAAAATAGGTATGGTTGTAATAATCAAAACATGATACTAACTATATATAGATCGTTGAATTGTTGGCATGTAACTCGCTACAGCGAGTAGCGTTAGTAATGAAATATAATCAACATGGATAGGTGAAGATTAATTATGAGCTTTATGGTTTTTGTAACTTGTTTGACAATTGCATTTGCCGCCGGTTTTGCTGTTGCCAGAAAATTGACACTCCGAAAAGTTGCCTCATCGGTAATCATCACTAGATCGCAACCAGTCCCTTCCTCTGCAACTTCCCCTGCGGCTAAGACGTCGACAAGGAGCTATACACCGCAGAAAACCTATCGTGACTCTCGTTGGCAAGAACGAGATGAGTTGTTCCAGGGAATGGTTGCCGAAGGTATTTTATTGGAAGGAAAAGAGTGGTTAATTACGCGTTGTGAAAAAATCTATTTTGATAATCTGGAGAAATGGTTTGGACATTATTGTCATATCCATTGCCAGGTCTCTCTGGGGCGCTTGATCAACTTTCCAGAACAACCCGAGTTTAGCGAAGAAGAAAGAAAGCGTTTCTTTGCAATTTATAATGGAATGGCAATGGATTATGTTCTGGTTTCAAAGAAGAACAATAAAATAGTCTGTGTTATTGAGCTGGATGATCCGAGTCATGAAAGGGCAGATCGCATTATTCGTGACCGTTGGTTGAATACGATTATGACTATTGCACGGGTGCCTTTTGTACGAGCTTCTGTCACTAAATTGGATGAAATCCCTCCGGTCTGGGATACCCGTGACAAAATGCGCCCATTAGCCGCGGCGACAAAGGGTGAACCGTTGCATTAACTAAGTACCCCGGTCGGGGCTTCTCATCCCCCTGTGTGTGCAATATACGAAAAAAAAGCCCGTACCTTCGTACGAGCTCTTCTTTAAAGATGGCGGTGAGGGGGGGATTGACTCGCTTCGCTCGCCCTGCGGGCAGCCCGCTCACTGCGTTCACGGTCTGTCCAACTGGCTGTCGCCAGTTGTCGAACCCCGGTCGGGGCTTCTCATCCCCCTGTGTGTGCAATATACGAAAAAAAAGCCCGTACCTTCGTACGAGCTCTTCTTTAAAGATGGCGGTGAGGGGGGGATTCGAACCCCCGATACGTTGCCGTATACACACTTTCCAGGCGTGCTCCTTCAGCCACTCGGACACCTCACCAAATTGTTGTTCCTGTCTTGCTGGAACGGGCGCTAATTTAGGGAAATCATGACCTGAGGTCAACAAACTTTTTTAAAAAATCGCGCGTTTATTCAAACTTCAATCAATATGCAGTTTTAATAAGCGAAATCTGCTTTTTTTGCCACCGACCACGGATTTGTTATGCTGGTGGCTTTTGTAGATCATAACGATAAGTGCGAATAAATTTCGCGCAACGCTTTTCGGGAGTCAGTATGGACATCATCTTTTATCACCCAACGTTCGATACCCAATGGTGGATTGAGGCACTGCGCAAAGCTATTCCTCAGGCAAGAGTCAGAGCATGGAAAAGCGGAGATAATGACTCTGCTGATTATGCTTTAGTCTGGCATCCTCCAGTTGAAATGCTGGCAGGGCGCGATCTTAAAGCGGTGTTCGCACTCGGGGCCGGTGTTGATTCTATTTTGAGCAAGCTACAGGCACACCCTGAAATGCTGAAGCCTTCTGTTCCACTTTTTCGCCTGGAAGATACCGGTATGGGCGAGCAAATGCAGGAATATGCTGTCAGTCAGGTGCTGCATTGGTTTCGACGTTTTGACGATTATCGCATCCAGCAAAATAGTTCGCATTGGCAACCGCTTCCTGAATATCATCGGGAAGATTTTACCATCGGCATTTTGGGCGCAGGCGTACTGGGCAGTAAAGTTGCACAGAGTCTGCAAACCTGGCGCTTCCCGCTGCGTTGCTGGAGTCGAACCCGTAAATCGTGGCCTGGCGTGCAAAGTTTTGCCGGACGGGAAGAACTTTCTGCATTTCTGAGCCAATGCCGGGTATTGATTAATCTGTTACCGAATACCCCTGAAACCGTCGGCATTATTAATCAACAATTACTCGAAAAATTACCGGATGGCGCGTATCTCCTCAACCTGGCGCGTGGTGTTCATGTCGTGGAAGATGACCTTCTCGCGGCGCTGGATAGCGGCAAAGTTAAAGGTGCAATGCTGGATGTCTTTAATCGCGAACCCTTACCGCCGGAAAGTCCGCTCTGGCTACATCCTGGCGTGGCGATAACACCACATGTCGCCGCGATTACCCGTCCCGCTGAAGCTGTGGAGTACATTTCTCGCACTATTGCCCAGCTCGAAAAAGGGGAGAGGGTCTGCGGGCAAGTCGACCGAGCACGCGGCTACTAATAAAGCATCAGGTTTCCTGCTATCCTTGGCGGGAATTGAATACAGGAGAGAGTTATGTATCCCGTCGACCTTCATATGCATACCGTTGCTAGCACGCATGCATATAGCACATTGAGTGATTACATTGCCCAGGCCAAACAAAAGGGCATTAAACTTTTTGCGATCACCGATCATGGCCCGGATATGGAAGATGCGCCGCATCACTGGCACTTCATTAACATGCGTATCTGGCCGCGAGTGGTTGATGGAGTAGGGATCCTGCGCGGCATCGAAGCTAACATTAAAAATGTTGACGGTGAAATTGACTGCAGTGGCAAAATGTTTGATTCGCTGGATCTGATTATTGCCGGTTTTCATGAGCCGGTGTTTGCGCCGCATGACAAAGCGACCAATACGCAAGCGATGATCGCCACTATCGCCAGCGGCAATGTGCATATAATAAGCCATCCCGGAAATCCGAAATATGAAATAGATGTTAAAGCCGTTGCTGAAGCAGCTGCGAAACATCAGGTGGCGCTGGAAATCAATAATTCCTCATTTTTACACTCACGTAAGGGCAGTGAAGACAACTGTCGTGCGGTAGCCGCAGCGGTACGTGACGCTGGAGGTTGGGTGGCATTAGGCTCGGATTCTCACACCGCGTTTACCATGGGTGAATTTGAAGAGTGTCTTAAAATCCTCGACGCGGTAGATTTTCCGCCAGAGCGCATTTTGAATGTTTCTCCGCGCCGCTTACTGAACTTCCTTGAATCTCGCGGTATGGCACCGATTGCGGAATTTGCAGACCTTTAATTACTAGTAATGGAAATATATTAATGAACGAGTTTTCTATCCTCTGTCGTGTGCTGGGTTCGCTCTATTACCGCCAACCACAAGATCCTTTACTGGTGCCGCTGTTTACCCTGATTCGTGAGGGGAAACTGGCTGCGAACTGGCCACTGGAGCAGGATGAGTTACTGACGCGTTTACAGAAAAGCTGTGATATGACGCAAGTCTCTGCCGATTACAATGCGTTGTTTATCGGCGATGAATGTGCTGTGCCGCCATATCGTAGTGCATGGGTTGAGGGCGCGACGGAAGCGGAAGTGCGCACTTTTCTTTCCGAACGAGGGATGCCATTAGCGGATACGCCAGCCGATCACATCGGTACATTGCTGCTCGCGGCTTCCTGGCTGGAAGATCAGTCAACGGAAGATGAGAGCGAAGCACTGGAAACACTGTTCAGTGAGTATCTGTTACCCTGGTGTGGTGCGTTCCTCGGCAAAGTGGAGGCTCATGCAACCACGCCTTTCTGGCGCACCATGGCACCGCTAACCCGCGATGCCATTAGTGCAATGTGGGACGAGCTGGAAGAAGATTCTGAAGAGTAAATGTGATCTGCATCACTCATAACTGCAACAGATAATTTGTTGTTGCATAAAATGTGTGCTCGATCTCATTCATGGCCGCGTTTTCTGCTATCATGCGCGGCATGAACATACTTCTCTCTATTGCAATCACAACAGGCATTCTCTCCGGTATCTGGGGATGGGTGGCTGTTTCCCTGGGCTTACTAAGCTGGGCGGGCTTCCTGGGCTGTACGGCCTACTTTGCCTGCCCGAAAGGTGGGCTGAAAGGGCTGGCGATCTCCGCTGCAACCCTGCTTAGTGGCGTGGTGTGGGCGATGGTCATTATTTACGGTAGTGCACTGGCACCACATCTGGAAATTCTCGGTTATGTCATAACCGGTATTGTCGCGTTTCTGATGTGTATTCAGGCCAAACAGCTGCTGCTTTCATTTGTTCCGGGAACGTTTATAGGCGCATGCGCGACGTTTGCCGGGCAGGGTGACTGGAAACTGGTGTTACCTTCGCTGGCGCTCGGGTTGATATTTGGTTACGCAATGAAAAACAGCGGCTTGTGGCTGGCGGCGCGTAGTACGAAGACCGCTCACCGTGAGCAGCAAATCAAAAATAAAGCGTGAGGGGCACTCACGCTTTCGCTTAAACAGTAAAATGCCGGATGATAATTCCGGCATTTTTATCTATCAGGATTCCGGTGGAACCGACATATGGCGGTATTTCACCAGAATGTCATTCTGCCGTTCTGCTTTGTTCTGCAAATCCCAAAGACCGCGGTCGATACCATCATTAATCAGGAAAATGACGCCTGTTTCGATAGCCGACATCAGGCACAGCATAACGGGTTCGTTCGAGGTGTAACCCACTTCCCCTTCCAGCAAGCGCTGGTAGTCAATAAAGCGGAAGACCCCCGCCTGAACTTCATAGGAAAGTATCGTCTTACTGGTGTTCACCGAGGAGAGGATCTCACCGGTACTCACATTGACGACACGCAGGTTCACGGCAATCTGATCAAGCTGGTATTGCGTGTCGGCACCGATCCCAAAATATCTTGCCCCAACACCGCCCGATTTAACGTTGCTTTCATAACCGATAATCGAACCTTCAACCATGATATTTGCCGCCGTTAAAGATTGCAGCGGGATTCGGTTATTAATGGCAACCGTGCCGTTTTCTTGTGCCGCACGAATAATCTTGCGCTCGTTAAGCAGGTTTTGTAAGCCCTGGCGCTCCAGCGGTATAAACCAGCGAGAATCTTTCAATGCCGTGACCAGCATTGCCGTGGCGCTTTGCGGAACAGCAGTGGAGAAGTTACTTGCCGGGTAAGGTTTAAATTGCCCGGTTTCGTCCTGAATGTTGTATACCGAAACAAAGATCTTACCCGTCGGCGCTGGCAGATGGGTCAAATCTTTGTAGCTCTGAGCACGAGGCATTAATGTCGGTCTGGCGGCTTCTTTAGGCGGGGCGGTTAAGCATCCGCTCAGTAACATGACGGCAACCAAAAGAAATAAGCGCTGCATGATTATTTTCCTTATGAAGCTGGGGCTTAAAAATCGGTTGAGTTATTTTGTAAACCCGAAACCTGGATGGTCGAGGTTTGTCCGGTTTTACGATCTGTCACGTTCAACTGCAATTGACCATCGCGGTTAGCAATATCAACAATATAATCGTTGGTCACCATGCGGCCCGGTTTACCGGTATTAATATTCGACAGTAGCCCACCTAAAATTTGTGACTGGATGGCCTGAGTAAAGTTATCTAACGCTGAGGGTGTTTCAATACCATAGTCATCGTTATAGCTCGGATCTTTATACGAGTTTTGTGCCTGGGCGCTATTTAATAAAAAAGCGCCATTATTTGGGTTACCACCAAAGTTTGGATTACGGAACTGAAAAGTCATGGTTCCAGCCCAACTTAATGGCGAAATAAGCATGAGTAGAACTACTGCATGTTTGACACGCATTGCAGCCTCCGAACAATTTTTTATTTAGAATTCATCATGCGCCAAATCGCCCGTACTTAATAACGCCTGATTTATCTGGCGACGATTTAGTGCTTCTTCAGTTTGAATCAGTGCAAAGACGACAGTTTTTTCGAAGTCTCTTTTCAACGGGAATAAAAAAGTCTGGAAAATAACGTCCTGATTGACCGTTATAGTGATCCAGCTTCCCCATCGTGCACTGGGCCTTTCATTAATCGTTAAGTTACCCGTATAGTCACTTTCCCATTTATCACTAAAGGCTCGGTAAAAATCATGGCCAATAGATGAAACAGTATGGTCAGTTAACAATCCCGGGACTTCTACCTCAACGGCGTGAAGATTCCCTGCGGCGAACAGAAATTCTGCCGCCACAATCCAGCGTAAATAACGTTTCATGGCTTTATCGCCTGAGGTTATCGTTTGCCCAGGAAACCGCTTGTGTCCGGTTTTTTACGGCTATCTTCTTGAAAAGATTATAAAGATGCGTTTTAACCGTATTTTCGCTGATGAACAACGAACGAGCGATCTCGTTATTAGACGCGCCGATACGCAGCTTATTCAGGATCTCTTTTTCCCGATGAGTAAGGAGGGCTGATTCCGTGCTGTTATAACGATAGTTACCCGAATGCGTAATCAGGTAACTGGCAAGCTTTTGCGTAAAGTAGCATTCGCCGCGCAGGACGCCTTGCAACCCATTGACAACACGTTCTTGATCCTCCATGGCATAAAAAACGCCGTTGATATGAGGCCAGTTTTCAATGTCGCGGTACGGGTAATCTTCAGGCGTATTTAGCAACAATATTTTGATATTGTTGTTTTTCCTGCTCAAAGTATCCTGCCAATAATGGATAAGCTTTTTATCCGCTTCCATCATATCCAGAAGAATAATAGAGCCTGAAGATATATCGTCCAGAGAACGTTGAATATTATGTAATTTTCCTGTAATTGCCAGCGATTGTTTAAGGTGCTGCAAGAGAGCTGTCGCCTGCAAAGAAGGTTTGGTGATCAACAATAATGTATGACCATGAATACTATGGACTTCATTAAACATGATGAAACCCCGCTTTTTTTATTGATCGCACACCTGACAGCTGCCTCTAAAATAGAAGCACCAGAAGTACTGACAGATGTTGCACTGCTGTGTGTAGTAATAAATCAGCCCTAAATGGGTAAAATATAAAACTAATGGATTACATCTGATTTCAATCTAGCCATTACAAATCTTAAATCAAGTGTTAAACATGTAACTAAATGTAACTCGTTATATTAAAATGTTAATCTTAAGGTTTTATTAAGTTTAGAAATGATAGAAAAGTTGTACATTTGGTTTTTATTGCACAATTTTAAAAAATCATACAAATGGTGCTAACTTACTAATAATGCATATAAAAAATATTTCGGTGTAGTCCTTTCGTCATGTAAAACGTTCTTGTTTTTTCTTCACACCTCCGTGGACAATTTTTTACTGCAAAAAGACGAGGTTTGTCACGGCTTGTGCGCAAGACATATCGCAGCAATCAGCGACGGGCAAGAAGAATGGCTGTCTGGTGATTTTTGATTGCGGAAAACGGAGATTTAAAAGAAAACAAAATATTTTTTTGCGTAGATAACAGCGTATTTACGTGGGTTTTAATACTTTGGTATGAACAAAAAAAGAAAAATACAACGCGCGGGTGAGTTATTAAAAATATTTCCGCAGACATACTTTCCATCGTAACGCAGCGTTAACAAAATACAGGTTGCGTTAACAACCAAGTTGAAATGATTTAATTTCTTAAATGTACGACCAGGTCCAGGGTGACAACATGAAAAACAAATTGTTATTTATGATGTTAACAATACTGGGTGCGCCTGGGATTGCAGCCGCAGCAGGTTATGATTTAGCTAATTCAGAATATAACTTCGCGGTAAATGAATTGAGTAAGTCTTCATTTAATCAGGCAGCCATAATTGGTCAAGCTGGGACTAATAATAGTGCTCAGGTACGGCAGGGAGGCTCAAAACTTTTGGCGGTTGTTGCGCAAGAAGGTAGTAGCAATCGGGCAAAGATTGACCAGACAGGAGATTATAACCTTGCATATATTGATCAGGCGGGCAGTGCCAACGATGCCAGTATTTCGCAAGGTGCTTATGGTAATACTGCGATGATTATCCAGAAAGGTTCTGGTAATAAAGCAAATATTACACAGTATGGTACTCAAAAAACGGCAATTGTAGTGCAGAGACAGTCGCAAATGGCAATTCGCGTGACACAACGTTAATTACTATTCGACTTTTAAATCAATCCGATGGGGGTTTTACATGAAACTTTTAAAAGTAGCAGCAATTGCAGCAATCGTATTCTCCGGTAGCGCTCTGGCAGGTGTTGTTCCTCAGTACGGCGGCGGTGGCGGTAACCACGGTGGTGGCGGTAATAACAGCGGCCCGAATTCAGAGCTGAACATTTACCAGTACGGTGGCGGTAACTCTGCTCTTGCTCTGCAAGCTGACGCCCGTAACTCTGATCTGACCATTACCCAGCACGGCGGCGGTAACGGCGCAGATGTTGGCCAAGGTTCTGATGACAGCTCAATCGATCTGACTCAGCGTGGTTTCGGCAACAGCGCTACTCTTGATCAGTGGAATGGTAAAGATTCTACTATGACTGTTAAACAGTTCGGTGGCGGTAACGGTGCTGCTGTTGACCAGACTGCATCTAACTCCAGCGTTAACGTCACTCAGGTTGGCTTTGGTAACAACGCGACCGCTCATCAGTACTAATACATCCTCTGTATTAAAGAAACAGGGCGCAAGCCCTGTTTTTTTTCGGGAGAAGAATATGAATGCGTTATTACTCCTTGCGGCACTTTCCAGTCAGATAACCTTTAATACGACCCAGCAAGGGGATATGTACACCATTATTCCTGAAGTCACTCTTACTCAATCTTGTCTGTGCAGAGTACAAATATTGTCCCTGCGCGAAGGCAGTTCAGGGAAAAGTCAGACGAAGCAAGAAAAGACCCTCTCATTGCCTGCTAATCAACCCATTGCTTTGACGAAGTTGAGTTTAAATATTTCCCCGGACGATCGGGTGAAAATAGTTGTTACTGTTTCTGATGGACAGTCACTTCATTTATCACAACAATGGCCGCCCTCTTCAGAAAAGTCTTAATTTGTTGAAATATCGAGCATAAGATGAATCTGGAGAGAATGGTCTGCTGCGGATCAGCCAACCTGAAAGTATGGATAACACAACCCTCAAGGATGACTAATCATTGAGGAAATAGAATAAATGTTCAGACCTTTTTTAGACTCTCTCATGCTCGGCAGTATGTTTTTTCCTTTTATTGCCATCGCAGGAAGCAGCGCGCAAGGGGGCGTGATCCACTTTTATGGCCAAATTGTGGAACCGGCATGTGACGTCAGCACCCAGTCATCACCCGTAGAAATGAACTGCCCACAGAATGGCTCTGTTCCGGGCAGAACCTATTCCAGCAAAGCGTTAATGAGCGGCAATGTCAAAAACGCGCAAATAGCCTCAGTAAAAGTGCAGTATCTTGATAAACAGAAAAAGCTGGCTGTAATGAACATCGAATATAACTAAGTTTCTGAACAACTCACCTTGCTGAGCAGAAAAATGCGATTTAACCAAAAAGCCTGCTGTACACTTAAGAAACAAGAAGGTGTAAGGAGGCGTTATGAAAACGCGTATTCATGTTGTGCAGGGTGATATTACCAAACTGGCCGTTGATGTGATTGTGAATGCGGCTAATCCGTCATTAATGGGAGGCGGCGGCGTCGATGGGGCCATTCATCGCGCAGCGGGTCCGGCGCTGCTGGATGCCTGTTTAAAAGTCAGGCAACAGCAGGGCGATTGCCCTACGGGGCATGCCGTTATTACGCTTGCAGGCGATCTTCCCGCTAAAGCCGTAGTGCACACCGTCGGGCCAGTCTGGCGTGGTGGTGAACAAAACGAAGACCAGCTTTTGCAGGATGCCTATCTCAATAGCCTACGACTGGTGGCGGCAAACAGCTATACGTCAGTGGCTTTTCCTGCAATTAGTACTGGGGTTTATGGTTACCCTCGTGCGGCAGCGGCTGAAATCGCAGTAAAAACCGTTTCAGAATTTATTACCCGTCACGCTTTACCCGAACAGGTATACTTTGTCTGTTATGATGAAGAAAACGCCCACCTCTACGAAAGACTCCTTACTCAACAAGGAGATGAATGATTTGCCCCGGCTGGCGAGCGCGGTGCTGCCACTGTGTTCGCAACATCCCGGTCAGTGTGGCCTTTTTCCTCTGGAGAAAAGTCTGGATGCGTTTGCCGCCCGGTATCGTCTGGCCGAAATGGCAGAGCATACGCTGGATGTTCAGTATTACATCTGGCAGGACGATATGTCGGGTCGGTTACTGTTTTCCGCCCTGTTAGCCGCAGCAAAGCGTGGCGTTCGCGTCCGTTTGTTGCTGGATGACAACAATACGCCCGGACTTGACGACATTTTACGCTTGCTTGACAGTCATCCACGCATTGAAGTCCGGCTTTTTAATCCTTTCTCGTTTCGCTTGCTGCGTCCGCTTGGTTATATCACCGACTTTTCCCGTCTCAATCGCCGTATGCACAATAAAAGTTTCACTGTCGATGGCGTGGTTACCCTGGTGGGAGGACGAAATATTGGTGATGCCTATTTTGGTGCAGGGGAAGAGCCACTTTTTTCGGATTTAGATGTCATGGCAATAGGACCAGTTGTAGAGGACGTTGCCGATGATTTCGCCCGCTACTGGTATTGCAAATCGGTTTCACCCCTACAGCAGGTGCTGGATGTCCCGGAAGGTGAAATGGCGGATCGCATCGAGTTACCAGCATCCTGGCACAACGATGCCATGACGCATCGTTATTTACGCAAAATGGAATCCAGCCCGTTTATAAATCATCTGGTTGATGGAACGTTGCCGCTTATCTGGGCGAAAACACGTTTATTAAGTGATGATCCGGCGAAAGGGGAAGGCAAGGCAAAACGGCATTCACTGTTACCGCAGCGCCTGTTCGATATCATGGGCTCACCCAGTGAACGCATCGATATTATCTCTTCCTATTTTGTACCGACACGCGCAGGTGTGGCGCAACTCTTACGGATGGTGAGAAAAGGGGTAAAGATTGCGATCCTAACCAATTCTCTTGCCGCTAACGATGTTGCTGTCGTCCATGCCGGATACGCGCGCTGGCGCAAAAAATTGCTCCGCTATGGCGTGGAATTATATGAACTCAAGCCGACGCGTGAACAAAGTAGTACGTTACACGATCGCGGCATAACCGGTAATTCCGGTGCCAGCCTGCATGCTAAAACCTTTAGCATCGATGGTAAAACGGTGTTTATCGGCTCTTTCAATTTCGATCCACGTTCGACATTGCTCAATACTGAAATGGGCTTCGTGATAGAGAGCGAAACGCTGGCACAGTTAATTGATAAACGCTTTATTCAGAGCCAGTATGATGCGGCCTGGCAGCTCCGTCTGGACAGGTGGGGACGGATCAACTGGGTTGATCGTCATGCAAAGAAAGAGATTGTTCTCAAAAAAGAACCCGCCACCAGTTTCTGGAAGCGGGTTATGGTCAAACTGGCGTCGATATTGCCCGTGGAATGGTTATTGTAAACGCGGCTTAACGGGCTGGTGCTTTATCGTTCTCACGCTTAACAACCGGTTTACCAGAGAACAAAAACTTCAGTAATGGGATGCGTAAATGAATTTCATACAGAATTATCGCAATCCCTACTACGAATATCAGGCCACAGAGAAAACCAAGCCAGTTGGAGGTGATGTGCGGTGTAATGTACGCGCCGAAAAACAGCGTTAACGGGTGGTGAACCAGATAGATAAACAGCGATGCGTTAACAAAGTAAGTCACCCGCGCTGACTGGAAGTTAAGCAAACGGTGGCCGAAGGAGAAGACCACATTCACCATCCACAGACCGAGGACCATGGTGATCACCGACTCGGTTTCGTACATCCAGGCATCGCCACTGCCATAGCGCTGGTTGAGTAAGTAAGCGACAAATGCCAATGCTGCTGCGAGGGTACAGCCACGAGACGGCGTGGTAAACAAGGCTTTAAGATGAGGGAAAATGAAAGCCAGTGCGCCGAGGATAAAGAACGGCAAATAAAATAGCGTTTGCATGACAATAAAATTGAACATGCCGTTACTCAGAATGGGCGGATACACAATAAAAATCGTTCTTCTTATTACCGCATAGCCGATGCCGAGGCACAAAAAAATCACCGATAGTTTTACCATCGAGAATTTTTTATTCGTTTTATCAGAATTTTCTAAATTATTTCTGATGCGTTTAAATATCCAGACGCACAGCGTCGTCATGACCACTAACACCAATAAAAACCACAGGTGCGATATTAATTCCCAGGCCAACGTATTATATTTGTCATACAATGACAGTCCAGGCCAACTTTCCGCTTTCCCTTTGACGTATTGCAGCATAATAAATTGCGGTAATGTCAGTAGGGGGATGGCTGTTAACATCGGGATACCTACACGTTCGACACGTACTTTCCACCATTTTTTCAAGGGATAGCGTAAAAAAAGCATGTAGGAAAAGTACCCGGATATAACGAAAAATACCTGCATGCGGAACGAGTGGATGAAGTCATTAAAAAGGGTCAGCCACAATGACGGTTCGGCGCTATTCACATGCCATGTATGGCTCGAATAGATTAAAGAAATATGAAAAGGGATCCCTAACAACATCAGCCAGGCGCGGATGGAGTCGAGAAAATATTCACGTTGCGCGGGTACTGGATTCATATATGGTTAACTAATCTCGGATTTTTCGTCTTATCCCTGTCGGGTTATGCCTTTAGGCTTGTTGCCATAGCGACACCGACCTGACCGCGCCAGGCGCAGGCTTCAAGGTTTTTATGCATAGCATCATCGCTACCACTAACCAGAATGGAAGCGTCTGTAAGACGGTTGATAAATAAATTTGCTGGCAAACCCTACACGAAGTCGATGCTTCTGTCTTTAGGAGAAGCACGGAAAGTGAAAACGGTTGCAATCAGGTGCTTAATCCATGAGCCAGCGTGCTGAACGATACCGGGATTCTGTTGTCGGAATGGCTGGTTATCCATTAAAATAGATCGGATCGATATAAGCACACAAAGGGGGAAGTGCTTACTAATTATGAAACATAAACTACAAATGATGAAAATGCGTTGGTTGAGTGCTGCAGTAATGTTAACCCTGTATACATCTTCAAGCTGGGCTTTCAGTATTGATGATGTCGCAAAGCAAGCTCAATCCTTAGCCGGGAAAGGCTATGAGGCGCCTAAAAGCAACTTGCCCTCCGTTTTCCGCGATATGAAATACGCGGACTATCAGCAGATCCAGTTTAATCATGACAAAGCGTACTGGAACAATCTGAAGACCCCATTCAAACTCGAGTTCTACCATCAGGGTATGTACTTCGATACCCCGGTCAAAATAAATGAAGTGACTGCCACCGCAGTCAAACGAATCAAATACAGCCCGGATTATTTCACTTTCGGCGATGTTCAGCATGACAAAGACACGGTAAAAGACCTTGGTTTTGCCGGTTTTAAAGTGCTTTACCCGATCAACAGCAAAGATAAAAACGATGAAATCGTCAGCATGCTCGGGGCCAGCTATTTCCGCGTGATTGGTGCAGGTCAGGTTTATGGCCTTTCTGCACGCGGCCTGGCAATTGATACCGCCTTGCCATCGGGTGAAGAATTTCCACGCTTCAAAGAGTTCTGGATCGAGCGTCCAAAACCGACTGATAAACGTTTAACCATTTATGCATTGCTTGACTCGCCGCGCGCGACAGGTGCTTACAAATTCGTAGTTATGCCAGGGCGTGACACGGTTGTGGATGTGCAGTCGAAAATCTATCTGCGCGATAAAGTCGGCAAACTGGGGGTTGCACCGTTAACCAGTATGTTCCTGTTTGGGCCGAACCAACCGTCGCCTGCAAATAACTATCGTCCGGAGTTGCACGACTCTAACGGTCTCTCTATCCATGCCGGTAATGGTGAGTGGATCTGGCGTCCGTTGAATAACCCGAAACATTTAGCGGTCAGCAGTTTCTCGATGGAAAACCCGCAAGGCTTCGGTCTGTTGCAGCGCGGTCGTGATTTCTCCCGCTTTGAAGATCTTGATGATCGTTACGATCTTCGTCCAAGCGCATGGGTGACTCCGAAAGGGGAGTGGGGCAAAGGCAGCGTTGAGCTGGTGGAAATTCCAACCAACGATGAAACCAACGATAACATCGTCGCTTACTGGACGCCGGATCAGCTGCCGGAGCCGGGTAAAGAGATGAACTTTAAATACACCATCACCTTCAGCCGTGATGAAGACAAACTGCATGCGCCAGATAACGCATGGGTGCAACAAACGCGTCGTTCAACGGGGGATGTGAAGCAGTCGAACCTGATTCGCCAACCTGACGGTACTATCGCCTTTGTGGTCGATTTTACCGGCGCAGAGATGAAAAAACTGCCAGAGGATACCCCGGTCACAGCGCAAACCAGCATTGGTGATAATGGTGAGATAGTTGAAAGCACGGTGCGCTATAACCCGGTTACCAAAGGCTGGCGTCTGGTGATGCGTGTGAAAGTGAAAGATGCCAAGAAAACCACTGAAATGCGTGCTGCGCTGGTGAATGCCGATCAGACGTTGAGTGAAACCTGGAGCTACCAGTTACCTGCCAATGAATAAGACAACTGAGTACATTGACGCAATGCCCATCGCCGCAAGCGAGAAAGCGGCATTGCCGAAGACTGATATCCGCGCCGTTCATCAGGCGCTGGATGCCGACCACCGTACCTGGGCGCGGGAGGATGACTCCCCGCAAGGCTCGGTAAAGGCGCGTCTGGAACAAGCCTGGCCAGATTCACTTGCTGATGGACAGTTAATTAAAGACGACGAAGGGCGCGATCAGCTTAAAGCGATGCCAGAAGCAAAACGCTCCTCGATGTTTCCCGACCCGTGGCGTACCAACCCGGTAGGCCGTTTCTGGGATCGTCTGCGTGGACGCGATGTCACGCCGCGCTATCTGGCTCGTTTGACCAAAGAAGAGCAGGAAAGCGAGCAAAAGTGGCGTACCGTCGGTACCATCCGCCGTTACATTTTGTTAATCCTTACGCTCGCGCAAACTGTTGTCGCGACCTGGTATATGAAGACCATTCTTCCTTATCAGGGGTGGGCGCTGATTAATCCTATGGATATGGTTGGTCAGGATGTGTGGGTTTCCTTTATGCAGCTTCTGCCTTATATGCTGCAAACCGGTATCCTGATCCTCTTTGCGGTGCTGTTCTGTTGGGTGTCCGCCGGATTCTGGACGGCGTTGATGGGCTTCCTGCAACTGCTTATTGGTCGCGATAAATACAGTATATCTGCGTCAACAGTTGGCGATGAACCATTAAACCCGGAGCATCGCACGGCGTTGATCATGCCTATCTGTAACGAAGACGTGAACCGTGTTTTTGCTGGCTTGCGTGCAACGTGGGAATCAGTAAAAGCCACCGGGAATGCCAAACACTTTGATGTCTACATTCTGAGTGACAGTTATAACCCGGATATCTGCGTCGCAGAGCAAAAAGCCTGGATGGAGCTTATCGCTGAAGTCGGTGGCGAAGGTCAGATTTTCTATCGCCGCCGCCGCCGTCGCGTGAAGCGTAAAAGCGGTAATATCGATGACTTCTGCCGTCGTTGGGGCAGCCAGTACAGCTACATGGTGGTGCTGGATGCTGACTCGGTAATGACCGGTGATTGTTTATGCGGCCTGGTGCGCCTGATGGAAGCCAACCCGAACGCCGGGATCATTCAGTCGTCGCCGAAAGCGTCCGGTATGGATACGCTGTATGCGCGCTGTCAGCAGTTCGCGACCCGCGTGTATGGGCCACTGTTTACAGCCGGTTTGCACTTCTGGCAACTTGGCGAGTCGCACTACTGGGGACATAACGCGATTATCCGCGTGAAACCGTTTATCGAGCACTGCGCACTGGCTCCGCTGCCGGGCGAAGGTTCCTTTGCCGGTTCAATCCTGTCACATGACTTCGTGGAAGCAGCGTTGATGCGCCGTGCAGGTTGGGGGGTCTGGATTGCTTACGATCTCCCAGGTTCTTATGAAGAATTGCCGCCTAACTTGCTTGATGAGCTAAAACGTGACCGCCGCTGGTGCCACGGTAACCTGATGAACTTCCGTCTGTTCCTGGTGAAGGGTATGCACCCGGTTCACCGTGCGGTGTTCCTGACGGGCGTGATGTCTTATCTCTCCGCTCCGCTGTGGTTTATGTTCCTCGCGCTCTCTACTGCATTGCAGGTAGTGCATGCGTTAACCGAACCGCAATACTTCCTACAACCACGGCAGTTGTTCCCGGTGTGGCCGCAGTGGCGTCCTGAGCTGGCGATTGCACTTTTTGCTTCGACCATGGTGCTGTTGTTCCTGCCAAAGCTATTGAGCATTTTGCTTATCTGGTGCAAAGGAACGAAAGAATACGGCGGCTTCTGGCGCGTTACATTATCGTTGCTGCTGGAAGTGCTGTTTTCTGTGCTGCTGGCTCCGGTACGCATGCTGTTCCATACGGTCTTCGTCGTCAGCGCGTTCCTTGGCTGGGAAGTGGTGTGGAATTCACCGCAGCGTGATGATGACTCCACTTCCTGGGGTGAAGCGTTCAAACGCCACGGCTCACAGCTGCTATTAGGGTTAGTGTGGGCTGTTGGGATGGCGTGGTTGGATCTGCGTTTCCTGTTCTGGCTGGCACCGATTGTCTTCTCGTTGATCCTGTCACCGTTTGTTTCGGTGATTTCCAGCCGTGCCACCGTTGGTCTGCGCACCAAACGCTGGAAACTGTTCCTGATCCCGGAAGAGTATTCACCGCCGCAGGTACTGGTTGATACCGATCGGTTCCTTGAGATGAACCGTCAACGCTCCCTTGACGATGGCTTTATGCACGCAGTGTTTAACCCGTCATTTAACGCTCTGGCAACCGCAATGGCGACCGCGCGTCACCGGGCCAGTAAGGTGCTGGAAATCGCCCGTGACCGCCACGTTGAACAGGCGCTGAACGAGACGCCAGAGAAGCTGAATCGCGATCGTCGCCTGGTGCTGCTAAGCGATCCGGTGACGATGGCCCGTCTGCATTTCCGCGTCTGGAATTCCCCTGAGAGATATTCTTCATGGGTGAGTTATTACGAAGGGATAAAGCTCAATCCACTGGCATTGCGTAAACCGGATGCGGCTTCGCAATAAAAACGTAGTTGCCTGATGAGCTACGCTTATCAGGCCTACATCGCTCCTGCAATATGTTGATTTTGCAAGATTTTGTAGGTCGGATAAGGCGTTCACGCCACATCTGGCAAAAACAACGAGCCAATAAAAATACCGGCGTTATGCCGGTATTTTTTACGGAAGAGGTATCAAATGCGTTTAATTGTGGTGAGCATCATGGTGACCTTGCTGAGTGGCTGTGGCAGCATTATTAGTCGCACTATACCGGGGCAGGGGCATGGCAACCAATATTATCCCGGTGTGCAATGGGATGTGCGTGACTCCGCCTGGCGTTATGTCACGATCCTTGATCTGCCATTCTCCCTGGTTTTTGATACTTTACTGCTGCCGATCGACATTCATCATGGCCCGTATGAGTGATTAACGTTCATCCCACTCATCAGCTGCTGCGCGTCCTTCCTCGGTATCCAGCGGTGGCTCAAGCTGAAATTCCCCCTCGTCCCATTCATGTAATGTATTCTCTTCCTGCCACTCCTGGCGGATCTCTATCTCATCATAGTCGCCATCAAAAACACTTTGCGCGGCTTCACCGCTAAGCATAGGTAAACATTCACCTTCTTCCCCTTCGTCGGCAAAAAACTCAACTTGCCACATGATGTCGCCGTCCTGCAAAACGTATTTTTGGGCATTGAACTGTTGCACATTCGCGTCTTCGGCGTCGATGCCGGGGTTGTCTGCAAGAAATTCTTCGCGTGCAGCGTCAATGGCTTCTTCAAGCGTTGCGTACATGGTCATCACGATTCTCCCTTTGAGTTGATGAGGTTTCAGGGAAAAGGATAGCTGATTCTCCGCTTTTGCAAGTATGAAAGGCGAAAAATCAGTTCGATACCTGGGGTATTCGACGACGACGTAGACTGTTCCATGAATAGACTGCGTTGAATAATACTACGCCAGCGGTGACGAGAAATACCGCTCTGAAACCGTAGTTCGCTGAAATCGCGGCTCCCATCAATGGTCCGGTAACGTTGCCAATATCACGAAACGATTGGTTATAGCTGAAGATACGCCCGGCGATCTGGTTGCTCGAGTTATAAACTAACAGTGTCTGTACGGCGGGGAGTAGTGCACCATCAGCGGCACCGAGCAAAAAACGTAAAATCCCAAGTTGCAATGGCGTCTGAACGTAAGACATTGGGATCAACAGCAGTACAGAAAAGATCAGCGCCGTAATCAGGATCTTTTCGGGGCCGATTCGATCGCCAAGTTTGCCGAGTCGTGGTGCACTCAGCAGAGCAGCTACGCCTGGCACCGAGGCGATCATGCCACTGATAAAGGCGACGTTACTGACGTTACCCGCCAGTTCGCGGACATACAGCGTCAGAATGGGGGCAATTGAGCCCGTTGCCACCTGGATGATTAACGTGGTGACAAACAGGCTGAGTACCAGTTTCGGGTTTTTAAGTGATGTCACCACTTCACGCATGTGCAGCATCTCTTTTTTGCTGACCGGCTGGAATTTTTCTCTGATGCAAAACAGGGTGACGAAAAAGCAGAGTATGAGCACACTGGCGGTAATAAAGAATACCGGACGTAAGCCGTAGCTATCGGCGAGCAGGCCGCCAGCCATTGGGCCGAGCAACGCACCGCTAACGCCGCCTGTGGAAAGCGTCCCCAGCGCCCAGCCGCTTTTATTACGCGGTACTTGTGTGGCGATAAGAGCATTAGCGTTGGGGACAAATCCGCCAAGTAACCCAAGAAGCGCCCGCAGGATCAAAAACTGCCAGATATTTTGTGCCAGCCCCATCAACACCATCACGATGCCCATGCCGAGGGCAGAGCGTAATAGCATGAGTTTGCGGCCTTTACGGTCGGCGAGTCCACCCCAAAACGGTGAGGCGATGGCCGAAAATAAAAATGTAATGCTGAAGACAATACCGGACCACATATTCAAGGCGGAGTGGCCCGTAACGCCAAGCTGCTCAACGTAGAGGGGTAAGAAGGGCATTACCAGGCTGAAGGCGGCACCCGTAAGAAAACAGCCTAGCCAGGCGACGATCAGGTTTCGTTTCCAGTTTATAGGGGTGTCATTTTCACAGGGTGACATAGCAATCCGCTGTTGGTGCGCCAGGCGCGGTGAACATAAGAAGAAAAGATAAGCACACTAATTATGCGCCCGACTTCCAGGGGGCGCAATCCAGAGAGCTTTTATCGCTAAATCAGGGGGATTTGCTGTGGTAATGCCGGATACCCTTCTGAAGCATCCGGCATGGGAGATTTAATAGCGTGAAGGAACGCCTTCCGGGCGTGTTTTAAAGCGACGGTGTAACCACATATACTGCTCTGGTGCCATCATGATGCATTTTTCTACCACTTTGTTCATCCACGCGGCGGTGGTTTCGGCATCATCCAGCGGCGGAGAACACTCTGGCGGCAGCATAATCAACTGATACCCTTTGCCATCTGGCTTACGGCGTGGAACGAAGGGCACCAGACATGCGCCGGACATCCGTGCCAGCATCCAGGTTCCGGTTGTGGTCGCAGCCTGCTCAACGGCAAACAACGGGACGAAAACGCTTGAGCGCGGGCCGTAATCATGATCCGGTGCGTACCAGACCACTTCGCCTTTTTTCAGGGCTTTAATCATGCCTTTTAAATCTTTGCGGTCGAGCATCGATTTATTTGAGCGCAAACGGCCCCAGGTTTGTAGCCAGTCAATCAGTGGATTATCGTTCGGGCGGTAAACGCCAATGCCCGGCTCCTGCATACCAAACTGCCGCGCACCCAGCTCCAGGGTCAGAAAATGGATGCCAACTAACAGGATGCCGCGTTTTTGCGCCTGCACGTCACGAATGTGTTCCATGCCGATCACTTCCGTCCAGCGGGCGATTCTGCGGTCCGGCCAGAACCACGCCATGCCAGTTTCCATCAGTCCCATGCCAACGGATTCGAAATTCTTCACCACCATTTTACGGCGTTCTTGTTCGCTCATTTCCGGGAAGCACAGTTCCAGGTTGCGATGCACAATTTTTGCGCGTCGTTTCATAAAACGTAACGCAAGTTTTCCTAATCCACAACCGAGGCGGTAGATAACCGGGTAGGGCAATTGCACGACTAACCAAAGTACGCCAATACCCAACCAGGTTAACCAATAACGCGGATGAAGCAGTGCGGTGGAGAACTTGGGTAGATTCGTCATATCAATCCTGTTTTTCAACCTATACGGGCAATTGTATGTATTGTCGCATTTTTTCGCCCGCAACCAAAATTTGTGACTGAAGACTGGGCGAAATTGCCGCGCTTGTAAATAACAAATAATTTTTAATGCGCAAATGTAGCGTAAAATGTGTGGATGTTAATTATCGATAATTGCTATATCATGCCGCGGATTTTTACTTTCCCATCTCGCAGGAACCGTACACCATGCCAGTGTTACACAACCGCATTTCCAACGACGCGTTAAAAGCCAAAATGTTGGCTGAGAGCGAACCGCGAACCACCATTTCGTTTTATAAGTATTTCCACATCGCCGATCCTAAGGCGACCCGTGACGCTTTATATCAGCTGTTTACCGCGCTGGATGTTTTTGGGCGAGTGTATCTGGCGCATGAGGGCATTAACGCGCAAATCAGCGTACCTGCGAGCAATGTTGAAACATTTCGCGCGCAGCTTTATGCCTTCGACCCGGCTTTAGAGGGCTTACGCCTGAATATCGCGTTGGATGATGACGGGAAATCCTTCTGGGTACTGCGCATGAAGGTCCGCGATCGTATCGTTGCCGACGGTATTGACGATCCTCACTTTGATGCCAGCAATGTGGGTGAGTATCTGCAAGCGGCGGAAGTGAACGCCATGCTTGACGATCCCGATGCATTGTTTATCGACATGCGTAACCACTATGAGTATGAAGTGGGGCACTTTGAAAACGCGCTGGAAATTCCGGCAGATACCTTCCGTGAGCAGCTGCCAAAAGCAGTCGAGATGATGCAGGCACATAAAGATAAAAAAATCGTCATGTACTGCACCGGCGGCATTCGTTGTGAAAAAGCCAGTGCCTGGATGAAACATAACGGATTCAACAAAGTCTGGCATATCGAGGGCGGAATTATTGAATACGCCCGTAAGGCGCGCGAGCAGGGCTTGCCGGTGCGTTTTATTGGCAAAAATTTTGTTTTTGACGAGCGGATGGGCGAACGTATCTCTGATGAGATTATCGCGCATTGCCACCAGTGCGGTGCGCCGTGCGACAGCCATACCAACTGTAAAAATGATGGCTGCCACCTGCTTTTTATTCAGTGTCCAGTATGTGCGGAAAAATACAAAGGTTGTTGTAGTGAGATTTGCTGCGAAGAAAGCGCGTTACCGCCTGAAGAACAGCGACGCCGTCGGGCAGGACGTGAAAATGGCAATAAGATCTTTAATAAGTCTCGTGGACGTCTGAATACAACACTGGGCATTCCTGATCCAACAGAATAAATATCATTGCCGGATGCGTGCCATCCGGCAACATTTCACGCTTACTTCTGCTGTACGCCTTCCACTGAAATAATCAGATCCACTTCCTGAGAAGCTGGACCTAAATCTGTTTTGATATTGAAGTCCTTGAGCTTAATTTTGCCTTCGGCATCGAAGCCTGCACGTTTACCGCCCCACGGGTCGTCGCCCTGACCAATTAATTTCGCTTCCAGCGTGACGGGTTTGGTTACGCCATTCAGCGTCAGATCGCCGGTAATATCCAGGTCGTCACCGTCTTTCTTCACGCTGGTGGAGGTGAATGTTGCCTGTGGATATTTTGCGGTATTGAGAAAATCCGCACTGCGAAGATGTTTATCGCGTTCGGCGTGGTTAGTATCGACGCTGGTGGTGTTAATTGTCACATTCACTTTATCGGCAGCTGGATTTTTTTCATCAAAGGTAAAAGTACCGTCGAAATCTTTAAAGGTGCCGTATAACCAGCTATAGCCAAGGTGCTGTATGCGGAAGTTAACAAAGGCGTGCTGACCTTCTTTGTCAATTTTGTAATCGGCGGCAACCGCTGAACCGGCAGAGAACATCAGGGAAGCGAAGGTTAAACCAAGCAGGCTTTTTTTCATTTTTTATACTCCATAGTCAGATGACGACTTTCCCAGCATGCGCTTCAGAGTGTCGTCTTTATCGATGAAATGATGCTTCAGGGCCATAAATCCGTGCATAACGGACAGTACTACGACGCTCCACGCGAGCCAAAAATGCAGGGCACCGGCAAAGTCAGCCTGTGCGCCAGCGTCGGCGAGGGTCGCGGGGACGTCAAACCAGCCAAAAACGCTGATCGGTTTACCATCGGCAGTTGAGATCAGATAGCCGCTGATGCCGATGGCGAACAGCAATAAGTACAATGCGAGATGTCCAGCCTTTGCGCCAAGACGAGTCATGGGCGAATAACTCTGCAGCGGACCCGGCGGTGGAGATATGACGCGCCACAGAACGCGAATAACCAGCCCCATCATTAACAAAATACCGATGCTTTTATGCAGTTCGGGTGCTTTGTGATACCAGCCATCGTAATAACTGAGCGTGACCATCCACAGACCTAAAGCAAACATGCCGTAGACAATAATTGCGCTTAGCCAATGGAAGGCCGCAGATATAACACCATAGCGTTCAGGGGTATTTGTGAATGACATAAGTGCATCCAAAACGAATTTGCGAGAGAAAGAAAATGGCGTGTCGGAGAGTGAATTGCAACACAAAAAAAACAAATTGAATGATATTTATTTTTATTTCAATAATTTTGAATTAATAATGAAAGAATCTTCATAAGTTTAGTGGGTTCAGCATCAGAGATGTCTGGTGAGTGCTGTAGAAGCAGGAATAATCTCATTCAATTTTTCACGCTAAATGAAAGGGAGATTAAATATTTGTCAGTTTATGTCAGTGCGGAAAACTAAAAATAAAACACATAGATCAGATCCATAATTGCCAACAATCCCCAGAGAAAAAGATAAAGCATCAGATGCTCGCGAATATTATTGATGAGATAGTGCAACAGCCGACGCATTAAATACTCCTGTAAAAACGGCCTCATTCTGGAGGCCGTAATGATGATTATTGGAAGCGGGAAAGCCTGAATGGCGTCAAATCAAAATCGCTTTTTTTGTCTTGCGCAAAATCGGCAGCTATTTCCCCTAAAACTGACGCAAATTTAAAACCGTGCCCGCTCAGGCCGGTAATGAGCAGTGTATTATCGTGGCCGGGTAGAGTATCGATAATAAAATCTTCGTCAGGCGAATTATCATAGGTGCAGGCAGCGCCGTACAGGCAGCAACCGATACCCGGCAAGACATTGCGCAAGAACGGGAAGGCTTCCGAACCATCGCTGACCACTTCCGCAAACGGAACACGTTCATCCGCTGAATGGATAATCTGGCCTCCGTTATGTTTGCCAATCTTCAACGCGTCGTTTTCTGCCGGAAAACCATAATATTGATCGCCATTGGGCAGTTCACCGGTAAACGCCGGGAATTTATTCTTCACGCTATAGCGCCCATCGGCCTGATACCAGGCAAATACTTTGCGTACGGGCTGGACAGGCAACTCCGGGAGCAGGTCTTTTACCCATGTTCCCGCGCAGACAATCGCTTTTTTCGCCTGATACTCACCGTCAGCCGTTTCAATAGTTACGCCATCATCGTCATGACGAATTGCGGTGACCGGGCAGTTGAACAGCTGCGCACAGCCCGCTTCCTTCGCCAGTTGGATCCAGGTTTTAATCGCCAGTTCGCTGCGCAAAAAACCGGAATCAGTCTCAAATAAGCCGATGTAGTTGTCCGGGACGCGTATTTCCGGCCAGCGGGCCATAATCCCTTGCGCATCGAGCTTTTCAACGTTGAGTTGCCATTGTTCGGCGCTGTGGGCGACGTTGGCGAGAAATGTGGAATCAGCCGGGCCAAGGTTAATGACGCCAGAGCGTACAAAAATGGGATCTTCTTCGTTGTGGCGGGAGAGTTCATCCCACAGCGTTTGCGCGCGAAGAACCAGCGGGACATACTTTTCGCCTTCACCATAAGCATGGCGAATTAATCGCGTATCGCCGTGGTGGCTGCCGTGTTGATGTGGTGGCATATGGGCGTCGGTCATTAGCACGTTTAAACCGGCACGGGTTGCATAATACCCGGCGGCAGCGCCTACGGAACCGCTGCCAATAATGATGAGATCGTATTTCATTTTTTTCTCTCTGCTCTCATGGTTTAAGCAGAGTAATTAACTGAATGCAGATATACAACCCAGAAATGGTAAAGGCACCGGTGAGGTGCCTTTTGGGTGGATGGTCATGTCATGTTAATGACGCCGATACTCGTTTACCGGGAAATCACCGGATTCAATTTTGGCGATTCCTGCTTCTAATATCGAAATAAATTGTCTGGCAACATCAGTGGTTAACCAGAGCGTCTGACCAACTTCAGTCCCTTCCTGCTCGGACTTATTTGGGGTCTGGTAGTGCAAACGCAACATCAGCGCATCATAGCTATCAACGGTGCTGATGTCCCACCCTACGAGCGGATGAGTCTGAATGACTTCATTATTTTTTTCCATCATGGCCCCCTAATTCGTGTTACTAGACAACGTTATTCGAGGTTCAATGCGTTTTTATCTGAAGCAACTTCAGTATACCAATAAGTAAGGGTATTCACCGAATTTTTAAAGGGGGGAACAGATAAATTTTTGCTTTTAAGATTTATATGAACAATAAAACAGCATGTCATTCATATTTTTTTAGCATATTGTGCAATTATTTTGAGGAAGTGTAGAAATTTTGTACTCAAAATTTGTAAGTAAAATAAAAAAGCCGGGGCGACCCGGCAAAAACAAAAATCACTGCATATTATTCGCTGACAAACCAGTCATCGGCGCTTTCCCACGTTTCCTGGAGAATTTCGCTAATGCGCTGTTTATCTTCTTTTGTTGCGCCAATAACCGATAAATTATTCGCTGCGGCATAACGTACCGATACGTGGCCTTCATTATCAGGAAACGCATACTGAATACGGCGGGAAAGTTCGCCAGCCAGGGCGTCAATAGCCCCAGCTGGCAATGGAGAAGTTTTCGCTATGGTGACTTCAATTCGCATAATAGCCCCCTGTTGAATATACTGGTTATTTATACAGGTAAAATAACCTAATGACAACAGGAAGCTACGATTTTTATTGTTTAACGGACCAGCGTACCGTTTCCCCGGCGAGGAATGGCACCAGTGTGTCATCAGTCAGTGCGATGCTTGCAGCAACCTGTTGTTCTTCGTGGACCAGTTCGATGAATGTGTCGTTGACCGGCAAGCCATAGAACTGCGGGCCGTTTACAGAACAGAATGCTTCAAAGTGCTGCAGAGCATTCATCTCTTCAAAGACGGTAGCGTAACTGCCCAGCGCGGTTGGGGCGTTGAAGCAGCCCGCGCAGCCGCAGCTGCTCTCTTTGCGATGACGTGCATGCGGCGCAGAATCCGTACCGAGGAATACGCGATTAAAACCGCTGGCGACCAGTTCACGCAATGCCTGTTGGTGAATATTGCGTTTGAGGATGGGTAGACAATACAGATGTGGACGCACGCCACCAACCAGCATATGGTTGCGGTTAAACATCAGATGCTGCGGAGTGATGGTGGCAGCCAGCCGTTCATTTCCGTTACGGACATAGTCGGCAGCATCTTTGGTGGTGATGTGCTCAAAAACGACTTTCAGCGCAGTCAGGCGCTGGCGCAGCGGTTCCATCACGCTTTCTATAAAGCGTGCTTCACGATCAAAAATGTCGATATCTGCATGTGTCACTTCACCATGCACCAGTAACGGCATACCGATTTTTTCCATGCGCTCAAGTACCGGCATGATTGCGTCAACTGACGTCACGCCGTGACTTGAGTTAGTAGTTGCGTTTGCCGGGTAAAGTTTTGCAGCGGTGAACACGCCTTCGTTAAATCCGCGCTCTAGCTCATTAGGGTCTAGTGAATCTGTCAAATAACAGGTCATCAGCGGGGTGAAATCGTGCCCGGCAGGTACGGCGTCAAGAATACGCTGGCGATACGCCACGGCGGCCCCAACGCTGGTCACGGGCGGAGCCAGATTGGGCATTACGATAGCCCGTCCATAAATTTCGCTGGTATACGGCACGACAGTTTTTAACATGTCGCCATCGCGGAGGTGAAGGTGCCAGTCGTCTGGGCGGCGGATCTTTAATACCTGGGATGGTGCAGTCATTAATCTCTATGCTCCGGCTGAAGGGATGTTTTTGCCGGACACAAAGGATAAGCGGAAACGTTTTCCTTTGCACGAAAAATAAAGGGCGCGAATGCGCCCTCGTGATTAATCAGTAAACGGAATGACAATTTCGCCTGGCTTCACTTCAATGCCTTTCGCCAGTTTCTTCGCCATTGCTTCGCCCTGGCTGCCATCTTCGCGCAGGACGTAAGCTGGTTGCTGGTTAAAGTAATTGCGTAATGCCTGGTTCAAATAGGGGAGCAACGTTTGCATCACCGTTTGCATTTTTTCCGGTTGTACCGTCGCACCGACCACTTCCATCTCTTTCAGGAAGATCGCACCTTTTTCTTTATCAAACACGGGCAGCGCTTTCAGCTTCAGTTTCATGGTCGCTTTCTGGCTACCGAACAGGGAGTTCATGTCCAGATTGGCGTCTCCGGTTAGGGTAACCTTATTCGGCTCTTCGCGACCAATTTGGCTGGTCAGGTTTGTCAGAACAATATGGGCGTCAGCCACGCCGGGTAAACCGATATCTTTTGAGAAATTATTATGTTTCGCAAGCGACTGGTTAATTTCTTGTTCGGTGATGGTGTATTGGGTGAGTTGATTACAGCCAACGAGCAGGCCACTGACGATCAATGCAGCGGCAAATAAAAACTTGTTCATGGTAGTCCTCGACATGAAATCTGCGTCAATATCCTGACACAACGCAGCATGTGTCACCAGCGATAAACGCGCCAGCAGAAAAAACTGAAAACGGCGGCAACCCGCGAATACAGGCTGCCGCGGCGGGTCAGGATTAAATCGCCATTGATGATAACAAATTGATTTGTGTCTGTTTCGCCATATTATCGCGGTAATCAGCAACGCGGCTTGGCCAGTTGATTCCGGCTACCAGCGTCAGATTACGCAGTAGCGGAAAAAGCTGAATATCATCTTCCGAAAGTTCGCCATTCACGGCGTTCGGTTTGACGATCAGTTTGTCCAGCGCACGTAAATCATCGCTGATATTCTTAATCAGACCGTCAGAGTGGGCCAGCAGGTCGGCAAAATTACCCGCGCTGGCCTCTTTCTTGTCGACGAAATATTTGCGCGCGGCGGGAGTAGAAAACTCATCAAATGCCGATTTGGCAAAACGCGGCAACAGCAGTTTGTTGGCGTAGCCATTGACCTTGCGCAGCCACTCTTCAATGGCAGGGGAACGTTTGCCGGTCAGTAACGGTTTGCCGTCGAGTTTATCGACATAGTGAACGATGTCCATGCTTTCTGGCATATAGCGGCTGTCATCTTTTTGCAGAATGGGAACCTGTTTTTGACCGACCATCCGGGTGGGTGTTTCTGCGTCGTCGTTGAGCAGAACATGTAATTCGACGGGGATATTTTTCAGGCCGAAAATCATGCGGGCTTTGAGGCAGTAAGGGCAGTGATCGTAAATGTATAGCTTCACGTGACTCCTCCATTTGGCTGTCAGTTCACTTTCAGTATGGAGGAGTCAGGGGGGAGTATCAAATCAGGCGTCGCGTTCAAGCAAACGACGCGCGGCGCGTTTCTGGCTAAACTGCCAACCCAGCGCAAGGAAAGTGAAGATGCCAATAATGCCCAGCATCATCCACGGAAGCTCTGGCTGGTGTGCCGATTTGCCCAGGTCAAACAGCCAGCCGCCACCGATATAACCAATAGCGCCGCCAATCGCCAGACCCAGACGGCTAAACCCCATATAGCTGCCGCGAGCTCTTGCGTCTGCCAGCGAAGCACTTAAGGTTTCACGCGCAGGCTCGGCAATGATCGACCCGATATAAAACAGACAAATCAGGGTGAAAAGTTGTTGCAGGCCGCTGACCATGCCCACCGGCATCATGCTTAATGACATTATCAACAGCCCAGCCATCAACCGGTGTTCCAGACGAAAATGCTTTTCACTCCAGCGGGCGATAGGATAGAGCAACGTTAACGACAGACACGCTTCAATGGCATACATCCATTTAACGGCAGAGGGCGCGCCCGCCACGTCGTTGACCATAATTGGCAGCATCAGCATCACTTGTACAGCCAGCATGTAGTAACCCGCCAGCGTCAGGACATAGGTGACAAAACGCTTGTCGCGCATCACGCGGGTCATGCCTTCGCGAACGGGCGTGCGTACGGTGGAGAGTTTCCATGCCGGTAACAACCACGCATTGAACGCTGCACACAGCACAAACAAAACTGCCCCTGTGGCGCAGACCAGGCGAAAGTCGTATTGCAACAGCCAGCTACCCAACAATGCGCCAATGACCGCACCGGCACTGTCCTGCATCATCAACAGCGAGAAAAAACGACCACGCTGTTGTGGACGGATTAGTTTCACCACCAGCGCCGAACGCGGCGGATCAAACAACGTGCCGCCGAGTCCCGAGAGCAGGCATGAAAACCACAATAGCCACGGTTCGTGGGCGATACCCATCGTGGCGAATCCGGCGGCACGCATCAGCATACCGGTAACAATCATCGGTTTGGCACCAAAGCGGTCGGCAATTGCTCCGCCGAAAATACCCAGACCTTGCTGAATAAACTGGCGTAGGCCGAGGGCAATACCGACCATGACGGCGGCCCAGCCCATTTGATCAACGAAGCGGATAGAGATCAGCGGGAAGACAACAAAGAACCCCAGCACGACCAGCATATTATCGATGAGCAGGAAATATTTACCCAGGTTCCTCGCCTGCGACACGCGGGACATTTCCCCTCCCGGGAAATAAAAGATGAGCACTTTCTATTCTGCATTGCCGCTAAGACTTTTCCCATCACTTCGGGGACAATATTTTTTTATCAAAACGTCGCTTTGATAGAGAGTTTTTATCAAATATGTGAATAATGCAGAAAATGGCATTCTGGACTTTTCACAGGGTCTGGTTGCGCAGGTATAGTAATACTTACAGCGTATTAAAGACGTTACGGGAAGGAGTAGGTATAGAATGTTTGGCTATCGCAGTAACGTGCCAAAAGTGCGCTTAACCACAGACCGACTGGTCGTGCGTCTGGTGCATGATCGTGATGCCTGGCGTCTTGCGGATTATTACGCAGAGAATCGCCATTTCCTCAAGCCCTGGGAGCCAGTGCGCGACGAAAGCCACTGTTATCCATCAGGCTGGCAGGCCAGGCTAGGGATGATTAACGAATTTCATAAACAAGGTTCAGCTTTCTACTTTGGCTTATTCGACCCGGACGAAAAAGAGATTATTGGCGTTGCCAATTTTTCCAATGTTGTTCGTGGCTCTTTTCATGCCTGCTATCTCGGTTATTCGATTGGGCAAAAATGGCAGGGCAAAGGACTCATGTTTGAAGCCCTGACCGCAGCCATTCGTTATATGCAGCGCACCCAACATATTCATCGCATTATGGCTAATTATATGCCGCACAATAAACGCAGCGGTGATTTACTGGCGCGACTGGGTTTTGAAAAAGAAGGCTATGCGAAAGACTATCTGTTGATTG
This sequence comes from Escherichia sp. WS3227_2, assembly GCF_046486495.1. Lineage (NCBI taxonomy): Bacteria > Pseudomonadati > Pseudomonadota > Gammaproteobacteria > Enterobacterales > Enterobacteriaceae > Escherichia > Escherichia sp. WS3227_2. Next base: position 116,313 of record NZ_JBJQLG010000005.1, read on the forward strand.
ATGGACAATGGCGCGATCACGTACTGACGGCATTAACTACCCCAGACTGGACGCCCGGCCGCTAAGGAGAATCTCATGAAATATCAACTTACTGCCCTTGAAGCTCGCGTGATTGGTTGCTTGCTGGAAAAGCAGGTGACCACGCCGGAGCAATACCCGCTCTCAGTCAATGGTGTAGTCACGGCCTGTAATCAGAAAACGAACCGTGAACCGGTCATGAATCTGAGTGAATCCGAAGTGCAGGAACAGCTGGATAATCTGGTCAAACGTCATTATCTACGCACAGTGAGCGGTTTTGGTAATCGGGTCACCAAATATGAGCAACGTTTTTGTAATTCAGAATTTGGCGATCTGAAACTGAGCGCCGCAGAAGTGGCGTTAATCACCACGTTGTTATTGCGTGGTGCCCAGACGCCGGGTGAACTGCGCAGCCGCGCCGCGCGAATGTATGAATTCAGCGATATGGCGGAAGTGGAGTCGACGCTGGAACAACTGGCAAATCGCGAAGATGGTCCTTTTGTGGTGCGTCTGGCCCGCGAACCGGGTAAACGTGAAAGCCGCTACATGCATCTTTTCAGTGGTGAGGTTGAAGATCAGCCGGCGGTGATGGATATGTCGAACGCGGTTGACGGTGATTTACAGGCACGCGTTGAAGCCCTGGAAATCGAAGTGGCAGAACTGAAACAGCGTCTTGATTCGTTGCTGGCCCATCTGGGAGATTAAAGTGAAAAAATTACGTATCGGCGTAGTGGGGTTAGGCGGCATCGCGCAAAAGGCGTGGTTACCGGTGCTGGCGGCAGCGTCTGACTGGACGTTACAAGGTGCGTGGTCGCCTACGCGCGCGAAAGCCTTGCCAATTTGTGACAGCTGGCGCATTCCTTATGCCGATTCGTTATCCAGCCTTGCCGCCAGTTGCGATGCGGTTTTTGTGCATTCCAGCACCGCCAGCCACTTTGACGTGGTCAGTACGTTACTCAATGCGGGGGTACATGTCTGTGTCGATAAACCGCTGGCAGAAAATCTGCGCGATGCTGAACGGCTGGTGGAACTTGCGGCACGGAAAAAACTGACGTTGATGGTCGGTTTTAACCGTCGTTTCGCACCACTCTACGGTGAGTTAAAAACGCAACTCGCCACCGCAGCCTCGCTAAGAATGGATAAACATCGTAGCAATAGCGTCGGGCCACACGATCTTTATTTCACGTTGCTGGATGATTATCTGCATGTGGTGGATACCGCGCTGTGGTTGTCGGGCGGCAAAGCCTCTCTGGATGGCGGTACGCTACTGACTAACGACGCTGGCGAAATGCTGTTTGCCGAGCACCATTTTTCGGCCGGCCCTTTGCAGATCACCACCTGTATGCATCGCCGTGCCGGAAGTCAGCGTGAAACCGTGCAGGCCGTGACTGACGGTGCGCTCATCGACATTACAGATATGCGCGAATGGCGTGAGGAGCGTGGGCAGGGTGTAGTGAATAAACCGATTCCTGGTTGGCAGAGTACGCTTGAGCAACGTGGATTTGTCGGCTGTGCGCGGCACTTCATTGAATGCGTGCAAAATCAGACAGTTCCGCAAACCGCCGGCGAACAGGCAGTGCTGGCGCAACGTATCGTTGACAAGATCTGGCGCGATGCGATGAGTGAATAAACCCTGTAACATCTGGCGGTAGCAATTCACCATAATCCAGGTAGACTATTCGCCTCTTTCAGCGCCTGCCTTGCAGGCGTTTTGCCCGTGGGTCTGGATTAGAACACCGATGAATTTATTAAAATCGCTGGCCGCCGTCAGCTCGATGACCATGTTTTCGCGTGTGCTTGGCTTCGCACGTGACGCAATTGTCGCCAGAATCTTTGGCGCAGGGATGGCAACCGACGCCTTTTTCGTCGCTTTTAAACTTCCTAACTTGTTACGCCGTATCTTTGCCGAAGGGGCATTTTCCCAGGCATTTGTACCGATTCTGGCGGAATACAAAAGCAAGCAGGGTGAAGACGCCACGCGGGTCTTTGTCTCTTATGTTTCTGGCCTGCTGACACTCGCGCTGGCGGTTGTGACGGTCGCAGGCATGCTCGCTGCACCTTGGGTGATCATGGTGACCGCGCCAGGCTTCGCTGACACAGCTGACAAATTTGCCCTGACCAGCCAGCTACTAAAGATTACCTTTCCCTATATCTTGCTGATCTCCCTGGCGTCGCTGGTGGGAGCGATTCTGAATACGTGGAACCGCTTCTCGATTCCGGCGTTTGCTCCAACACTGCTTAACATCAGCATGATTGGTTTCGCGCTGTTTGCCGCACCGTACTTTAACCCACCGGTGCTGGCGCTGGCGTGGGCTGTTACGGTCGGCGGCGTCCTGCAGCTGGTGTATCAGCTACCGCACCTGAAGAAGATCGGCATGCTGGTCCTGCCGCGCATTAACTTCCACGATGCCGGAGCAATGCGCGTGGTGAAACAGATGGGACCGGCGATCCTTGGCGTCTCTGTGAGCCAGATCTCCTTAATCATCAACACCATTTTTGCCTCGTTTCTTGCTTCCGGTTCGGTGTCTTGGATGTATTACGCCGACCGCTTAATGGAGTTTCCGTCCGGTGTGCTGGGCGTGGCGCTTGGCACCATTTTGCTGCCGTCGCTGTCGAAAAGTTTTGCCAGTGGCAATCATGATGAATACAACCGTTTGATGGACTGGGGGCTGCGTCTTTGTTTCCTGTTGGCGCTGCCGAGTGCGGTTGCGTTGGGCATTCTTTCAGGTCCGTTGACCGTTTCGCTGTTCCAGTACGGTAAATTTACCGCCTTTGATGCGCTGATGACCCAGCGGGCGTTAATTGCCTACTCGGTGGGTTTGATTGGCCTGATTGTAGTGAAAGTGTTGGCTCCTGGCTTTTATTCCCGCCAGGACATTAAAACGCCAGTGAAAATTGCCATCGTTACGCTGATTTTAACGCAATTGATGAACCTGGCGTTTATCGGTCCGTTGAAACATGCCGGGCTGTCACTTTCTATTGGTCTGGCGGCGTGTCTGAATGCTTCGCTGCTTTACTGGCAGTTGCGTAAGCAGAAAATCTTTACCCCGCAACCTGGCTGGATGGCGTTTCTGTTGCGTCTGGTGGTAGCGGTACTGGTGATGTCTGGCGTGCTTTTAGGTATGTTACATATCATGCCGGAGTGGTCATTGGGTACCATGCCCTGGCGCTTACTGCGTTTAATGGCGGTCGTGCTGGCGGGGATTGCCGCGTACTTCGCTGCACTGGCGGTACTGGGCTTCAAAGTTAAAGAGTTTGCCCGCCGGACGGTGTAACAATGCATTCCGGCCTGCAGTGCAGGCCGGAGATAATCTTCAGATCGTAATCTTTTTACCGCCGCGATGGGTTGTTGAGGTCTGACCGTTCGCTCCATATAGCGTCGGTTCCTGATGCGGTTTCAACATTTCCAGCGCCTGTTGATTGCGCTCAATCTGTCCTTCCAGTAACCAGCCGTTATGTTGATTCATTTGGCGTAGTTGCTGCGTTTTCACAGTAATTTCCTGCCAGCGTTGACTAATATCAACGCTATTTGCTGCATTGGGTTCTTTCCTGCGTAACTGTTCGAGGTAATCCAGCGTCGCCAGCAGAGAGCTTTTTTGTTCTGTAATCCATTGCAACTGGCTGCCGTTGATCTGCCCCATAGAGAGATGTTGCTGCTCTTGATCCATTACCGTTTTGAGATCGTTAAGCACAGCGGACATCTGGTCGAGGATCTCTGCAAGACGCGTCATACGATCAGTTACTCTGCAAGTCTTGCTGCGCTTCGTTGATCAGCGCATCGGCAATTTTGCCGGTGTCCATTTTTAGTTCACCGTTACGAATCGCCAGTTTTAACGCTTCGACACGTTCAAGATTGATATCACTGCTGCCGGGTTGCATCAGTTTTGCTTGCGCGTCGCTTAACGTCACACTGGTGCTGGTGGAGGCGGTTGTTTTTGCCGCCCGGGTGTTCGTTACCGGCGCGTCAATGGTTTCGCGCGGTTGAACGGTGCTTACGGGCTTCAGAGGCGAAGTGCGATCAATACTCATGGTTTATTCCTCATTGAGGGCGCTTTTATCATGTGTTGCTTATTTATCGGCAAGGGACGGGTAATCTTTAACAGCTTACAGGTTTATAAGAATATTCCCATCTGCATCAACAACGCCGCTGACCACCTGTCCCGATACCATGCGCACCCGCGCATTCTGTGCGACGGCTGCATTGTTCAGCGCCTGACCTTCTGCGTTGGCGCTAAACCCATCACCACTGGCGATCACGTTGACGCGTTGTCCCGCTTTTACCCGCCATGCCTGGCGAAACTGGGTTAACTGGATAGGTTGATCGGGTGATAGATCGCGCAGGCTAACGGCATCAACAAGTTGATTGATATCCAGCACCGTACGCGGTGGCAAGGTGTCCAGCCGTCCGCGTTTCAGTTTGACATTGCCAGCTTCCAGCTTTCCTCCCCGCACAATGGGCATTGCGGCAACCACATAATTTCCTGTGGCCTGCACATTAACCTGTAAATATCGTTTGTCGTTACCGCAGCGTGCCAACACATTCACATTGCCCCACAGGCGGGAATTATTGCTCATCGAAAGCAATGGCTGCTCGCACGGCGGTAGTAGATTGGGCGCTGTACGAATAGAAACACGAACCTCATCACTTACCCCCGCGAGCTGGGCGCTAAAAAAGGTGTGCAATTGCGATGTGAGATTGCTCGCCGCACTTAACGGACTGAACAGTATCGCGATGATTGCCACGCTACGTTTTATTGCCAGCATTTTCGCCCCCTGCCATTTCTACAACGTGAATTGTACCTGTCCGCAATGACCATCAACGGCATAAATAGCGACCCATTTTGCGTTTATTCCGCCGATAACGCGCGCGTAAAGGCATTTAAGCTGATGGCAGAATTTTGATACCTGCGGAGGAGATATGCTCGATAAGCTCGACGCCGCCTTACGTTTTCAACAAGAGGCGCTCAATCTGCGCGCCCAGCGTCAGGAAGTGCTGGCAGCAAACATCGCCAATGCCGATACCCCTGGTTATCAGGCGCGCGATATCGATTTTGCCAGTGAACTTAAAAAAGTCATGCAACGTGGACGGGATGCAACCAGTGTGGTTGCACTGACGATGACCTCAACGCAACACATTCCGGCGCAGGCGCTGACCCCTCCTACCGCAGAACTGCAATACCGTATTCCGGACCAGCCTTCGCTTGACGGTAATACCGTCGATATGGATCGCGAACGCACCCAGTTTGCCGATAACAGCCTGCAATACCAGATGAGCCTTAGCGCGTTGAGCGGGCAAATCAAAGGCATGATGAACGTTTTACAGAGCGGAAATTAACGGATGGCACTGCTGAATATTTTTGATATCGCCGGGTCGGCGTTAACTGCCCAGTCCCAGCGCCTGAACGTGGCGGCCAGTAATCTGGCGAATGCTGATAGCGTGACCGGTCCCGATGGACAGCCATATCGGGCAAAACAGGTGGTATTCCAGGTTAACGCTGCACCAGGTGCTGCGACAGGCGGCGTAAAGGTTGCCGATGTTATAGAAAGTCAGGCCCCGGACAAACTGGTTTATGAACCGGGTAATCCGCTGGCGGATGCAAAGGGCTACGTGAAAATGCCAAACGTTGATGTCGTCGGAGAGATGGTTAACACCATGTCGGCGTCACGCAGCTATCAGGCCAATGTTGAAGTGCTCAACACGGTGAAAAGCATGATGCTGAAAACCCTTACGCTCGGTCAATAAAGGAGAAAGCTATGTCCATTGCGGTAACCACCACCGATCCGACAAATACCGGCGTCAGCACCACCAGTAGTAGTTCGCTCACGGGCAGCAACGCCGCAGATTTACAAAGCAGTTTTCTGACTTTGTTGGTGGCGCAGCTGAAAAACCAGGACCCGACCAATCCAATGGAAAATAACGAGCTGACGTCGCAACTGGCACAAATCAGCACGGTCAGCGGGATTGAAAAACTCAATACCACGCTCGGATCTATTTCCGGACAGATTGATAACAGCCAGTCGTTACAGGCCAGTAACCTGATCGGTCACGGCGTGATGATCCCCGGCACCACTGTTCTTGCGGGAACCGGCAGTGAAGAAGGGGCTGTGACCACGACCACGCCGTTTGGTGTTGAGCTGCAACAGGCGGCAGACAAAGTTACGGCCACCATCACCGATAAAAATGGCGCGGTTGTGCGCACCATTGATATTGGTGAACTGACCGCCGGAGTCCACAGTTTCACCTGGGACGGTACGTTGACTGACGGCAGCACTGCGCCGAACGGTTCTTACAACGTAGCGATTAGCGCCAGTAACGGTGGTACACAACTGGTTGCCCAGCCGCTGCAGTTTGCTTTGGTGCAGGGTGTGATCCGCGGCAACAACGGTAATACGCTGGATCTCGGCACTTACGGCACCACCACCCTCGACGAAGTACGGCAGATAATTTAAGCCTTCACATTTCAGGAGTCAGTCATGGCCTTTTCTCAAGCGGTTAGCGGATTAAACGCTGCCGCCACCAACCTCGATGTTATTGGCAACAATATCGCCAACTCCGCCACCTACGGCTTTAAATCAGGCACGGCCTCTTTTGCCGATATGTTTGCCGGTTCGAAAGTGGGACTGGGGGTAAAAGTTGCCGGTATCACTCAGGACTTTACCGATGGCACGACCACCAACACCGGGCGTGGTCTGGACGTTGCTATCAGCCAGAACGGTTTTTTCCGTCTGGTAGACAGCAACGGTTCGGTGTTCTACAGCCGTAACGGACAATTTAAGCTGGATGAAAACCGTAACCTGGTGAATATGCAAGGTTTACAGCTGACGGGTTACCCGGCAACCGGTACGCCGCCGACTATTCAGCAAGGGGCGAATCCGACCAATATTTCGATCCCGAATACCCTGATGGCAGCGAAAACTACCACCACGGCGTCGATGCAGATCAACCTGAATTCCAGTGATCCGCTTCCCTCTGTTAACGCATTTGATGCCAGCAATGCGGATAGCTATAACAAAAAAGGTTCGGTGACTGTTTTCGATAGTCAGGGTAATGCTCATGACATGAGCGTCTACTTTGTGAAGACCGGGGATAATAACTGGCAGGTCTACACCCAGGATAGTAGTGATCCAAACAGCATTGCGAAGACAGCGACAACACTGGTGTTTAATGCCAATGGCGTTCTGACCTCAGATCCAACAGCGAATATTTCCACTGGCGCAATTAACGGCGCAGATCCCGCCACGTTTAGCCTGAGTTTCCTCAACTCCATGCAGCAAAATACCGGTGCTAACAACATTGTGGCAACCACCCAGAACGGCTACAAACCGGGCGATCTGGTGAGTTATCAAATCAATGATGACGGTACGGTTGTCGGCAACTATTCCAACGAACAAACCCAACTGCTGGGGCAGATTGTACTGGCGAACTTTGCCAACAACGAAGGTCTGGCATCCGAAGGCGACAACGTCTGGTCTGCGACGCAATCTTCTGGCGTGGCGCTGTTGGGGACAGCCGGGACGGGCAACTTTGGCACCCTGACCAACGGTGCGCTGGAAGCGTCTAACGTCGATCTCAGTAAAGAACTGGTCAATATGATCGTTGCTCAGCGTAACTATCAGTCTAACGCCCAGACCATCAAAACCCAGGACCAGATCCTCAACACGCTGGTTAACTTACGCTAATCGCTGACGGGATAGCTCAATGGATCACGCAATTTATACCGCGATGGGAGCAGCCAGCCAGACGTTGAATCAACAGGCGGTAACCGCCAGTAATCTGGCCAATGCCTCTACGCCCGGTTTTCGCGCGCAGTTAAACGCCTTGCGCGCAGTGCCGGTGGAAGGGCTTTCACTGCCTACGCGCACGCTGGTAACGGCGTCAACGCCGGGTGCAGACATGACGCCCGGCAAGATGGATTACACCTCGCGCCCGCTGGACGTTGCGTTGCAGCAGGATGGCTGGCTGGCCGTGCAGACCGCTGACGGCAGCGAAGGGTATACGCGTAATGGCAGCATTCAGGTTGATCCCACTGGGCAACTGACAATTCAGGGGCATCCGGTGATAGGCGAGGCGGGGCCAATTGCTGTGCCGGAAGGGGCGGAAATCACTATTGCTGCCGATGGCACAATCTCGGCGCTGAATCCGGGCGATCCGGCAAATACGGTTGCGCCAGTGGGGCGTCTGAAACTGGTGAAAGCCACGGGCAGCGAAGTGCAGCGCGGTGACGACGGCATTTTTCGTTTAAGCGCAGAAAGCCAGGCCACGCGTGGGCCTGTACTGCAGGCAGAGCCAACCTTGCGTGTGATGTCGGGTGTTCTGGAAGGCAGTAACGTCAATGCCGTTGCGGCAATGAGCGACATGATTGCCAGCGCGCGGCGTTTTGAAATGCAGATGAAGGTGATCAGCAGCGTCGATGATAACGCAGGCCGTGCCAACCAACTGCTGTCGATGAGTTAATTAATCGATTGATGACATTGCAATAAAAGCGCGCGGACTGTTCCCTCGCCCCTTTGGGGAGAGGTTAGGGTGAGGGGAAATGCGCACCGCCGCGTGCTTCTGCTCTGCTTGTCACTAATCCACTACAGGACATTTTATGATCAGTTCATTATGGATCGCCAAAACGGGCCTTGACGCCCAGCAAACCAATATGGACGTCATTGCCAACAACCTGGCAAACGTCAGTACTAACGGTTTTAAGCGTCAGCGCGCGGTGTTTGAAGATCTGCTTTATCAAACCATTCGCCAGCCGGGGGCACAGTCTTCCGAACAAACCACCTTACCCTCCGGATTACAAATCGGCACGGGGGTACGCCCGGTCGCCACTGAACGCTTACACAGCCAGGGCAACCTGTCGCAAACCAATAACAGTAAAGATGTCGCGATTAAAGGGCAGGGCTTTTTCCAGGTGATGTTGCCAGATGGCTCATCAGCCTATACCCGTGACGGCTCTTTCCAGGTGGATCAGAACGGGCAGCTGGTGACGGCTGGTGGTTTTCAGGTGCAGCCAGCGATCACCATACCGGCGAATGCGCTAAGTATCACCATCGGTCGTGATGGCGTGGTCAGCGTAACACAACAAGGCCAGGCAGCTCCGGTTCAGGTTGGGCAGCTCAATCTCACCACCTTTATGAATGATACCGGACTGGAGAGTATTGGCGAAAACCTCTACACCGAAACGCAATCCTCCGGTGCACCGAACGAAAGCACGCCGGGCCTGAACGGCGCGGGACTGCTGTATCAAGGGTATGTTGAAACGTCTAACGTCAACGTGGCGGAAGAACTGGTCAATATGATTCAGGTGCAACGCGCTTACGAAATCAACAGTAAAGCGGTATCCACCACCGATCAGATGCTGCAAAAACTGACGCAACTCTAAGGCATAACCGGTGGCAGATTCACCGGTTTACTGATTTTTGAAGATGATAGCCATGCAAAAAAACGCTGCGCATACTTATGCCATTTCCAGCTTGTTGGTGCTTTCACTAACCGGCTGCGCCTGGATACCCTCCACGCCGCTGGTACAGGGGGCGACCAGTGCACAACCGGTTCCCGGTCCGACGCCCGTCGCCAACGGTTCTATTTTCCAGTCTGCTCAGCCGATTAACTATGGCTATCAACCGCTGTTTGAAGATCGTCGACCACGCAATATTGGCGATACGCTGACCATCGTGTTGCAGGAGAACGTCAGCGCCAGCAAAAGCTCCTCTGCGAATGCCAGCCGTGACGGTAAAACTAATTTTGGCTTTGATACTGTGCCACGCTATTTGCAGGGGCTGTTTGGTAACGCTCGTGCCGATGTCGAAGCCTCCGGTGGTAACACGTTCAACGGAAAGGGCGGGGCCAATGCCAGCAATACCTTTAGCGGCACGTTGACGGTGACGGTTGACCAGGTACTGGTCAACGGCAACCTGCATGTGGTGGGTGAAAAACAGATCGCCATTAATCAGGGTACCGAATTTATTCGCTTCTCTGGTGTAGTTAATCCACGCACTATCAGCGGCAGCAATACCGTACCGTCTACTCAGGTGGCGGATGCGCGCATTGAATACGTAGGCAATGGCTACATTAACGAAGCACAAAATATGGGCTGGTTGCAGCGTTTCTTCCTCAACCTGTCACCAATGTAAGTGAGGCTGTGGTGATTAAATTTCTCTCTGCATTAATTCTTTTACTGGTTACCACGGCGGCTCAGGCTGAGCGTATTCGCGATCTCACCAGTGTTCAGGGGGTAAGGCAAAACTCACTGATTGGCTATGGCCTGGTGGTGGGGCTTGATGGTACAGGTGACCAGACAACTCAGACGCCGTTTACCACACAAACGCTTAATAACATGCTCTCACAGCTGGGAATTACCGTTCCGACGGGCACTAATATGCAGCTAAAAAACGTCGCTGCGGTTATGGTGACAGCGTCACTTCCACCGTTTGGACGTCAGGGGCAAACCATCGATGTGGTGGTTTCTTCCATGGGTAATGCCAAAAGCTTGCGTGGAGGTACGTTGTTGATGACACCGCTTAAGGGCGTTGACAGTCAGGTGTATGCGCTGGCGCAGGGCAATATTCTGGTTGGCGGCGCAGGAGCCTCCGCTGGCGGTAGCAGTGTTCAGGTGAACCAACTGAACGGTGGACGGATCACCAATGGTGCGGTTATTGAACGTGAATTGCCCAGCCAGTTTGGCGTCGGGAATACCCTTAATTTGCAACTTAACGACGAAGATTTCAGCATGGCGCAGCAAATCGCTGACACCATCAACCGCGTGCGTGGATATGGCAGCGCCACCGCGTTAGATGCGCGGACTATTCAGGTGCGCGTACCAAGTGGCAACAGTTCCCAGGTCCGTTTCCTTGCCGATATCCAGAATATGCAGGTTAATGTCACCCCGCAGGACGCCAAAGTAGTGATTAACTCGCGTACCGGTTCGGTGGTGATGAATCGCGAAGTGACCCTCGACAGCTGCGCAGTAGCGCAGGGGAATCTCTCGGTTACGGTCAATCGTCAGGCCAATGTCAGCCAGCCAGATACACCGTTTGGTGGCGGGCAGACCGTGGTAACGCCACAAACGCAGATCGATTTACGCCAGAGCGGCGGTTCGCTGCAAAGCGTACGTTCCAGCGCCAGCCTCAATAACGTGGTGCGTGCGCTCAATGCGCTGGGCGCTACGCCGATGGATCTGATGTCCATACTGCAATCAATGCAAAGTGCGGGATGTCTGCGGGCAAAACTGGAAATCATCTGATGATCAGCGACAGCAAACTACTGGCAAGTGCGGCCTGGGATGCACAATCGCTCAACGAACTTAAGGCGAAAGCGGGCGAAGATCCGGCGGCAAATATCCGTCCGGTGGCCCGCCAGGTGGAAGGGATGTTCGTGCAGATGATGTTGAAAAGCATGCGCGACGCTTTACCAAAAGATGGCCTGTTCAGCAGCGAGCACACTCGCCTGTATACCAGTATGTATGACCAGCAGATTGCCCAACAGATGACGGCGGGCAAAGGTCTGGGGCTGGCAGAGATGATGGTTAAACAGATGACGCCAGAACAACCATTGCCAGAGGAGTCCACGCCAGCAGCACCGATGAAATTCCCGCTCGAAACCGTGGTGCGTTATCAAAATCAGACGCTTTCGCAGCTGGTGCAAAAGGCCGTACCACGTAACTACGATGATTCGCTGCCGGGTGACAGTAAAGCATTCCTCGCGCAACTCTCGCTGCCAGCCCAACTGGCAAGCCAGCAAAGTGGTGTGCCACATCATTTGATCCTCGCTCAGGCGGCGCTGGAATCTGGCTGGGGACAACGGCAAATCCGCCGTGAAAACGGCGAGCCGAGCTATAACCTGTTTGGTGTCAAAGCCTCTGGCAACTGGAAAGGGCCAGTCACTGAAATTACCACGACTGAATATGAAAACGGCGAAGCGAAGAAAGTAAAAGCGAAGTTTCGGGTCTACAGCTCGTATCTGGAAGCATTGTCGGATTACGTTGGGCTGTTAACACGTAACCCGCGCTACGCCGCCGTGACGACCGCCGCGAGTGCGGAGCAGGGGGCGCAGGCCCTACAGGACGCGGGCTATGCCACCGATCCTCACTATGCCCGTAAACTCACCAACATGATTCAGCAAATGAAATCGATAAGCGACAAGGTGAGCAAAACCTACAGCATGAACATTGATAATCTGTTCTGAATAACTCAAGTCCGGCGGGTCGCTGCCGATAATACTCTGTAATTGAAGGCTTATAAGGAACCTCCATGTCCAGCTTGATCAATAACGCCATGAGCGGACTGAACGCGGCCCAGGCGGCGTTAAATACGGCAAGTAATAATATCTCCAGCTATAACGTTGCCGGATATACCCGCCAAACCACTATTATGGCGCAGGCCAATAGCACGTTGGGCGCTGGCGGCTGGGTTGGCAATGGCGTCTACGTTTCTGGTGTGCAGCGTGAGTATGATGCGTTTATTACCAACCAGTTACGTGCTGCGCAGACGCAAAGTAGCGGCCTGACTGCCCGCTATGAGCAGATGTCGAAAATCGACAATATGCTCTCCACCAGTACCTCTTCGCTGGCAACACAGATGCAGGATTTTTTCACCAGCCTGCAAACGCTGGTGAGTAACGCGGAAGATCCGGCAGCGCGCCAGGCGCTGATTGGGAAATCAGAAGGGTTGGTAAATCAGTTTAAAACCACCGATCAATATCTGCGCGACCAGGACAAACAGGTCAATATCGCGATAGGTGCCAGCGTTGATCAGATCAACAATTACGCTAAACAAATCGCCAGCCTGAACGATCAGATCTCCCGCCTGACAGGCGTGGGGGCAGGGGCGTCACCTAACAATCTGCTGGATCAACGCGATCAACTGGTGAGCGAATTAAACCAGATTGTTGGCGTAGAAGTCAGCGTTCAGGATGGTGGCACTTATAACATCACGATGGCCAATGGCTACTCACTGGTTCAGGGAAGTACGGCGCGGCAACTTGCGGCAGTTCCTTCCAGCGCCGACCCTTCTCGTACGACTGTCGCTTATGTTGATGGGACGGCAGGCAATATTGAGATCCCTGAAAAATTACTGAATACCGGGTCGCTGGGCGGCATTCTGACATTCCGTTCTCAGGATCTGGACCAGACGCGTAATACGCTTGGACAAATGGCGCTGGCATTTGCCGAGGCTTTCAACACCCAACACAAAGCCGGATTTGATGCTAACGGCGATGCCGGTGAAGATTTCTTTGCTATCGGTAAGCCCGCGGTTCTGCAAAACACGAAAAACAAAGGTGACGTTGCGATCGGTGCAACGGTAACTGATGCCTCCGCGGTACTGGCGACAGATTACAAAATCTCGTTCGATAATAATCAGTGGCAGGTCACCCGCCTTGCCAGCAATACCACTTTTACGGTGACGCCGGATGCCAACGGTAAAGTGGCATTTGATGGTCTGGAGTTGACGTTTACAGGAACGCCTGCCGTTAACGACAGCTTCACACTGAAACCGGTAAGTGACGCCATCGTCAACATGGATGTATTAATCACCGACGAAGCGAAAATCGCCATGGCGAGCGCAGAAGATGCGGGTGATAGCGACAACCGCAACGGTCAGGCCCTGCTCGATCTGCAAAGCAACAGTAAAACGGTGGGCGGTGCGAAATCCTTTAACGACGCTTATGCCTCGTTAGTGAGTGATATCGGTAATAAAACCGCGACGTTGAAAACCAGTAGCACCACGCAAGGTAATGTGGTGACGCAGCTTTCCAATCAGCAGCAGTCGATTTCCGGTGTCAATCTCGATGAGGAGTACGGAAATCTGCAACGTTTTCAGCAGTATTACCTCGCGAATGCGCAGGTTCTGCAGACGGCAAACGCGATTTTTGATGCGCTGGTTAACATTCGCTAAGGGGAGATAAAATGCGTTTCAGTACCCAGATGATGTACCAGCAAAACATGCGCGGCATCACCAATTCTCAGGCAGAATGGATGAAGTACGGTGAACAGATGTCGACGGGTAAGCGAGTCGTTAACCCTTCAGATGATCCCATTGCTGCATCACAAGCTGTTGTTCTCTCCCAGGCACAGGCGCAAAACAGCCAGTACACGCTGGCGCGTACTTTCGCCACTCAAAAAGTGTCACTGGAAGAGAGTGTACTTAGCCAGGTCACCACCGCTATCCAGAATGCTCAGGAAAAAATTGTCTACGCCAGCAATGGCACCTTGAGTGACGATGACCGGGCCTCGCTGGCTACGGATATTCAGGGGCTTCGTGACCAGTTGCTGAATCTGGCGAACACCACTGACGGTAACGGGCGCTACATTTTTGCCGGTTATAAAACAGAAACTGCGCCGTTTAGTGTGGCAGACGGCGAATATGTTGGCGGAGCAGAAAGTATTAAACAACAGGTCGATGCTTCGCGTTCGATGGTGATAGGGCACACGGGTGACAAAATTTTCGACAGTATTACCAGCAACGCGGTAGCGGAACCAGACGGTAGCGCTTCTGAAACCAATCTTTTTGCCATGCTGGATAGTGCCATCGCAGCCCTGAAAACGCCGGTCGCGGATAGCGAAGCGGATAAAGAAACCGCCGCTGCGGCACTGGATAAAACCAACCGCGGACTGAAAAACTCGCTGAACAATGTGCTGACTGTTCGCGCGGAATTAGGCACGCAGCTGAACGAACTGGAGTCGCTGGATTCATTAGGTAGCGATCGCGCTTTAGGGCAAACGCAGCAGATGAGCGATCTGGTTGATGTGGACTGGAATGCAACTATTTCATCTTACATCATGCAGCAAACGGCATTGCAGGCATCGTATAAAGCATTTACCGATATGCAGGGATTGTCGCTCTTCCAGCTCAACAAATAAGCTCGCTTTAAAACATATCATGAAACTGGGTATGTTTTGTCTGCCCGCTCTGGGATCGCCGGGGCGGGCATTTTTTTGCCTATTTTGTATTGTTGGTTAGCAAGGATGCCATTTGATGAATTTTAATATGTTGATTTAAAGATGAAATAAAAAAGCCCTGGCAGTTACCAGGGCTTGATTGCTTGAGCTAATTATTACTCAACAGGTTGCGGACGCGCAGGAGCGGCAGAGGCATGATGCGTTGCCGTATGACCACCTGCGGCACCTTTGCCTTCGAAGGCAAAAGTAGGGCGCTGCCAGTCACTGTGACGCGGTGCCTCCGGAACATATTCCGGTGCCGGAGCGCGCGTCATTGGCGCGGTAGCGTGGTTATGCTCAACGGTGACCTCAGGTTTAACCGCGGCTACCGTTTCAACTTCTGCTGCGACTTCAGCGACGACTGGCGCGGCAGGTTGAGCAACAACTTCAGGTTCAGCAACCACAACCTCAGCAGTTTCGGCAACTTCTTCAATATCAGCCGTCTCTTCCTGCGGTTCAACCACCGGTTCTGCGTGTTCTGCAACTTCCTGGGCTACGGCAACATCAGACTCGGTAATCACCTGCGGCTGTTCAGTTACCGCGGCGGCAATCACTTCAGGATGCGTCGTTTCAACCACTTCAGGTTGCGGTTCGGCAACCTGAACGGGGGCTTCTACAACTTCAGCCACTTCTTCAACAACCGGTGCGCTAACAACAGGTTCGACAGCGGCGGCGACAGGGACCTCAGTCACCATCGGCTGCACTTGTACTTCTTCCTGTTCGCGCTGCTCTTCGACCTGTACATCTTGCGGACGTACAATTGGATAGCGGATCCAGACTTTGCCAGAGGCCAGTTCCGGAGATGCGCACGCTACGGTCAAAGGCATTGGCGATTGGGTTGGATAACGCTCGTCACGATAGCGACGACGACGCTGACCACTCACGCGCAGGTGACGAGGCGAGCGGCGAGAACGACGCGGCATGCCACCGTTGTCACGGTTATCGGCATTGTTCTCTTCTTGCTGTTCTGGTGCAGCTTGCGCTACGACTGGCAGCGGGACTTTCACCAGTTCTGTGCGTGGAGCTGGCGCTTCCTGAACAATTGGTTCGGCAGCGACAGTTTCTTCAACCACCGGTGCGACTACCGCTTCTTCGGCTACGCTTTGCTCGTAACGCACTTTCTGATTGAGCTGACGCTGTTTACGACGCGGCTGAACCGGACGTACACGTTCTTCCTGTTCGGTTTCCTGAACAGATTGCTCTTCAACATTCAGCGCCTTCGCTTCTTGTTGCGCCTGACGTTTATCATCGTTACGGCGGCGGCTACGTTCACGACGCGGCGCTTGCTGCTCGTCGGTGGTACGTGCTTTTTCCGTTACCTCAGCCTGCTGACGGCTCTCACGCGTCTCGGCAGTCTGCTGCTGTGCCTGGCGACGATTACGACGGTTTTCTTCGCGATTATCGCTGCCTTCAGTACGTTCACTACGGGTGTCGCGGCGCTCATTACGATCACGGCGGTTGTTCTGACGAGGCTTGCGACGATCCTGTTGACGTTCCGGTTTCGCTTCTGCTTTCGGTGCTGGTTGCTCGGTCGGCTTGGTTTCTTCCCCACCGCTGAACAGCGCTTTCAGTGCGCCGAAGAAGCGGCTTAACAGCCCAGGTTGTGCAGGAGCTGCTGGTGTTGCCGGTGCAGCTTTAGGTGCTGGGGCTACGACAGGCGCGGCAGGTTCAGCTGGGGTTGGTGCTGGCGGCACATCCGGCATGGCAAAGGTAGCCAGCGCAGGTTGTTCCGGACGCTTACGTTCAGCGAACTCTTCTTCAGACGGCAGTGCCATCGCTTCTTCATGCAGCTTCGGCAGCATGTAGCTTAAGGTTGGGGTTTCTTCCCCTTTGCGAACGCGCAGCACATGGTAGTGCGGGGTTTCCATCTGATCGTTTGGCACAATCACACAGCGCACGCCGTCCTGACGAGTTTCAATCGCATTCACTGCAGAACGTTTTTCATTCAGCAGATAAGAAGCGATTGGCACAGGAACAATGGCGTGCACTTCCTGGGTGTTCTCTTTCAGCGCTTCTTCTTCGATCAGACGCAGAATAGAGAGCGACAGCGATTCGTTGTCACGCACGGTACCGGTACCGGAGCAGCGCGGGCAGACGTGATGGCTGGATTCACCCAGTGATGGGCTCAGGCGCTGACGGGACATTTCCAGCAGGCCAAAGCGAGAAATATGGCTGATTTGAATACGCGCACGGTCCTGACGCACCGCTTCACGCAGACGGTTTTCTACCGCACGCTGGTGGCGTACTGGCGTCATGTCGATGAAGTCGATAACAATCAGGCCGCCGAGGTCACGCAGGCGCAGCTGACGAGCAATCTCATCGGCAGCTTCGAGGTTGGTGTTAAACGCGGTTTCTTCGATATCGCCGCCGCGGGTCGCGCGTGCGGAGTTGATGTCGATGGCCGTTAACGCTTCGGTGCTGTCGATAACAATGGAACCACCGGATGGCAGACGAACTTCACGCTGGAAGGCGGACTCGATCTGTGACTCGATCTGGTAGTGGCTGAACAGCGGGATCTCGCCGGTGTACAGCTTGATTTTGCTGCTGAAATCCGGGCGACCTAATGCAGCGATATGCTGGCGTGCCAGTTCGAGCACTTTCGGGTTATCGATAAGGATTTCGCCGATGTCCTGGCGTAAGTAATCGCGGAATGCGCGAACGATTACGTTGCTCTCCTGATGAATCAGGAACGGAGCTGGGCGGCTTTCAGCGGCTTTTTTGATGGCTTCCCAGTGTTTCAGACGGAAGCTTAAATCCCATTGCAGCGCCTCAGCAGATTTGCCGACGCCAGCGGTGCGCACGATAAGCCCCATGCCTTCCGGCAGTTCAAGGCTTGCCAGTGCTTCTTTTAATTCGGTACGGTCGTCGCCTTCGATACGACGAGAAATGCCACCCGCGCGCGGGTTGTTCGGCATCAGAACCAGATAGCTACCCGCCAGACTGATAAAGGTGGTTAATGCCGCGCCTTTGTTGCCGCGCTCTTCTTTATCGATCTGAACAATGACTTCCTGACCTTCACGCAACACATCTTTAATGTTGGGACGACCATGAGCACTGTAGTTAGCAGGGAAATATTCGCGGGCAATTTCTTTTAGTGGGAGGAAACCGTGACGTTCAGCGCCGTAATCAACAAAAGCAGCTTCCAGACTCGGTTCAATGCGGGTGATTTTACCTTTGTAGATGTTTGCCTTTTTCTGCTCGTGCCCTGGACTTTCGATATCCAGGTCATACAGACGCTGCCCATCTACAAGGGCAACGCGCAACTCTTCCTGCTGAGTTGCGTTGATTAACATTCTTTTCATCGTAACTTACTCATTATTCTTACATTGACGACTAAGCTGCGGGCAAAGTAACGCCTTTCCGGGTGTGAACCGATGGCCTCGTGTCTAGTCGCGTCGCCAACCTCACGGTTATCGTCAGCTCAAAGAGGCGCAGAGTGTCGGTTGCCCGTTTTTCATGCGGAAAAACAGCGCAATTATCAAAGAAACAGACTGGGTATTACTCTCCAGAAATATTTCCATCTACCGGTAAGGACTGCAACCCGCAGCCCGCTAACTGCCTGAAAGATCAATACGTCTTACGCCATTGCTGCGTGGATGATCGGTCGGGCAAAATGGGTTATTCCGTAAAATTTCTTGTTTTAACAAGGATGGACACGGAAACGGCCTCATTATTCCACTGCAAGCCTTGTTATAGCAAGATGACTTTTACCATTTATCACCCGCTTACTCACAGTTTTTTCACTTCTTGCTGGTGATTGGTTTAATAACCATCAATAAAGTGATCACGTAGTGAAGTAATAAGGTGCAAAACTAAATATAAGCATAGAAAAATGAGTGGCGCGAATCCTGTTGGCTAATTAGAATCGCCCACCATGAAAACAGAGACTCCATCCGTAAAAATTGTTGCTATCACCGCTGACGAAGCGGGGCAACGTATCGATAACTTTTTGCGTACCCAATTGAAAGGCGTACCAAAAAGTATGATTTACCGTATTTTGCGTAAAGGCGAAGTGCGGGTGAACAAAAAACGTATTAAGCCTGAATATAAACTCGAAGCGGGTGATGAGGTGCGTATCCCACCGGTTCGCGTTGCTGAACGGGAAGAAGAGGCGGTATCGCCACATCTGCAAAAGGTGGCAGCGCTGGCGGACGTCATCTTATATGAAGATGACCATATCCTGGTGCTGAATAAACCTTCCGGTACGGCGGTACATGGCGGCAGTGGTTTAAGCTTCGGCGTTATCGAAGGTTTGCGGGCGTTGCGCCCGGAAGCGCGGTTCCTTGAACTGGTTCATCGTCTCGACCGGGACACTTCAGGTGTGTTGCTGGTAGCGAAAAAACGCTCGGCGTTGCGTTCTCTGCATGAGCAATTACGTGAAAAAGGGATGCAAAAAGATTACCTGGCGCTGGTGCGCGGTCAGTGGCAGTCGCATGTGAAGAGCGTTCAAGCGCCGTTATTGAAAAATATTCTGCAAAGCGGCGAACGTATCGTGCGTGTCAGTCAGGAAGGCAAACCGTCGGAAACACGCTTTAAAGTGGAAGAACGCTATGCATTTGCCACCCTGGTGCGTTGTAGCCCGGTAACAGGGCGTACTCATCAGATCCGTGTGCATACACAGTATGCGGGTCATCCGATTGCCTTTGACGATCGCTACGGTGACCGTGAATTTGACAGACAGCTCACTGAAGCAGGCACAGGATTAAATCGTCTGTTCCTGCACGCCGCAGCGTTGAAGTTTACCCATCCGGGGACCGGTGAGGTGATGCGTATCGAAGCGCCGATGGATGATGGTTTGAAGCGTTGTTTGCAAAAACTGCGTAACGCGCGCTAATACGAGCATATAAGCATGATAATGGGCGGTTGGCCTGATAAGGCGTTTACGCCGCATCAGGCTGCCAGCACCGATTGCCGGATGCGACGTAACCGCATCCGGCGCAAATAACTATCCCATCAGCGGGTTTTTCCCTTCCCGACGTAACATCTGACACAGCGCGATTAGCGGTAAACCAACCAGCGTGTTAGGATCACGCCCCTCTAAACGCTCAAACAGAGTAATGCCAAATCCTTCACTCTTAAAGCTACCCGCGCAGTGCAGGGGATGCTCTTTACGCACGTAATTATCAATCTCCGCCTCGCTCAGGTGACGGAAATGGACGTCAAAAGGCTCCACTTCTGTTTGTAGATGCCCATTCGCCGAATTAAACAACGCCAGTCCAGTATAGAAGGTGACGATATTGCCGCTGGCTTTGCGTAATTGCAGACGGGCATTTTCTTCCGTTAACGGTTTACCGGTGATTTCGCCATCAAGAACACATACCTGGTCTGAACCAATAATTAAATGATCCGGATAACGTGACGCCAGAGATTGCGCTTTTTCTTGTGCCAGTCGAAGCACCAACTGTCGCGGTGATTCGTCGCTGCGTGGGGTTTCGTCGACCTCTGGTGCTGCACATTCAAAAGAGATTTGCAGTTTTTCCAGAAGAGCGCGACGCCATGGCGAGGTGGAGGCTAAAATAAGTTTAGGCATATTTTTTTCCATCAGATATAGCGTATTGATGATAGCCATTTTAAACTATGCGCTTCGTTTTGCAGGTTGATGTTCGTTATCAGCACTGAACGAAAATAAAGCAGTAACCCGCAATGTGTGCGAATTATTGGCAAAAGGCAACCACATGCTGCCTTTTTCTTTGACTCTATGACGTTACAAAGTTAATATGCGCGCCCTATGCAAAAGGTAAAATTACCCCTGACTCTCGATCCGGTTCGTACGGCTCAAAAACGCCTTGATTACCAGGGTATCTATACTCCTGATCAGGTTGAGCGCGTCGCCGAATCCGTAGTCAGTGTGGACAGTGATGTGGAATGCTCCATGTCGTTCGCTATCGATAACCAACGTCTCGCAGTGTTAAACGGCGATGCGAAGGTGACGGTAACGCTCGAGTGTCAGCGTTGCGGGAAGCCGTTTACTCATCAGGTCTACACAACGTATTGTTTTAGTCCTGTGCGTTCAGACGAACAGGCTGAAGCACTGCCGGAAGCGTATGAACCGATTGAGGTTAACGAATTCGGTGAAATCGATCTGCTTGCAATGGTTGAAGATGAAATCATCCTCGCCTTGCCGGTAGTTCCGGTGCATGATTCTGAACACTGTGAAGTGTCCGAAGCGGACATGGTCTTTGGTGAACTGCCTGAAGAAGCGCAAAAGCCAAACCCATTTGCCGTATTAGCCAGCTTAAAGCGTAAGTAATTGGTGCTCCCCGTTGGATCGGGGATAAACCGTAATTGAGGAGTAAGGTCCATGGCCGTACAACAGAATAAACCAACCCGTTCCAAACGTGGCATGCGTCGTTCCCATGACGCGCTGACCGCAGTCACCAGCCTGTCTGTAGACAAAACTTCTGGTGAAAAACACCTGCGTCACCACATCACTGCCGACGGTTACTACCGCGGCCGCAAGGTCATCGCTAAGTAATCACGCGTCTGCGTGATGAAGCTTAGTGAGGATTTTCCCCAGGCAACTGGGGAAAGACCAAACCGGGCGGCGACGATACCTTGACACGTCTAACCCTGGCGTTAGATGTCATGGGAGGGGATTTTGGCCCTTCCGTGACAGTGCCTGCAGCATTGCAGGCACTGAATTCTAATTCGCAACTCACTCTTCTTTTAGTCGGCAATCCCGACGCCATCACGCCATTACTTGCTAAAGCTGACTTTGAACAACGTTCGCGTCTGCAGATTATTCCTGCGCAGTCAGTTATCGCCAGTGATGCCCGGCCTTCGCAAGCTATCCGCGCCAGTCGTGGGAGTTCAATGCGCGTGGCCCTGGAGCTGGTGAAAGAAGGTCGAGCGCAAGCCTGTGTTAGTGCCGGTAATACCGGGGCGCTGATGGGGCTGGCAAAATTATTACTCAAGCCCCTGGAGGGGATTGAGCGTCCGGCGCTGGTGACGGTATTACCGCATCAGCAAAAGGGCAAAACGGTGGTCCTCGATTTAGGGGCCAACGTCGATTGTGACAGCACAATGTTGGTGCAATTTGCCATTATGGGCTCAGTTCTGGCTGAAGAGGTGGTGGAAATTCCCAATCCTCGCGTGGCGTTGCTCAATATTGGTGAAGAAGAAGTAAAGGGTCTCGACAGTATTCGGGATGCCTCAGCGGTGCTTAAAACAATCCCTTCTATCAATTATATCGGCTATCTTGAAGCCAATGAGTTGTTAACTGGCAAGACAGATGTGCTGGTTTGTGATGGCTTTACAGGAAATGTCACATTAAAGACGATGGAAGGTGTTGTCAGGATGTTCCTTTCTCTGCTGAAATCTCAGGGTGAAGGGAAAAAACGGTCGTGGTGGCTACTGTTATTAAAGCGTTGGCTACAAAAGAGCCTGACGAGGCGATTCAGTCACCTCAACCCCGACCAGTATAACGGCGCCTGTCTGTTAGGATTGCGCGGCACGGTGATAAAAAGTCATGGTGCAGCCAATCAGCGAGCTTTTGCGGTCGCGATTGAACAGGCAGTGCAGGCGGTGCAGCGACAAGTTCCTCAGCGAATTGCCGCTCGCCTGGAATCTGTATACCCAGCTGGTTTTGAGCTGCT
Source organism: Escherichia sp. WS3227_2 (assembly GCF_046486495.1). Lineage (NCBI taxonomy): Bacteria > Pseudomonadati > Pseudomonadota > Gammaproteobacteria > Enterobacterales > Enterobacteriaceae > Escherichia > Escherichia sp. WS3227_2. Next base: position 138,853 of record NZ_JBJQLG010000005.1, read on the forward strand.
GGACGGTGGCAAAAGCGGAACTCTGCGGTAGCAGGACGCTGCCAGCGAACTCGCAGTTTGCAAGTGACGGTATATAACCGAAAAGTGACTGAGCGTACATGTATACGAAGATTATTGGTACTGGCAGCTATCTGCCCGAACAAGTGCGGACAAACGCCGATTTGGAAAAAATGGTGGACACCTCTGACGAGTGGATTGTCACTCGTACCGGTATCCGCGAACGCCACATTGCCGCGCCAAACGAAACCGTTTCAACCATGGGCTTTGAAGCGGCGACACGCGCAATTGAGATGGCGGGCATTGAGAAAGACCAGATTGGCCTGATCGTTGTGGCAACGACTTCTGCTACGCACGCTTTCCCGAGCGCAGCTTGTCAGATTCAAAGCATGCTGGGCATTAAAGGTTGCCCGGCATTTGACGTTGCAGCAGCCTGCGCAGGTTTCACCTATGCATTAAGCGTAGCCGATCAATACGTGAAATCTGGGGCGGTGAAGTATGCTCTGGTCGTCGGTTCCGATGTACTGGCGCGCACCTGCGATCCAACAGATCGTGGGACTATTATTATTTTTGGCGATGGCGCGGGCGCTGCGGTGCTGGCTGCCTCTGAAGAGCCGGGAATCATTTCCACCCATCTGCATGCCGACGGTAGTTATGGTGAATTGCTGACGCTGCCAAACGCCGACCGCGTAAATCCAGAGAATTCAATTCATCTGACGATGGCGGGCAACGAAGTCTTCAAGGTTGCGGTAACGGAACTGGCGCACATCGTTGATGAGACGCTGGCGGCGAATAATCTTGACCGTTCTCAACTGGACTGGCTGGTTCCGCATCAGGCTAACCTGCGTATTATCAGTGCAACGGCGAAAAAACTCGGCATGTCGATGGACAATGTCGTGGTGACGCTGGATCGCCACGGTAATACCTCTGCGGCCTCTGTCCCGTGCGCTCTGGATGAAGCTGTACGCGACGGGCGCATTAAGCCGGGGCAGTTGGTTCTGCTTGAAGCCTTTGGCGGTGGATTCACCTGGGGCTCCGCGCTGGTTCGTTTCTAGGATAAGGATTAAAACATGACGCAATTTGCATTTGTGTTCCCTGGACAGGGTTCTCAAACCGTTGGAATGCTGGCTGATATGGCGGCGAGCTATCCAATTGTCGAAGAAACGTTTGCTGAAGCTTCTGCGGCGCTGGGCTACGACCTGTGGGCGCTGACCCAGCAGGGGCCGGCTGAAGAACTGAATAAAACCTGGCAAACCCAGCCAGCGCTGTTGACTGCATCTGTTGCGCTGTATCGCGTATGGCAGCAGCAGGGCGGTAAAGCACCGGCAATGATGGCTGGTCACAGCCTGGGGGAATACTCCGCGCTGGTTTGCGCTGGTGTGATTGATTTCGCTGATGCGGTGCGTCTGGTTGAGATGCGCGGCAAGTTCATGCAAGAAGCCGTACCGGAAGGCACGGGCGCTATGGCGGCAATCATCGGTCTGGATGATGCGTCTATTGCGAAAGCGTGTGAAGAAGCTGCAGAAGGTCAGGTCGTTTCTCCGGTAAACTTTAACTCTCCGGGACAGGTGGTTATTGCCGGTCATAAAGAAGCAGTTGAGCGTGCTGGCGCTGCTTGTAAAGCTGCGGGCGCAAAACGCGCTCTGCCGTTACCAGTGAGCGTACCGTCTCACTGTGCGCTGATGAAACCAGCAGCCGACAAACTGGCAGTAGAATTAGCGAAAATCACCTTTAACGCACCAACAGTTCCTGTTGTGAATAACGTTGATGTGAAATGCGAAACCAATGGTGATGCCATCCGTGACGCACTGGTACGTCAGTTGTATAACCCGGTTCAGTGGACGAAGTCTGTTGAATACATGGCAGCGCAAGGCGTAGAACATCTCTATGAAGTCGGCCCGGGCAAAGTGCTTACTGGCCTGACGAAACGCATTGTCGACACCCTGACCGCCTCGGCGCTGAACGAACCTTCAGCGATGGCAGCGGCGCTCGAGCTTTAAAAGAGGAAAATCATGAGTTTTGAAGGAAAAATCGCACTGGTAACCGGTGCAAGCCGCGGAATTGGCCGCGCAATTGCTGAAACGCTCGCAGCCCGTGGCGCGAAAGTTATTGGCACTGCGACCAGTGAAAATGGCGCTCAGGCGATCAGTGATTATTTAGGTGCCAACGGCAAAGGTCTGATGTTGAATGTGACCGACCCGGCATCTATCGAATCTGTTCTGGAAAAAATTCGCGCAGAATTTGGTGAAGTGGATATCCTGGTCAATAATGCCGGTATCACTCGTGATAACCTGTTAATGCGAATGAAAGATGAAGAGTGGAACGATATTATCGAAACCAACCTTTCATCTGTTTTCCGTCTGTCAAAAGCGGTAATGCGCGCTATGATGAAAAAGCGTCATGGTCGTATTATCACTATCGGTTCTGTGGTTGGTACCATGGGAAATGGCGGTCAGGCCAACTACGCTGCGGCGAAAGCGGGCTTGATCGGCTTCAGTAAATCACTGGCGCGCGAAGTTGCGTCACGCGGTATTACTGTAAACGTTGTTGCTCCGGGCTTTATTGAAACGGACATGACACGTGCGCTGAGCGATGACCAGCGTGCGGGTATCCTGGCGCAGGTTCCTGCGGGTCGCCTCGGCGGCGCACAGGAAATCGCCAACGCGGTTGCATTCCTGGCATCCGACGAAGCAGCTTACATCACGGGTGAAACTTTGCATGTGAACGGCGGGATGTACATGGTCTGACCGCGATTTGCACAAAATGCTCATGTTGCGCGCAGTCTGCGTGGTTATGAGTAATAATTAGTGCAAAATGATTTGCGTTATTGGGGGGTAAGGCCTCAAAATAACGTAAAATCGTGGTAAGACCTGCCGGGATTTAGTTGCAAATTTTTCAACATTTTATACACTACGAAAACCATCGCGAAAGCGAGTTTTGATAGGAAATTTAAGAGTATGAGCACTATCGAAGAACGCGTTAAGAAAATTATCGGCGAACAGCTGGGCGTTAAGCAGGAAGAAGTTACCAACAATGCTTCTTTCGTTGAAGACCTGGGCGCGGATTCTCTTGACACCGTTGAGCTGGTAATGGCTCTGGAAGAAGAGTTTGATACTGAGATTCCGGACGAAGAAGCTGAGAAAATCACCACCGTTCAGGCTGCCATTGATTACATCAACGGCCACCAGGCGTAAGTGAACATCTCCAGGCGGTCGTTCGACCGCCTGAGTTTTATCTTTTTGTCCCACTAGAATCATTTTTTCCCTCCCTGGAGGACAAACGTGTCTAAGCGTCGTGTAGTTGTGACCGGACTGGGCATGTTGTCTCCTGTCGGCAATACCGTAGAGTCTACCTGGAAAGCTCTGCTTGCCGGTCAGAGTGGCATCAGCCTAATCGACCATTTCGATACTAGCGCCTATGCAACGAAATTTGCTGGCTTAGTAAAGGATTTTAACTGTGAGGACATTATCTCGCGCAAAGAACAGCGCAAGATGGATGCCTTCATTCAATATGGAATTGTCGCTGGCGTTCAGGCCATGCAGGATTCTGGCCTTGAAATAACGGAAGAGAACGCAACCCGCATTGGTGCCGCAATTGGCTCCGGGATTGGCGGCCTCGGACTGATCGAAGAAAACCACACATCTCTGATGAACGGTGGTCCACGTAAGATCAGCCCATTCTTCGTTCCGTCAACGATTGTGAACATGGTGGCAGGTCATCTGACTATCATGTATGGCCTGCGTGGCCCAAGCATCTCTATCGCGACCGCCTGTACTTCCGGCGTGCACAACATTGGCCATGCTGCGCGTATTATCGCGTATGGCGATGCTGACGTGATGGTTGCAGGTGGCGCAGAGAAAGCCAGTACGCCGCTGGGCGTTGGTGGTTTTGGCGCGGCACGTGCATTATCTACCCGCAATGATAACCCGCAAGCGGCGAGCCGCCCGTGGGATAAAGAGCGTGATGGTTTCGTACTGGGCGATGGTGCCGGTATGCTGGTACTTGAAGAGTACGAACACGCGAAAAAACGCGGTGCGAAAATTTACGCTGAACTCGTCGGCTTTGGTATGAGCAGCGATGCTTATCATATGACGTCACCGCCAGAAAATGGCGCAGGCGCAGCTCTGGCAATGGCAAATGCTTTGCGTGATGCAGGCATTGAAGCGAGTCAGATTGGCTACGTTAACGCACACGGTACTTCTACTCCGGCTGGCGATAAAGCTGAAGCGCAGGCGGTGAAAACCATCTTCGGTGAAGCTGCAAGCCGTGTGTTGGTAAGCTCCACGAAATCTATGACCGGTCACCTGTTAGGTGCGGCGGGTGCAGTAGAATCTATCTACTCCATCCTGGCGCTGCGCGATCAGGCTGTTCCGCCAACCATTAACCTGGATAACCCGGATGAAGGTTGCGATCTGGATTTCGTACCGTACGAAGCGCGTCAGGTCAGCGGAATGGAATACACGCTGTGTAACTCCTTCGGCTTCGGTGGCACTAATGGTTCTTTGATCTTTAAAAAGATCTAAGTTGTCATTTTCCACCCTTATAAAAGGTCCGCTTGCGGGCCTTTTTTCTTAGCTTTTATTCCGACTTGTTCCGTAGTGAACATGCTGCCACACTAACAATTCTCTGATAAGGAGCCGGTATGTTCTTAATTAACGGTCATAAGCAGGAATCGCTGGCAGTAAGCGATCGGGCAACGCAGTTTGGTGATGGTTGTTTTACCACCGCCAGAGTTATCGACGGTAAAGTCAGTTTGTTATCGGCGCATATCCAGCGACTACAGGATGCTTGTCAGCGGTTGATGATTTCCTGTGACTTCTGGCCTCAGCTTGAACAAGAGATGAAAACGCTGGCAGCAGAACAGCAAAATGGTGTACTGAAAGTCGTGATCAGTCGCGGTAGTGGCGGGCGAGGGTACAGCACATTGAACAGTGGACCGGCAACGCGGATTCTCTCCGTTACGGCTTATCCTGCACATTACGACCGTTTGCGTAACGAAGGGATGACGTTGGCGCTAAGCCCGGTGCGGCTGGGGCGCAATCCTCATCTTGCAGGTATTAAACATCTTAATCGGCTTGAGCAAGTATTGATCCGCTCTCATCTTGAGCAGACAAACGCTGATGAGGCGCTGGTCCTTGACAGCGAAGGGTGGGTTACGGAATGCTGTGCGGCTAATTTGTTCTGGCGGAAGGGCAACGTAGTTTATACGCCGCGACTGGATCAGGCAGGTGTTAACGGCATTATGCGACAATTCTGTATCCGTTTACTGGCACAATCCTCTTATCAGCTTGTCGAAGTGCAAGCCACTCTGGAAGAGGCGTTGCAGGCAGATGAGATGGTTATTTGTAATGCGTTAATGCCAGTGATGCCCGTACGTGCCTGTGGCGATGTCTCCTTTTCGTCAGCAACGTTATATGAATATTTAGCCCCACTTTGTGAGCGCCCGAATTAGTCATGAAAAAAGTGTTATTGATTATCTTATTATTGCTGGTGGTACTGGGTATCGCCGCTGGTGTGGGCGTCTGGAAGGTTCGCCATCTTGCCGACAGCAAATTGCTTATCAAAGAAGAGACGATATTTACCCTGAAGCCAGGGACCGGACGTCTGGCGCTCGGTGAACAGCTTTACGCCGATAAGATCATCAATCGCCCACGGGTTTTTCAATGGCTGCTGCGTATCGAACCGGATCTTTCTCACTTTAAAGCCGGGACTTACCGCTTTACACCGCAGATGACCGTGCGCGAGATGCTGAAATTGTTGGAAAGCGGTAAAGAAGCACAGTTCCCGCTGCGACTGGTAGAAGGGATGCGTCTGAGCGACTACCTCAAGCAATTGCGTGAGGCTCCGTATATCAAGCACACGCTGAGCGACGATAAGTACGCCACCGTAGCGCAGGCACTTGAACTGGAAAACCCGGAGTGGATTGAAGGTTGGTTCTGGCCAGACACCTGGATGTATACCGCCAATACCACCGATGTCGCGTTACTCAAGCGAGCGCACAAGAAAATGGTGAAAGCGGTCGATAGCGCCTGGGAAGGGCGTGCGGACGGTCTGCCTTATAAAGATAAGAACCAGCTGGTGACGATGGCATCAATTATCGAAAAAGAAACCGCCGTTGCCAGTGAACGCGATCAGGTTGCCTCGGTATTTATCAACCGTTTACGCATTGGTATGCGCCTGCAGACCGACCCGACCGTGATTTACGGGATGGGAGAGCGTTATAATGGCAAACTTTCTCGTGCAGACCTGGAAACGCCGACAGCGTATAACACCTATACCATTACCGGTTTGCCTCCAGGTGCGATAGCGACGCCGGGGGCGGATTCGCTGAAGGCTGCTGCGCATCCGGCAAAAACGCCGTATCTCTATTTTGTGGCCGATGGTAAAGGTGGTCACACGTTTAATACCAATCTTGCCAGTCATAACAAGTCTGTGCAGGATTATCTGAAAGTGCTTAAGGAAAAAAATGCGCAGTAAGTATATCGTCATTGAGGGGCTGGAAGGCGCAGGCAAAACTACCGCGCGTAACGTGGTGGTTGAGACGCTCGAGCAACTGGGTATCCGCGACATGGTTTTCACTCGGGAACCTGGCGGTACGCAACTTGCCGAAAAGTTAAGAAGCCTGGTGCTGGATATCAAATCGGTAGGCGATGAAGTCATTACCGATAAAGCCGAAGTTCTGATGTTTTATGCCGCGCGCGTTCAACTGGTAGAAACGGTCATCAAACCTGCGCTGGCTAACGGCACTTGGGTGATTGGCGATCGCCACGATCTCTCCACTCAGGCGTATCAGGGCGGCGGACGTGGTATTGACCAACATATGCTGGCAACATTGCGTGATGCTGTTCTCGGGGATTTTCGCCCCGACTTAACGCTCTATCTCGATGTTACCCCGGAAGTTGGCTTAAAACGCGCGCGTGCGCGCGGCGAGCTGGATCGTATTGAGCAAGAGTCTTTCGATTTCTTTAATCGCACCCGCGCCCGCTATCTGGAACTGGCAGCACAAGATAAAAGCATTCATACCATTGATGCCACCCAGCCGCTGGAGGCCGTGATGGATGCAATCCGCACTACCGTGACCAACTGGGTGAAGGAGTCGGACGCATGAGATGGTATCCATGGTTACGACCTGATTTCGAAAAACTGGTAGCCAGCTATCAGGCCGGAAGAGGTCACCATGCGCTGCTCATTCAGGCGTTACCGGGCATGGGCGATGATGCTTTAATCTACGCCCTGAGCCGTTATTTACTCTGCCAACAACCGCAGGGCCACAAAAGTTGCGGTCACTGTCGTGGATGTCAGTTGATGCAGGCTGGCACGCATCCCGATTACTACACCCTGGCTCCCGAAAAAGGGAAAAATACGCTGGGCATTGATGCGGTACGTGAGGTCACCGAAAAGCTGAATGAGCACGCACGCTTAGGTGGTGCGAAAGTTGTCTGGGTAACCGATGCTGCCTTACTAACCGACGCCGCGGCTAACGCATTGCTGAAAACGCTTGAAGAGCCACCAGCAGAAACGTGGTTTTTCCTTGCTACCCGCGAGCCAGAACGTTTACTGGCAACATTACGTAGTCGTTGTCGGTTACATTACCTTGCGCCGCCGCCGGAACAGTACGCCGTGACCTGGCTTTCACGCGAAGTGACAATGTCACAGGATGCACTACTTGCCGCATTGCGCTTAAGCGCCGGTTCGCCTGGCGCGGCACTGGCGTTGTTTCAGGGAGATAACTGGCAGGCTCGTGAAACATTGTGTCAGGCGCTGGCATATAGCGTGCAATCGGGCGACTGGTATTCGCTGCTAGCGGCCCTTAATCATGAACAAGCTCCGGCGCGTTTACACTGGCTGGCAACGTTGCTGATGGATGCGCTAAAACGCCATCATGGCGCTGCGCAGGTGACCAATGTTGATGTGCCGGGACTGGTCGTCGAACTGGCAAACCATCTTTCTCCCTCGCGCCTGCAGGCTATACTGGGGGATGTTTGCCACATTCGTGAACAGTTAATGTCTGTCACAGGCATCAACCGCGAGCTTCTCATCACCGATCTTTTACTGCGTATTGAGCATTACCTGCAACCGGGCGTTGTGCTACCGGTTCCTCATCTTTAAGAGAGACATCATGTTTTTAGTCGACTCACACTGCCATCTCGATGGTCTGGATTATGAATCTTTGCATAAGGACGTGGATGACGTTCTGGCGAAAGCCGCCGCACGCGATGTGAAATTTTGTCTGGCAGTCGCCACAACATTACCAGGTTATTTACATATGCGGGATCTGGTAGGCGAACGTGACAACGTCGTATTTTCTTGTGGCGTGCATCCACTCAACCAGAATGATCCCTACGATGTAGAAGATTTACGCCGTCTGGCGGCAGAAGAGGGTGTTGTAGCGCTGGGTGAAACCGGTCTGGATTATTATTACACACCGGAAACTAAAGTACGTCAGCAAGAGTCCTTCATTCATCATATCCAGATTGGTCGTGAACTGAACAAGCCGGTTATCGTCCATACCCGTGACGCCCGCGCCGATACGCTGGCAATTCTGCGCGAAGAAAAAGTGACGGATTGCGGTGGCGTACTACACTGTTTTACAGAGGACAGAGAAACGGCGGGTAAATTACTGGATCTCGGATTTTACATCTCCTTTTCCGGCATTGTGACCTTCCGTAATGCGGAGCAACTGCGCGATGCTGCGCGTTATGTCCCCCTGGATCGGTTACTGGTGGAAACTGACTCACCTTACCTTGCGCCGGTGCCGCATCGAGGAAAAGAGAATCAACCTGCGATGGTTCGTGACGTTGCAGAATACATGGCTGTGTTGAAAGGTGTTGCCGTTGAAGAACTGGCGCAGGTAACCACCGATAACTTCGCCCGTCTGTTTCACATCGATGCTTCCCGCCTTCAATCCATCCGTTGAATGAGTTTTTTTAAAGCTCGTAATTAATGGCTAAAACGAGTAAAGTTCACCGCCTAAAATTGGGCGGTGAATAACCACGTTTGAAATATTGTGACATATGTTTTGTCAAAATGTGCAACTTCTCCAATGATCTGAAGTTGAAACGTGATAGCCGTCAAACAAATTGGCACTGAATTATTTTACTCTGTGTAATAAATAAAGGGCGCTTAGATGCCCTGTATACGGCGAGGCTCTCCCCCCTTGCCACGCGTGAGAACGTAAAAAAGCACCCATACTCAGGAGCACTCTCAATTATGTTTAAGAATGCATTTGCTAACCTGCAAAAGGTCGGTAAATCGCTGATGCTGCCGGTATCCGTACTGCCTATCGCAGGTATTCTGCTGGGCGTCGGTTCCGCGAATTTCAGCTGGCTGCCCGCCGTTGTATCGCATGTTATGGCAGAAGCAGGCGGTTCCGTCTTTGCAAACATGCCACTGATTTTTGCGATCGGTGTCGCCCTCGGCTTTACCAATAACGATGGCGTATCCGCGCTGGCTGCAGTTGTTGCCTATGGCATCATGGTTAAAACCATGGCCGTGGTTGCGCCACTGGTACTGCATTTACCTGCTGAAGAAATCGCCTCTAAACACCTGGCGGATACTGGCGTACTCGGAGGGATTATCTCCGGTGCGATTGCAGCGTATATGTTTAACCGTTTCTACCGTATTAAGCTGCCTGAGTATCTTGGCTTCTTTGCCGGCAAACGCTTTGTGCCGATCATTTCTGGCCTGGCTGCCATCTTTACTGGCGTTGTGCTGTCCTTCATTTGGCCGCCGATTGGTTCTGCAATCCAGACCTTCTCTCAGTGGGCTGCTTACCAGAACCCGGTAGTTGCGTTTGGCATTTACGGTTTCATCGAACGTTGCCTGGTACCGTTTGGTCTGCACCACATCTGGAACGTACCTTTCCAGATGCAAATTGGTGAATACACCAACGCAGCAGGTCAGGTTTTCCACGGCGACATTCCGCGTTATATGGCGGGTGACCCGACTGCGGGTAAACTGTCTGGTGGCTTCCTGTTCAAAATGTACGGTCTGCCAGCTGCCGCAATTGCTATCTGGCACTCTGCTAAACCAGAAAACCGCGCGAAAGTGGGCGGTATTATGATCTCCGCGGCGCTGACCTCGTTTCTGACCGGTATCACCGAGCCGATCGAGTTCTCCTTCATGTTCGTTGCGCCGATCCTGTACATCATCCACGCGATTCTGGCAGGCCTGGCATTCCCAATCTGTATTCTTTTGGGGATGCGTGACGGTACGTCGTTCTCGCACGGTCTGATCGACTTCATCGTTCTGTCTGGTAACAGCAGCAAACTGTGGCTGTTCCCGATCGTCGGTATCGGTTATGCGATTGTTTACTACACCATCTTCCGCGTGCTGATTAAAGCACTGGATCTGAAAACGCCGGGTCGTGAAGATGCGACTGAAGATGCAAAAGCGACTGGTACCAGCGAAATGGCACCGGCTCTGGTTGCTGCATTTGGTGGTAAAGAAAACATTACTAACCTCGACGCATGTATTACCCGTCTGCGCGTCAGCGTTGCTGATGTGTCTAAAGTGGATCAGCCTGGCCTGAAGAAACTGGGCGCAGCGGGCGTAGTGGTTGCTGGTTCTGGTGTTCAGGCGATTTTCGGTACTAAATCCGATAACCTGAAAACCGAGATGGATGAGTACATCCGTAACCACTAATCCGTAAGACGTTGGGGAGACTAAGGCAGCCAGATGGCTGCCTTTTTTACAGGTGTTATTCAGAATTGATACGTGCCGGTAATGCTGAAATTACGCGGTGCGCCGTAGACGATAGAACCTTCCACGTTGGTATCATAGGTTTTGTCGAACAGGTTATTGACGTTCCCCTGTAACGAGAAGTTTTTCGTCACCTGGTAGCGGGTGAAGAGATCCACCAGCGCGTAGCTACCTTGCTCGGCGCGGAAGGTGCCATACGGTGTCACGGTGTCGGTATACACGCGATTTTGCCAGTTAACACCACCGCCGACCGTCAACTCTGGCATGACAGGCAACCGGTAGCTGGTGAACATTTTAACCGTGGTGCGTGGCAGATTAGGATTAACGGCGTTTCCTTCGTTATCCTCTGCAATATAGCGCGTTGCGCCAAACGTCAGCTGCCAGTTGTCGGTAATTGCGCCGTTGAGTTCAAATTCCACACCTTTACTGACTGTCCCATCCACCGCTTTATAGGCGGTTTCGCCGTTGCTGCCGGGGATAGGTGTACCGGTGGACTGAGCGACATTATCCTGCTCAATACGGAAGATGGCTAACGTGGTGGTCAGACGGCTATTCATCCAGTCCGATTTCAGACCCAGCTCGTAGTTGTTACCGGTGATTGGAGCCAGATATTTGCCTGAACTGTCACGATCATTTTGCGGCTGGAAAATAGAGGTATAGCTGGCGTAGGTCGACCAGTTGTCATTGATGTCAAACACCAGACCAGCGTAAGGCGTGGTGTGGTTTTTCTCCATACTGTAAGTCAGCGTATCAACCCGCCAGTTGGTATAATGAGCGCCGAGGATCAGATGCAGCGGATCGGCAAGGGTGACTCGAGTGGCAGCATATAACGATTTCATATGTGTGGTATCGTCCTGCGCCAGACTCTGTGGTGACCAGTCGGTTTGTGGGAAATTGCCATTAAAGTTGTAGAAACTGCCAATTTCATCCGGGAAGATGTTGGCCCATGAACTGAAGTAACGATTGTTTTGTTTGCTGTAACTGCCACCAAACATTAGATTGTGCTGACGACCAAACAATTCATAACTACCGTCAGCGAACAAATCCAGCGCATCAACTTTACGTTTGCCGCTGTTCCAACCGGTGCCGCCGACATAATCAAAGCCAGGTCCATAATTACTGTATGGCCCAACCAGCATACCATCCGCTTTATTTACATAGGCATCGACATACATCATTTTACTGTCAAATTCGACTTCGGAGTGGGTGGCATTCAGTGTCGCTTGCCAGGTATCAGCAAACCGCTGCTTGAGGGTCATAAAGACCTTGTTGATCTCTTTATCGTTATACGCCCAGTCAGGTGCGGTACTGCGTGCGCGATCGTAACTGTTGCTGCTGCCATCAGTATTCCAGCGCGGTAAACCGCCCCAGGTTGGGCTATTAACATCAATGCGCTGATATTCGTAACCGGCTGAAAGCGTCGTAAGATCGCCTAAATCAGCATCGACAATGCCGGAGAAGAAGGTCTTTTCACTGTTGTAGCGGTCCAGCCATGAGTCGTTATTCTGGTAGCCGCCGACAATTCGCGCGCGGATTTTACCATCTTCGGTGAGTGGGCTTTGTAAATCCGCCACATACCGTTCTTTGTTCCAGCTACCGTATTCCGCCGAGACATCGCCTTTAAATTCACGACTGGTCGCGTGTTTTCGAACCATATTAATTGCCGCAGATGGATTACCCGTCCCGGTCATGAGTCCTGTCGCGCCACGCACTACTTCTACGCGTTCAAACAGTGCCATATCAGAAAGTGCGTCGCCCAGATTCCAGCGCGATTCAAAATAGGTGGGGATACCATCAACCATATAGTTATCGATCTGGAATCCGCGGGAATAATAAAGAGCACGATCGGAATCCGCCTGACTTTTGCTGATCCCCAGCGTGTTTTCCATCACTTCGCCCAGCGTTTGTAACTGCTGATCTTCCATCCGCTGCTGACTAACAATAGTGACCGACTGAGGAATATCACGTTGAGTCATCTGCATTTTGGTACCCGCAGAGGTAGACGTTACGCTGTAATCATTTTCGTCATCAACTGGAGTAGTGGCTGAACCCTCAACAATCACCGTTTCTTCAGTGGCTGGTGCAGCAAAAGCGGCGGAAGGTAAGAGTGCCAGTGCTATGCAGGTGGCAAGCAGTGACGGTTTGGTGATGGCTTGATATTGATTATCCCTGTTAAATTGTGTTGAAAGCATCTGAAATCTCTTGGTTTATGTTGTCGTCAGGCTCATGCCGGAGGAGGGTGATGAGCGGTTATATTTAGTGTGCGAATAATTTTGCATGTAAATGCAAATGAGAAATATACGCATTCATATTTGACGTGTAAACCAAACAGAGAATGTCTTTTCAGCGCATTCGCAGGCAGAAATGGGAATAATGGCGATATATACGGCAGCAAAACGATTTTTTGCTTAAGAAATCGTGAGTTAAGGTTGAAAGAGCAGGTTTAACTCGACCATACTCTATACTCGCAGTGTGGCGCGGCGTAGCATGGCGCAACGCATGGCTATTTGAAAAAGGAAAATGTCGTGGCAGAAGAAACTATATTCAGCAAAATTATTCGTCGTGAGATCCCCTCCGATATCGTCTACCAGGATGATCTGGTAACGGCGTTTCGCGATATTTCGCCGCAAGCGCCAACGCATATTCTGATCATTCCGAATATCCTCATTCCGACTGTGAACGACGTGTCTGCTGAGCATGAGCAGGCGCTGGGACGCATGATCACCGTAGCGGCAAAAATTGCTGAGCAAGAAGGTATTGCCGAAGATGGCTATCGTCTGATCATGAACACCAACCGCCACGGCGGACAAGAGGTTTACCACATCCATATGCACTTGTTGGGTGGCCGTCCGCTGGGACCAATGCTGGCGCATAAAGGTCTGTAACGATGAGAAAAGGATGCTTTGGGCTGGTGTCTCTGGCGTTGTTAGTGCTGGTGGGCTGTCGTTCACATCCGGAAATTCCGGTGAATGATGAGCAGTCGCTGGTGATGGAGTCATCTTTATTGGCTGCGGGCATCAGTGCAGAAAAGCCCGTCCTTTCGACGTCTGATATTCAACCTTCAGCATCCTCAACGCTTTATAACGAAAGGCAAGAACCCGTTACCGTTCATTATCGTTTTTACTGGTATGACGCCAGAGGGCTGGAGATGCATCCTCTGGAAAGGCCACGCAGCGTTACCATTCCCGCACATTCGGCGGTAACGCTGTACGGCAGCGCCAATTTTCTGGGGGCGCACAAAGTCAGACTTTATCTATATTTGTAAGGGGTGAATCTTGATGACCAAAATGAGTCGCTACGCCTTGATTACCGCGCTGGCGATGTTTCTCGCCGGGTGTGTGGGGCAACGTGAACCTGCTCCGGTAGAAGAAGTGAAACCAGCGCCGGAACAACCAGCCGAGCCGCAACAGCCTGTCCCCACAGTGCCATCGGTGCCGACGATACCGCAGCAGCCAGGCCCAATTGAGCACGAAGATCAAACTGCACCGCCTGCGCCGCATATTCGCCATTATGACTGGAATGGCGCAATGCAGCCGATGGTCAGTAAGATGCTTGGGGCTGACGGCGTGACTGCGGGTAGCGTCCTGCTGGTTGACAGCGTTAACAACCGTACTAACGGTTCGCTGAATGCCGCAGAAGCGACCGAAACGCTGCGAAATGCGCTGGCTAATAACGGTAAATTTACCCTGGTTTCCGCCCAGCAGCTGTCGATGGCAAAGCAACAGTTAGGTTTGTCGCCGCAGGACAGTTTAGGCACCCGTAGTAAAGCCATAGGCATTGCCCGCAATGTCGGCGCTCATTACGTGCTGTACTCCAGCGCCTCTGGCAACGTTAACGCTCCGACCCTACAAATGCAGCTGATGCTGGTGCAGACGGGCGAAATTATCTGGTCAGGTAAAGGTGCCGTTTCGCAGCAATAATCCCATCACGCGCGACGAATTGCTGTCGCGCTTTTTCCCGCAATTTCATCCCGTCACGACGTTTAATAGTGGGCTTAGTGGCGGGAGTTTTCTCATTGAACACCAGGGCCAGCGTTTTGTTGTACGTCAGCCGCACGATCCTGATGCGCCGCGGTTCGCGTTCTTGCGCCAGTATCGGGCTTTATCACAACTACCCGCATGCATTGCACCGAAGCCGCATTTATATCTCCGTGACTGGATGGTGGTCGACTATCTGCCCGGCGAGGTAAAAACGTATTTGCCGGATACCAACGAACTGGCAGGCTTGCTGTATTATCTACATCAACAACCGCGTTTTGGCTGGCGAATAACGCTGTTGCCGTTACTGGAACTGTACTGGCAGCAAAGCGATCCGGCTCGGCGGACAGTGGGTTGGCTGCGAAGGTTAAAACGTCTGCGCAAAGCGCGGGAACCACGGCCTTTACGCTTAAGTCCATTGCATATGGATGTCCACGCCGGAAATTTAGTGCATAGCGCGTCAGGGTTAAAACTCATCGACTGGGAGTATGCCGGAGATGGTGATATCGCGCTGGAACTGGCGGCGGTGTGGGTGGAAAATACTGACCAGCACCGGCAATTGGTCAATGACTATGCCACTCGCGCGAAGATTTACCCGGCGCAATTATGGCGTCAGGTCAGGCGATGGTTTCCCTGGCTGCTGATGCTCAAAGCAGGGTGGTTTGAGTACCGCTGGCGACAAACCGGCGATCAACAATTTATCAGGCTGGCCGATGACACCTGGCGGCAGCTATTAATAAAACAATAAGGAGAGCAGTGTGGGTCCAGTAATGTTGGATGTCGAAGGTTACGAACTGGACGCGGAAGAGCGTGAAATACTGGCGCATCCGCTGGTGGGAGGGCTGATTCTCTTTACGCGTAACTATCATGATCCTGCCCAGTTACGTGAACTGGTGCGCCAGATCCGCGCAGCTTCGCGCAATCATCTGGTGGTGGCGGTTGATCAGGAAGGTGGACGCGTGCAGCGTTTTCGTGAAGGTTTTACCCGCTTGCCAGCGGCACAATCATTTGCTGCGCTGTTGGGAATGGAAGAAGGCGGAAAACTGGCGCAAGAGGCAGGTTGGTTGATGGCCAGCGAAATGATTGCTATGGATATTGATATCAGCTTTGCGCCAGTGCTGGACGTCGGGCATATCAGCGCGGCGATTGGCGAGCGTTCTTATCATGCCGATCCCGAAAAAGCCCTGGCAATTGCCAGCCGGTTTATTGATGGTATGCATGAAGCCGGAATGAAAACTACCGGGAAACACTTCCCAGGACACGGTGCAGTAACGGCAGACTCACACAAAGAAACACCGTGTGACCCACGTCCGCAAGCGGAGATTCGCGCTAAAGATATGTCGGTCTTCAGTTCCTTAATCCGCGAAAATAAACTCGACGCCATTATGCCTGCGCATGTGATCTACAGTGATGTCGACCCGCGTCCGGCGAGCGGTTCTCCCTATTGGCTGAAAAACGTTTTGCGTCAGGAACTGGGTTTTGATGGCGTGATTTTCTCTGACGATTTATCGATGGAAGGTGCCGCGATTATGGGCAGTTATGCCGAACGCGGGCAGGCATCACTGGACGCGGGTTGCGATATGATCCTGGTCTGCAATAATCGTAAAGGGGCCGTCAGCGTGTTAGATAATCTGTCACCGATCAAGGCAGAACGTGTTACACGTTTGTATCATAAAGGTTCATTTTCGCGACAGGAACTGATGGACTCGGCTCGCTGGAAAGCGATTAGCGCCCGTCTGAATCAGTTACATGAACGCTGGCAGGAAGAGAAAGCAGGTCACTAACCCTGGCTTATGTGAGGAAGCGATGATTATCTATTTACACGGTTTTGACTCTAACAGTCCGGGTAACCACGAGAAAGTCTTACAATTGCAGTTTATTGACCCGGATGTACGCTTGATAAGCTACAGTACGCGGCATCCGAAACATGATATGCAGCATCTGCTCAAAGAAGTGGACAAAATGTTGCAACTGAACGTCGACGAGCGTCCGCTGATTTGCGGCGTTGGTCTGGGCGGATACTGGGCGGAACGGATTGGTTTTCTTTGCGATATCCGCCAGGTGATCTTCAACCCTAATTTGTTCCCTTATGAGAACATGGAAGGCAAGATTGATCGCCCGGAAGAGTATGCCGATATTGCCACTAAGTGTGTGACCAACTTCCGCGAAAAGAATCGCGATCGTTGCCTGGTGATTTTGTCGCGTAATGATGAAGCGCTTAACAGCCAGCGGACATCTGAAGAGTTGCATCATTATTACGAGATTGTCTGGGACGAAGAGCAGACGCACAAATTTAAGAATATCTCCCCGCATTTACAGCGCATTAAAGCGTTCAAAACCCTCGGGTAAATGCCCTCGTCGCATCAGGTAACCTTGCCGGTACCTGATGCGCTCCGGATTCTGTGGGTCGGATAAGGCGTTCACGCCGCATCCGACAGTCGAGCATCAATGCCTGATGCGCTTCTTATCAGGCCTACCGAACGCCCTCCATACACACCTCACTCTATATCATTCTCACAAATCAGCTCAAATAATAAACAACAAACTCTGTTTTTTGATCTCGCCCGGTAAAGTCGCCTATCTTTTCAGCAACAAAACTTGATTAACATCAATTTTGGTATGACCAATGCACCATTCATGTTATTCTCAATAGCGAAGAACATTTTCATTGCTGTAACCTGTTGTTAATTAAGAGCTATGTTAATAACTATTAATTAACAATTGGTTAATAAATTTAAGGGGGTCACGTTGACTACGCCATTGAAAAAAATTGTGATTGTCGGCGGCGGTGCTGGTGGGCTGGAAATGGCAACACAGCTGGGGCATAAGCTGGGACGCAAGAAAAAAGCCAAAATCACGCTGGTCGATCGTAACCACAGCCACCTGTGGAAACCGCTGCTGCACGAAGTGGCGACTGGCTCGCTTGATGAAGGCGTCGATGCGTTGAGCTATCTGGCCCATGCGCGTAATCATGGTTTCCAGTTCCAGCTGGGTTCCGTCATTGATATTGATCGTGAAGCGAAAACAATCACTATTGCAGAACTGCGCGACGAAAAAGGTGAATTGCTGGTTCCGGAACGTAAAATCGCCTATGACACCCTGGTAATGGCGCTGGGTAGCACCTCTAACGATTTCAATACGCCAGGTGTCAAAGAGAACTGCATTTTCCTCGATAACCCGCACCAGGCGCGTCGCTTCCACCAGGAGATGCTGAATCTGTTCCTGAAATACTCCGCCAACCTGGGCGCGAATGGCAAAGTGAACATTGCGATTGTCGGTGGCGGCGCGACGGGTGTAGAACTCTCCGCTGAATTGCACAACGCGGTCAAGCAACTGCACAGCTACGGCTATAAAGGTCTGACCAACGAAGCCCTGAACGTAACGCTGGTAGAAGCGGGCGAACGTATTTTGCCTGCATTACCGCCACGTATCTCTGCTGCGGCCCATAATGAGTTAACGAAACTTGGCGTTCGCGTGCTGACGCAAACCATGGTCACCAGTGCTGATGAAGGCGGCCTGCATACTAAAGATGGCGAATATATTGAGGCTGATCTGATGGTGTGGGCAGCCGGGATCAAAGCGCCAGACTTCCTGAAAGATATCGGTGGTCTTGAAACCAACCGTATCAACCAGCTGGTGGTGGAACCGACGCTGCAAACCACTCGCGATCCAGACATTTACGCTATTGGCGATTGCGCGTCATGCCCGCGTCCGGAAGGGGGCTTTGTTCCGCCGCGCGCTCAGGCTGCACACCAGATGGCAACTTGCGCAATGAACAACATTCTGGCGCAGATGAATGGTAAGCCGCTGAAAAATTATCAGTATAAAGATCACGGTTCTCTGGTATCGCTGTCGAACTTCTCCACCGTCGGTAGCCTGATGGGTAACCTGACGCGCGGCTCAATGATGATTGAAGGACGAATTGCGCGCTTTGTATACATCTCGCTATACCGAATGCACCAGATTGCGCTGCATGGTTACTTTAAAACCGGATTAATGATGCTGGTGGGGAGTATTAACCGCGTTATCCGTCCACGTTTGAAGTTGCATTAATCGGCTTGTACTGGCGGATGCGGCGTAAACGCCTTATCCGCCCTGGACAAATGGTACGAGCGGTAGGCCTGATAAGACGCGTTAAGCGTCGCATCAGGCATTCCTTCAGACTCCTCCGAATCCCTAAGTATTTCCAGCCATTCCCGCGCTTTTCATCTTCTGTCTGATAGCTGCTTTTCTCCTTCGCTTGCATGATTGGCATAACAGCAAAGAAGGAGGTGTTCCCGTGAATAAATCAATGTTGGCGGGTATGGGGATTGGTGTCGCAGCTGCGTTGGGCGTAGCGGCAGTGGCCAGTCTGAACGTGTTTGAACGTGGCCCGCAATACGCTCAGGTTGTTTCTGCAACCCCAATCAAGGAAACGGTTAAAACACCGCGTCAGGAGTGTCGCAACGTCACAGTGACCCATCGTCGACCGGTGCAGGATGAAAATCGCATTACCGGGTCGGTGCTCGGCGCTGTTGCTGGCGGC
The DNA here is from genome assembly GCF_046486495.1 of Escherichia sp. WS3227_2. Classification (NCBI taxonomy): domain Bacteria; kingdom Pseudomonadati; phylum Pseudomonadota; class Gammaproteobacteria; order Enterobacterales; family Enterobacteriaceae; genus Escherichia; species Escherichia sp. WS3227_2. Next base: position 158,053 of record NZ_JBJQLG010000005.1, read on the forward strand.
GTGATAGGGCATCAGTTTGGCGGTGGTCGCGGTAAAGATGTCGCCACTGTTGTGGGGGCGCTGGGAGGTGGCTATGCCGGTAACCAGATCCAGGGCTCTCTCCAGGAAAGCGATACTTACACGACTACGCAACAGCGTTGTAAAACGGTGTATGACAAGTCAGAAAAAATGCTCGGTTATGATGTGACCTATAAGATTGGCGATCAGCAGGGCAAAATCCGCATGGACCGCGATCCGGGTACGCAGATCCCGCTAGATAGCAACGGGCAACTGATTTTGAATAACAAAGTATAACAAGGCTGTACTCTGCAATTTAGCCCCTCATTCGCTCAGGCTGAGGGGCTTTTTTTGCGACTTATTTCACCAGTTCGGGCCATAAATGCAAAGTCGTTCGGGCAATCTGCATCAGTTTTTCCAGCGATGCACCTTCGCGTGCGCTGATCGACATCCCCTGAATAATACAATTAAGGAATTCTGCCAGATGCGTCACGTCACAGTGGGTCGGGATTTCCCCGCGCGCTTGTCGTTGACATAAAAACTGCTGCAAAGTGCGCTCTTGCATCGCATGGCGTGATTTCAGCGTATTGCCGATATCTCCGGAATCCGGGGAGAGGGTGGTGCAGTTGTTGATCATAAAGCAGCCAGCCGGGGTGTCTTTGCTGGTAAAGCAGTTGGCGACGGCAGCAAAATAGTCAGCCAGCGCAGTCTCCACGCTTTTCTCTTCACAAAACAGCTGTGCTTCATGCTTAGCGGCAAAACGATCGATATAGCGGTCGAGTACGGCGCGGAATAACCCCTCTTTGTTGGTAAATTCCGCGTATAGCGTGGGCGCTTTGGCTCCGGTCGCTTCGACGAGGTCCGCAAGAGAAGTCGCTTCATAACCGTGTTGCCAGAACAATTTCATGGCCTTATCAAGCGCGGCATCCCTGTCGAACACTTTTGGGCGGCCACGGCTTTTTTTTACACATTGTGTTGAGTCAGTTGCCATGATGCCGTTGTACCTGGTGACTGTGAATGAAAGGTTATTATAAAAATAATTACCTCCGTTCACCAGTCCAGATCCCATAAAAATAATTGCTTTCTATTTAACTGAAATTTAAGGATTTTTAAATTAATTAATGATTGTTATAAAAAATATCTTGTATGTGATCCAGATCACATCTATCATTTAGTTATCGATCGTTAAGTAATTGCTTGCGACGTCATTCATCTGCATAAGGCCACTATTATGAAAAACGTAAAAACCCTCATCGCTGCGGCGATTTTAAGCTCAATGTCATTTGCCAGCTTTGCGGCTGTCGAAGTTCAGTCAACGCCAGAAGGCCAACAAAAAGTCGGTACTATCAGTGCTAACGCGGGGACAAATCTGGGATCGCTGGAAGAGCAGCTGGCGCAAAAAGCGGATGAGATGGGCGCAAAATCTTTCCGTATTACTTCTGTAACCGGTCCGAATACCCTCCATGGAACAGCAGTAATTTATAAATAAGCATTAACCCTCATTAATGCCTGCTACTGCTGATTTTTTTCCCCGCGACATGCCGTGTCGCGGGGATTTTTTTATCCAGGATTTACAAAGTTTGTGGGCTCACTTGATGACGGCGGACATCCACCGGCATCCCGGAACGGACATCCATCACATGTTGCATCACTTCAGCGTCAGTTTGTGCTGCATCTTTAAATGATTGCATTGCGCTATTCAGCGTAATTGGCAGCAGCTGCGGATCGTCATCAATCTTCTCTGACAGCGGCTGATGTACTTCAACCAGACGCGCACCGTTTGGTTCGGCAGAGACTTTAATCGGGGTGTTGATGATATTTACTTTGGTACCTGGGGTGACCTGGCTAAAGAGTGTTTTGATATCGTCATCCCGCAGACGAATACAGCCAGAACTTACCCGCATGCCAATGCCGAAATCGGCGTTCGTACCATGAAGCAAATAAACGCCGCCATAGGCCGCCAGACGAATCGCATGATGGCCCATTGGGTTATCCGGTCCAGCCGGCACTACCGCAGGCAACTCAATTCCCTGTGCTTTATAACGGGCGCGGATGTTTGCCGTTGGCGTCCAGGTTGGGTTTGCTCGTTTGTCTGAAACGGTGGTCACCATTGTCGGTGTCAGCGTGTCACCACCCAACTGACCAATACCTATTGGATACACGGTTACCGAATTTTTACCCGGCGGGTAGTAATAGAGACGCAGCTCCGCAATATTGATCACAATGCCTTCGCGCGGCGCATCTGGAAGTAGGGTTTGCAACGGGATCGTTAACACGCTACCCGCGCGCGGTACGTAAGGATCAACGCCGGGGTTAGCCTGTAACAGAGCGAGAAAGCCGACGTTATATTTTTTGGCGATGGCTTCCAGAGAACCACCGTCATTTTCCACCACATGAAATTTGTTTTCGCCAACCAGACGACTGCCCGCTGGCGGCAGCGGCCAGGTGTTGGCTTTTGCCGGCAGCGCCAGCACCACGGCAGCGGCGAACGTAAAAAACGTTAGCCAGCGAGAAAAACGCGTTTTGATCATCACCAAAAATCCATAATAAATATAAGGTTATTGTAATAAACAGATAAGCCTGAATTATGGATGGTGACAGTGTCGGATAGTGCAGGGAAGTGCAAAGAATTTGTAAATGTTGCAGATGGGGGCGCAGAAACGCCCCCGATTTACTATTAAGCGATCGCGTTCTCTTCCAGTTCACGCATAAACTGGCGTACCCATTCGATACGCGTTTTTCGCTCGCTCAAATCCTGAATAAACTTCAGGCGAGTCGGGCCATCGAGGCGATAATGCTGCGGCTGTTTTTGCAGCAAATCAATCAGCCATGCCGGATTAACGTGATTCTTCTCGGCAAATTCGATCACGCCGCCTTTCTCATTACCTTCCAGCTTCCTGATCCCCAGTTTCTGCGCTTGCTGGCGCAGACGGGCAATATCCAGCAGGGTACGCGCCGGATCCGGCAGCAGGCCGAAGCGATCGATAAGCTCGACTTTGATCTCTTCCAGTTCGTTTTCCGTTTTGGCGCTGGCAATACGTTTATAGAACGACAAACGCGTATTCACGTCAGGAATGAAATCATCTGGCAATAGCGACGGCATCCGCAGCTCGACTTCTGTTTGCTGGCTGGTGAGATCTTCCAGCGACGGCTCGCGTCCGGCTTTCAGTGCATCGACGGCGTTTTCCAGCAACTCCATATACAGCGAGAAACCGATGGTTTCCATTGAGCCGCTTTGTTCTTCGCCAAGCAGTTCACCCGCGCCCCGAATCTCCAGATCGTGCGTTGCCAGCGCAAAACCTGCCCCGAGATCTTCCAGCGAGGCAATCGCTTCAAGACGTTTTTGCGCATCGGTAGTCATCGCTTTTGGATGCGGCGTCAGCAGCCATGCATATGCCTGATGATGCGAACGTCCGACGCGACCGCGCAACTGGTGCAGCTGCGCCAGACCGAAGTGATCCGCGCGTTCAATGATAATGGTGTTGGCTGTCGGGATGTCGATCCCGGTTTCGATAATGGTGGTACAAACCAGCACGTTGAAACGTTGATGATGGAAATCATTCATCACCCGTTCCAGTTCGCGCTCACGCATCTGCCCGTGACCGATGGCAATCCGCGCTTCAGGTACCAGTTCTGCCAGCCGTTCGGCGGCTTTCTGGATGTTTTCCACATCATTGTAGAGATAATAAACCTGTCCCCCGCGCAAAATTTCACGCAGGATCGCCTCCCGGACCACCAGACTGTCATACTCACGGACAAAGGTTTTAACTGCCAGACGACGGGCGGGCGGTGTGGCGATAATCGACAGATCGCGCATTCCGCTCATCGCCATATTCAGCGTACGTGGGATCGGCGTAGCGGTAAGCGTCAGAATATCCACGTTCGCGCGCATCGCTTTAATGCGCTCTTTATGACGCACCCCGAAGCGGTGTTCTTCATCGACAATCAGCAGGCCTAAATCTTTAAACTTGACGTCACTTTGCAGCAGTTTGTGCGTACCGATCAGAATATCGATTTTCCCTTCCGCTACTTCCGCAAGGATTTGCGTCTGCTCTTTGGCGCTGCGGAAACGGGAGATCATTTCGATACGTACCGGCCAGTTGGCGAAACGGTCGCGGAAGTTGTCGTAATGCTGCTGCGCGAGAAGGGTGGTAGGCACCAGCACCGCCACCTGCTTGTGGTTATCTACTGCCAGGAAAGCGGCGCGCATCGCCACTTCTGTTTTACCAAAGCCAACATCGCCGCACACCAGACGATCCATTGCCAGCGGCTGACACATGTCGCTAAGTACCGCATTAATGGCCTGCGCCTGATCCGGCGTGGTTTCAAACGGGAAGCTGTCGCAGAACAACTGATACTGCTCACGATCGTGTTTAAACGCGAAGCCCTCTTTGGCGGCGCGTTGCGCGTAGATATCCAGCAATTCCGCCGCCACATCACGCACTTTTTCCGCCGCTTTCTGCCGCGCGCGTGACCACGCATCGCCGCCAAGTTTATGCAGCGGGGCGTTTTCTTCCGCGCCACCTGCGTAACGGCTAATCAGATGCAGTGACGACACCGGAACATACAGTTTGGCGTCGTTGGCATAGGTGAGCATCAAATACTCGCCAGTAATGCCTCCAGCTTCGAGCGTGGTCATTCCGGCATAACGACCGACGCCGTGCTCCAGATGGACCACCGGCTGACCAATATGCAGCTCCGCAAGGTTACGGATCAGTGTATCGGGGTTGATGGCGCGGCGAGAATCCTGACGACGACGGGCAACGCGTTCACCGAGCAGATCGCTTTCGCAAATCAGCGCCAGATTACGTACCGTATCGACAAAACCATGTTCGGCAGCGCCAATCATCAGATAACGCCCACGGTCTTTGGCTTCATCAAGACGCATAATGCGTTGCGGAGCAATTTTAATTCGCGCGAGCAGTTCACCCAGCGCTTCACGGCGACCTTCACTTTCTACCGAGAACACCACCGGACCGTCGAAAGACTCGAGGAACTTACGCAGCGCATCCAGCGGCGCTTTTTGTTGTGCCTGAACGGCCAGGTCTGGCAGTTTCTGGAAACCTAAATTGGCATTCGCGGCTTTTGTCGGTAAATGTTCAGTTTTTAGCTGCACTCGGGGCCAGTTTTTCAGCTCTGAGAAGAGCTCGTCCACCCGCAGCCAGAGCGATTGTGGTGGCAACAGTGGGCGCATCGGATCGACGCCGCGATTCTCAAAACGCGCCAGCGTGTCAGCCTGGAAACGTTCGGCACTGTTTTCCAGATCGCCAGTATTCACCAGCAAGGTATTGGCAGGGAAATAACTGAACAGCGGCGGCAGTGGTTCGCTGAAGAACAATGGCTGCCAGTACTCGATCCCGGCAGGTAATGTGCCTTTACTCACTTGCTGGTAAATATGTTCCGGATCGCGCTTTACTTCGAAGGTATCGCGCCACTGGCTGCGGAACAGTTCAATTGCCGCTTTATCGGCCGGAAATTCGTGCGCGGGCAGCAGATTGATCGCTTCTACTTCCTCCAGCGTGCGCTGGCTGTCGACGTCAAACACCCGCAGACTGTCGATTTCATCATCAAAGAAATCAAGACGATAAGGCAGCTCACTTCCCATCGGGAAGAGATCCAGCAACGCGCCGCGCGTGGCGTATTCGCCGTGCTCCATAACCTGGTCAACATGGCGATAACCGGCGCTGTCCAGTTGGGTTCGTAATGCATCTCGTGACAGGCGCTGACCTTTTTTCATCACCAGCGCATGACCGTGGAGAAAACTGTGCGGGCAAACGCGCTGCATAAGCGTATTCACCGGAACAATCAGTACGCCACGCTGCATCGTCGGTAGCTGGTAAAGGGTGGAAAGGCGCGAGGAGATAATGTCCTGATGAGGCGAAAAACTGTCGTAGGGAAGGGTTTCCCAGTCCGCCAGATTCATCACCATCTGATCGGTAAACTGGCTGATTTCATCATGCAAACGCAGGGCATTTTGCATATCTGGTGCAATGAGTACCACCGGACCGGCGTGACGTTCGGCAATTTCCGCTACCAGCGTCGCGCAGGCAGCGCCGGTTAACTCGCCCAGCAGACGCTGCTCACCCGCTTTGACGGGCAGCGTATAACGATATTGTTCAGGCATAACGGTTGTCAGATTCTCGTTAGGATATGCCTCAACATATGGGGGCATATCTCTGATAAGCAATGCTGTTCATTATCCGTAATCGACATGGTTTAGCAAATTGAATCGCCCCGGCTGGGGCGATGGCTTAGCGGGAGTAACTGACGGCCGCGGGCAGAGAAGGCGGGGAGAACAACAGATCGCTGAATGCGCGCTGTGAAAGTTTTCTTACCAGCAAGCCCGCAACAGTACAGATGAACAAACTAACAAAGGGGTAAACCAGCAGGAGTGTCAGTTCGACTTGCGGCGACCAGCGTGCTGCGTTCATTTGCGCAAGCAGAGTTAAGCTGAATATTTCAACCAGAATGCGATGGGTGGTGTAGATAGCAATGGTGTTGGAACCAATCACATTCAGCAGGATGGTGGAGCGCATACCGAAACGTTGCTCGTATTGATAAAACAGCTTCATGATCACCACAATCGATACCAGCGACAACAGCAGCGAGATAGTAAACAACCAGGCACCGACCGCCAGAACGGTAAGCAAAGAAGCCATCAGCAGATGGCGGCGCAACGGCACCTCTTTAACACAGGTCATTATTGTTGCGCCAAACCATGCGCCAAGGCTGTAATAAGGCAAATTGCGGATCACACTGTTCATTCCCCACCACGGCGTGGGAACGAAATTAACCGCCACACTCAGCAGTACAAACAAGGCGAATAGTGGCAGCGCCAGACGGCTAAAAATTTTACATACCACGAAATAGACAATTAACGCATACAGATACCACAAGCTGGTGCTGGCGGTGATCATCCCGTGCAGGAACTCACCGGTGGAATCGGCATAAGCGGCATTGGAGGCATTGCTTAAATCGCGCTCAGGTGCCAGCCACTGGTTCAGCGCACTTAACGCCAGCCACTGCACCACGCCCCAAAGCGCCAGCACCCAGAAGATGTTCCAGATCCGTTTATCGAGACAATTTCCCCACGGTACGCTGTCGATATAGCGGCGAATCAAATAGCCGGATATAAAGAAAAAAACCGGCATACGAAAGGGTGCAAGGTAAAGATTGAAATAGATCCAGCATTTGCTCAGGACTTCCGATAACGGATGCTGGAAAGTGGTCAGATGCGGATAAAAGGTAATAACCGAGTGATAAATCACCACCAGACAAATACATAACCCTTTGATCTGGTTAATCCATAGCTCTTTTTGTTTCATCAGGACAACACGCTCTTTTTATTTAACATGCTGTTGATCCTGAGGGGCCAGTCGCGTGGTGTAATGCGTATCTGTCTGTATTTGGTTATTTTTCAGATAAAGATCAGGCTACAAGGCCGATGAGAAAATGAGGCCCTTTAGCCGATTGATTTGCTGGCACTTTTCAGATTAGCCCTGACGATCACTTACAGTTCAGACGTTTACCCATCCCGCTTTCGCTTATATACTCGTGTCTTTGCTAACAGCAACCAGACGGATTTCATGTACCAACCTGTCGCTCTATTTATTGGCCTGCGTTACATGCGTGGGCGTGCAGCGGATCGCTTCGGTCGTTTCGTCTCCTGGCTTTCTACCATCGGCATTACCCTCGGGGTGATGGCGCTGGTCACAGTATTGTCAGTGATGAACGGCTTTGAGCGCGAGCTGCAAAACAACATCCTTGGCCTGATGCCACAGGCAATTCTCTCTTCTGAGCATGGCTCTCTTAACCCGCAGCAACTCCCGGAAACGGCCGTCAAACTGGACGGCGTTAATCGCGTCGCACCTATCACTACCGGTGATGTGGTACTGCAAAGCGCGCGCAGCGTGGCGGTCGGGGTGATGCTGGGTATCGACCCGGCGCAAAAAGATCCACTAACGCCGTATCTGGTCAATGTGAAACAAACTGACCTCGAGCCGGGGAAATATAATGTCATCCTCGGTGAACAGCTGGCCTCACAGTTGGGCGTCAATCGCGGTGATCAAATCCGCGTGATGGTGCCATCTGCCAGCCAGTTCACGCCGATGGGGCGTATTCCAAGCCAGCGCCTGTTCAATGTGATTGGCACTTTCGCCGCCAACAGTGAAGTCGATGGCTATGAAATGCTGGTGAATATTGAGGATGCCTCGCGTCTGATGCGTTATCCGGCAGGCAATATTACCGGCTGGCGTTTGTGGCTGGATGAACCACTGAAAGTGGATTCTTTAAGCCAGCAAAAACTGCCTGAAGGCAGCAAATGGCAGGACTGGCGTGACCGTAAAGGCGAGCTGTTCCAGGCCGTACGCATGGAAAAAAATATGATGGGCTTGCTGCTGAGCCTGATTGTCGCCGTAGCGGCGTTTAACATTATTACCTCGCTAGGGCTGATGGTGATGGAGAAGCAGGGCGAAGTAGCGATCCTGCAAACGCAAGGCTTAACTCCGCGACAAATCATGATGGTCTTTATGGTGCAAGGGGCCAGCGCCGGGATTATCGGTGCGATCCTCGGAGCGGCGCTTGGCGCACTGCTTGCCAGCCAGTTAAATAATCTGATGCCGATAATCGGCGTCCTGCTTGATGGCGCGGCACTGCCGGTCGCTATCGAACCTTTACAGGTCATTGTTATTGCGCTGGTGGCGATGGCTATCGCGCTGCTGTCTACGCTTTACCCTTCATGGCGCGCTGCCGCCACTCAACCCGCTGAGGCTTTACGTTATGAATAAGATCCTGTTGCAATGCGACAACCTGTGCAAACGCTATCAGGAAGGCAGTGTGCAAACCGATGTACTGCACAATGTCAGTTTCAGCGTCGGCGAAGGTGAAATGATGGCGATCGTCGGTAGCTCTGGTTCCGGTAAAAGTACCTTGCTGCACCTGCTGGGCGGGCTGGATACGCCAACCTCCGGCGATGTGATCTTTAACGGTCAACCGATGAGCAAACTGTCTTCGGCGGCGAAAGCAGAACTGCGCAACCAGAAGCTGGGCTTTATTTATCAGTTTCACCACCTGCTGCCGGATTTTACTGCCCTGGAAAACGTGGCTATGCCACTGCTGATTGGCAAGAAAAAGCCCGCTGAAATCAACAGTCGAGCGTTGGAAATGTTAAAAGCGGTGGGGCTGGAGCATCGTGCGAATCACCGCCCATCTGAACTTTCTGGTGGCGAACGCCAGCGTGTGGCGATTGCCCGTGCGCTGGTCAATAACCCTCGTCTGGTACTGGCGGATGAACCTACCGGTAACCTTGATGCGCGTAACGCCGACAGCATCTTCCAGTTGCTTGGGGAGTTGAATCGCTTGCAGGGCACCGCCTTCCTGGTGGTCACTCACGACCTGCAACTGGCGAAACGTATGAGCCGCCAACTGGAAATGCGTGATGGACGTCTGACGGCGGAACTGAGCCTGATGGGGGCGGAGTAATGGCGATGCCTTTATCGTTATTAATTGGCCTGCGTTTTAGCCGCGGACGGCGACGCGGCGGCATGGTGTCGCTGATCTCCGTCATTTCTACCATTGGCATTGCCCTCGGCGTGGCGGTATTGATCGTCGGCTTAAGCGCGATGAACGGCTTTGAACGCGAACTGAACAACCGTATTCTGGCGGTGGTGCCGCATGGTGAAATCGAAGCGGTAAATCAGCCATGGACTAACTGGCAGGAAGCACTGGATAAAGTGCAGAAAGTGCCGGGTATTGCCGCCGCTGCGCCGTATATCAATTTCACCGGGCTGGTGGAGAGCGGCGCGAATCTGCGCGCTCTGCAGGTTAAAGGCGTTGATCCGCAACAGGAACAGCGTCTGAGCGCATTACCCTCGTTTGTTCAGGGGGATGCCTGGAATAATTTTAAAGCGGGCGAACAGCAAATTATCATCGGCAAAGGCGTGGCGGATGCGCTGAAAGTGAAGCAGGGCGATTGGGTGTCGATTATGATCCCCAACTCGAATCCCGAGCATAAACTGATGCAGCCAAAACGTGTGCGTTTGCACGTTGCCGGTATTTTGCAGTTGAGTGGTCAACTCGATCACAGTTTTGCCATGATCCCGCTGGCAGATGCCCAGCAATATCTTGATATGGGTTCCAGCGTGTCAGGTATTGCCCTTAAAATGACGGATGTTTTCAACGCCAATAAGCTGGTACGCGATGCGGGTGAAGTGACCAACAGCTATGTTTATATTAAAAGCTGGATTGGTACTTACGGCTATATGTATCGCGATATCCAGATGATCCGCGCCATTATGTATCTGGCGATGGTACTGGTGATTGGCGTGGCCTGTTTCAACATCGTCTCAACCTTAGTTATGGCGGTGAAAGACAAGAGTGGCGATATCGCAGTATTAAGAACGCTGGGGGCGAAAGATGGTTTAATTCGCGCCATCTTTGTCTGGTATGGATTGCTGGCAGGGCTGTTCGGCAGCCTGTGTGGTGTGATTATCGGCGTAGTTGTTTCACTGCAACTTACCCCGATTATTGAGTGGATTGAAAAGTTGATCGGTCATCAGTTCCTCTCCAGCGATATCTATTTTATTGACTTCCTGCCATCGGAATTGCACTGGCTGGACGTCTTCTACGTACTGGTCACAGCATTGTTGCTGAGTCTTTTGGCAAGTTGGTATCCGGCGCGGCGCGCCAGTAATATTGACCCTGCGCGAGTCCTTAGCGGCCAGTAAAGGCAGTACATTAAAACAAGGAGCGGCAATGTATTACGGGTTTGATATTGGTGGAACGAAAATTGCGCTTGGCGTGTTTGATAGTGGTCGGCAGTTGCAGTGGGAAAAGCGGGTGCCGACACCGCGTGACAGCTATGACGCATTTTTAGATGCAGTGTGCGAGCTGGTGACTGAAGCCGATAAGCGTTTTGGCTGTAAAGGTTCTGTAGGCATCGGTATTCCGGGAATGCCGGAAACAGAAGATGGTACGCTGTATGCTGCCAATGTCCCCGCTGCCAGCGGTAAACCGTTGCGTGCCGACCTGAGCGTACGTCTTGATCGCGATGTCCGCCTTGATAACGATGCCAACTGTTTTGCCCTTTCAGAAGCCTGGGATGATGAATTTACTCAATATCCACTGGTGATGGGGTTGATTCTCGGCACCGGCGTTGGCGGCGGGCTGATTTTCAACGGTAAACCAATTACCGGTAAAAGCTATATTACCGGCGAGTTTGGCCATATGCGTCTGCCGGTTGATGCGTTAACCATGATGGGGCTGGATTTCCCGTTACGCCGCTGCGGCTGTGGTCAGCATGGCTGCATTGAAAATTATCTGTCTGGTCGCGGTTTTGCGTGGCTGTATCAACACTATTATCATCAACCGTTGCAGGCTCCCAAAATTATTGCGCTTTATGATCAAGGCGATGAGCAGGCAAGGGCGCACGTTGAGCGTTATCTGGATTTATTAGCGGTTTGTCTGGGAAATATCCTGACCATTGTTGACCCTGACCTGGTCGTCATTGGTGGTGGCTTATCGAATTTCCCGGCAATCACAACGCAACTGGCGGACAGGCTGCCTCGTCATCTCTTACCTGTAGCTCGTGTTCCGCGCATTGAACGCGCGCGCCACGGTGATGCGGGAGGAATGCGTGGTGCGGCTTTCCTACATCTAACCGATTAAACAACAGAGGTTGCTATGCTGTCGCGTCGGGGTCATCGGTTAAGTCGTTTTCGTAAAAATAAACGCCGCCTGCGCGAGCGTTTGCGTCAGCGTATTTTTTTCAGAGATAAAGTGGTGCCGGAAGCAATGGAAAAACCAAGAGTACTCGTACTGACAGGGGCAGGGATTTCTGCGGAATCAGGTATTCGTACCTTTCGCGCCGCAGATGGCCTGTGGGAAGAACATCGGGTTGAAGATGTGGCAACGCCGGAAGGTTTCGATCGCGATCCTGAACTGGTGCAAGCGTTTTATAACGCCCGTCGTCGACAGCTACAGCAGCCAGAAATTCAGCCTAACGCCGCGCATCTTGCGCTGGCTAAACTGCAAGACGCCCTCGGCGATCGCTTTTTGCTGGTGACGCAGAATATCGACAACCTGCATGAACGCGCAGGTAATACCAATGTCATTCATATGCATGGGGAACTGCTGAAAGTTCGCTGTTCGCAAAGTGGTCAGGTTCTCGACTGGACCGGAGACGTTACGCCAGAAGATAAATGCCATTGTTGCCAGTTCCCGGCACCCTTGCGCCCGCACGTCGTTTGGTTTGGCGAAATGCCACTCGGCATGGATGAAATTTATATGGCGTTGTCAATGGCCGATATTTTCATTGCCATTGGTACATCAGGGCATGTTTATCCGGCGGCTGGGTTTGTTCACGAAGCGAAACTGCATGGCGCACACACCGTGGAACTGAATCTTGAACCAAGCCAGGTCGGTAATGAATTTGCCGAGAAATATTACGGCCCGGCAAGCCAGGTGGTGCCAGAGTTTGTTGAAAAGTTGCTGAAGGGCTTATAAAGCAGGAAGCATTGCCTGATGCGCTACGCTTATCAGGCCTACAAGGGGACGCAATTAATTGAATTTGCGGGTTTTGTGGGCCAGATAAGGCGTTCGCGCCGCATCCGGCATAATAAACGCACACTTTACTGCCTCTTTTACCGTTTACTCGTCAATAACAACGCGGCAATAAACGTACAGACACCAATCAGCCCTGCCCAGAGCGGCGATATTCTGGTAATCGCAAAGCTATTATCGATGTACAAACATAAAGCCTGATAACCCATATTGGCAATAGTCATCGCCACTGCAAACTTTAATGCATAATTAAGGCGCGTCGTGTAGTAAAAAAATGCAGTAAAGACGATGAATGCAACTGCCCAGGCAAAAAGACCTAATATCGTGGTACTGCCGGGAGGATCATTCTCCTGCTGTTGTCCGGGATGCGGATAATATGTCAGTGGCGGCGTCGGTTGTTTTAATATCTGTGCTTGTAAAACAGCCAATGCATTATTGATTCCCTGATACCAGAGGTCCGCATGTAAATAAGCCTGAGTGTGATTTTCTACCAGAAGGCCGAGATGTTTATCGTCCAGACCGCTTTCAACCTGGCCGTTGGTTATCATAATTAACCGTGGCTCGCGGGTGGTAAAAAGTAACAGGACGCTGCCTTTTACATCACTCAATGAAGATGACGCATGCGCCAGCATCGCTTTGCCATTTTGCCTGAAGCTTGCTTCATTAACGCCAGGTACAACCACGATAAACGGCGCAATCCCGGTTTGTTGACGAAAAAGCTCCGCTTTCTGCGCAATCTCCTCAGCATCCGGTACAGTACCTGTAACATCCGTAAAAAGTGTCTTCATTATTGGGATTAAGGGCTTACTGGTTGCTGTCAGAGGCAGCAGTATCAGTAAACTGAGCAGTATTATGATTTTTTTCATGGACGGGACTTCCGTTTCCTGCGTGACTTTTTAGAGGAGGGCATACTGATTAATAAACCGACGGCGATAAAAATAACGCCCATAATGCCGATAAACCCCCATTTAAAAAAATTAACCCACGGGTTATTTATCTCAGCCTTTTCAGGATGCCCTGGAGAATAATAAACATTAACTTTATCGCCTTCGCTGTCTTCATAAAAATCGCTGCCGATACTCGAATTGAAAATTAGCGTGTAATCAGGCGTCGGTCGAAAGGCAACGACGGGATACCACGAACCATTTTTACCCGTGCGATGAGAATGACTGGAGTGCCAGACGGTATCAACAATGACGCCTTCAGTATGAATCGCGTCTTTGCTATAGGTGAACTGGTTATAAAAGACAACAACAGAAATGAGGATCAGTACCAGACCGATACCGAGGAATATACGAAAGAAAACTCTACTGTCCTGACTCATTAGCCACATCCTTGCTAAATAAAAAACGGGCGGTAATACCACCGCCCGCTTGCTGAATTAACGTCCTGCTTTCAGCTTCTGATAATACTCTTCATAAATGCTGCTGGCTGCGCCAACGTCATTCTGCCATTCACCATTTTTAATGGTTTCAGCATCCGGGTAGAGCGTTTTATCGTTCGCCACTTCCGGACTTAACAGCTTACGCGCCGCAAGGTTTGGCGTTGGATAACCGATAGTTTCAGCAACCTGTTTTGCCACATCCGGGCGCAGCAGGAAGTTGATCAATTTCAGCGCGCCTTCTTTGTTTTTGGCATTTGCTGGGATCGCCAGGCTGTCCATCCAGAAAATGCCGCCTTCTTTCGGCCACACCACGTCAATAGGCGTACCCGCCTGGCGTGCAACGAAAGCAGAACCGTTCCAGATCATGCCGAGGTTAACTTCGCCTTCCATGTACGGGTTAGCCGGGTTATCGGAGTTAAACGCTGCTACGTTTGGCATCAGTTTTTTTAGCTCGTTATATGCAGCTTCAATCTCTTTCGGATCGGTAGTGTTACCGGAGTAGCCCAGTTTGCGCAGCGCCATCTGGAACACTTCACGGGCATCGTCGGTCAGCAGCAGGCTGCCTTTGTACTCAGGCTTCCACAGATCGGCCCAGCTGGTAACGGATTTCGGATCTACCGCATCACCGTTAACGCCAATCGCCGTCGCCCCCCAGATATACGGAATGGAGTAGTCGTTATTCGGGTCAAACGGCTTGTTGAGCATGTCTGGATCGAGGTTGCTGAAATTGCTTAACTTCGACTTGTCGATCTTCTGGATCATCCCTTCTTTACGCATTTTATCGACGTAATAGGTTGAAGGAACCACCAGGTCATAGGCACCGTCTTTGTACGTTTTCAGCTTGGCGTACATGGTTTCGTTCGATTCGTAAGTCGAATAGATAACCTTAATACCGGTTTCTTTGGTGAACTGTTCAAGCAGTCCTGGCGGCACGTACTCGGTCCAGTTGTAGAAATACAGCGTGTTGTTGTCATCGGCGTGAGCGGCGCTCATGCCCAGTGCCAGAGCACCCGCCGCGAGCAGGTGGCGTGACCATTTTTTCATTTAACGTCCCCTGTGTTACCTTTCGTTTTATCACGAGCAATAAGCTGGCTGGCAATTACCATCACCAGCGACAGCACCAGTAATATGGTTGCCAGCGCGTTAACTTCCGGCGATACGCCGACTTTGACCATCGAATAAATTTTTAACGGCAGAATTTCATAGCTTGGTCCGGTGACGAACGAAGAAACTACTACATCGTCCATCGACAGGGTAAAGCTTAACACCCAGCCCGCCGCCACCGCTGGCATTGCCAGTGGCAGAATGATTTTTCGCAGAATGGTAAATTCGCTGGCACCGAGATCTTTCGCCGCTTCCAGCATTCGCACGTCAAAACCTTTCAGGCGCGAATACACTGTCACCACCACAAATGGCAGGCAGAAGGTGATATGCGAGAACAGCAGCGACCAGAAGCCAAGCTGAATACCCAGCAGCATAAACAGCACCAGCAGCGAAATCGCCATCACGATATCTGGTGACATCATCACCACAAACAGCATTCCGCTAACGAACGGCTTACCACGAAAGCGATAACGGTACAGCGCAACTGCCGTCAGTGAACCGATAAGCGTAGCAAACGTCGCCGAAAACACCGCCATTGTTAGTGAATGCTGCGCTGCCTGTAACAGGCTGTCGTTGTTCATCAGCAGGCTATACCATTTGGTGGTAAAACCCTGCCAGTTGATGCCAAAGCGCGAGCTGTTAAAGGAGTTCACAATCAAAATAATGATTGGGATATACAGGTACGCGTAGATAGCGGTCATAAAACCGCCGCGAAGCAGTCGACCGATCATTCGAGTTCCACCTTTTTGTTCAGCAGACGAGAAGCGCGCCAGTAAACCAGCAACATCAGGCCCATTACGATAGTCAGCGTAATGCTGGTGGCTGCACCAAACGGCCAGTCACGAATATTGAGGAACTGTACTTTGATGACGTTACCGATCAGCAGGTTTTTCGCACCGCCCATCAGGTCGGACACATAGAACAGGCCCATCGCTGGCAGCATCACCAACAGGCATCCGGCAATAATCCCCGGCATCGTCAGTGGGATAATGATGCGGATAAAGGTCTGCAACTTGCTGGCACCGAGATCGCGCGCTGCCTCCAGCAACGGCTTATCCAGTTTTTCGATACTCGAGTACAGCGGCATCACCATAAATGGCAGCAGAATGTAAACCAGACCGATAATCACCGCACTGGGTGTGAACATGATGCGAATTGGTGTATCGATAACGCCCAGCCAGAGCAAAAACTCGTTGAGATAGCCTTTGGTGCTGAGGAAAATTTTCAGCCCGTAGATACGAATCAATGAGTTGGTCCAGAACGGAACAATCAGCAGAAACAGCAGCAGCGGACGCACCTTGTGTGGCAGCTTCGCCAGAAACCAGGCAAACGGATAGCCCAGCACCAGGCAGGCGAGGGTGGCGATCAGCGCCATATTCAGCGAGTGCAATAGCACTTCAAAATAGAGCGGATCGAGCAGACGCGTGTAGTTATCCAGCGTAAAGACCATTTTGACGAAACTGGCGTCGTCGCGGGTCAAAAAGCTGGTGCCAATGATCATCAGGTTGGGCAGAAAGACAAACAACACAAGCCAACCGACAATAGTGACAATCACTACATTCTGGAACTTACTTGTGTTCTTCATCAGCCAGTACGACCTCCCAGCTTTCTACCCAATTAATGGCCATTTTTTGGTCGAGAGAGTGGTCAAAGTCAGGGTCGTCTTCATTGAAGAATTCGCTGACCATCACCATCTTGCCATTTTCCAGTTCAACAACCGACTCCAGCGTCATGCCTTTGTAGTTACGCTCGCGAACGTAACCAATCAGCCCTTCAGCGTGGTTGTCGTCGTTAATCTCTTCAACACGTAAGTCTTCCGGGCGCAGCAGAACATGCAGTTTTTGCCCCGGTTCAACGCCGAAGTTAACGTAGATATTACACTCGCGGCCTTCAACGTTGGCGCGTACGCGCTGCTCGTCGAGACGTTCGATGACCGTGGCATTAAACATATTGATTTCACCGATAAACCCAGCAACAAACAGGTTTTTCGGCTCTTCGTAGATTTCACGCGGCGTGCCGTCTTGCTCAATGCGACCATCGCGCATCACCACAATCCTGTCCGACATGGTGAGTGCTTCTTCCTGGTCGTGAGTCACGAAGACGAATGTAATGCCAAGCTTACGCTGTAGCGCTTTCAGCTCGTTCTGCATCTGTTTGCGCAGTTTGTAATCCAGCGCTGAGAGCGACTCATCCAGCAACAACAGACGAGGCTTGTTAACCACCGCGCGAGCAATGGCGACGCGTTGCTGTTGACCACCAGAAAGCTGATGCGGTTTACGTTGAGCGAAGGTTTCCAGCTGCACCATCCGCAGGGCTTCCATCACGCGGGGCGTAATTTCAGCAGCGGGGGTTTTTTGCATGCGTAACCCAAAGGCCACATTTTCGAACACGGTCATGTGGGGAAAAAGTGCGTAGCTTTGGAAAACAGTGTTCACATAGCGGTTTTCCGCCGGAACGTGGGTGATGTCCTCGTTATCCAGCATGATGCGTCCGGAATCAACAGTTTCCAGACCTGCAATCAGGCGAAGAACGGTTGTTTTACCGCAGCCAGAAGGGCCAAGCAGCGTGAGGAACTCGCCATTGTTGATAGTCAGATCCAGCTGGGGAATGACCTCTTTACCATCAAAGCATTTGCGAATTCCCGCCAATTGCACCAGCGGTGAAAGCGAACTCGGTTGTTTATTCAATTTTTTACTCTGTCCCATGTAAACGCAACGGATGGCTTACCGATGCGGGGTTTGTGGTTAACCACCTTGGTGACTCTTAATGAGGGCGGTAATTCTACGGCAAACCGCTTGAATCGCCAATCTTTGTTGTGAATTACTGGCTTAGCTTTATATTCATTAAGGTAATGCTGATAAATATTCCCGCTTGCAGGGGTAAAAGTGACCTGACGCAATATTTGTCTTTTCTTGCTTCTTAATAATGTTGTCACAAAAAGTGAGGGTGACTACATGGATAAACTACTTGAGCGATTTTTGAACTACGTGTCTCTGGATACCCAATCAAAGGCAGGGGTGAGACAGGTTCCCAGCACGGAAGGCCAATGGAAGTTATTGCATCTGCTGAAAGAGCAGCTCGAAGAGATGGGGCTTATCAATGTGACCTTAAGTGAGAAGGGCACTTTGATGGCGACGTTACCGGCTAACGTCCCTGGCGATATCCCGGCGATTGGCTTTATTTCTCATGTGGATACCTCACCGGATTGCAGCGGCAAAAATGTGAATCCGCAAATTGTTGAAAACTATCGCGGTGGCGATATTGCGCTGGGTATCGGCGATGAAGTTTTATCACCGGTTATGTTCCCGGTGCTGCATCAGCTACTGGGTCAGACGCTGATTACCACCGATGGTAAAACCTTGTTAGGTGCCGATGACAAAGCAGGTATTGCAGAAATCATGACCGCGCTGGCGGTATTGCAACAGAAAAACATTCCGCATGGTGATATTCGCGTCGCCTTTACCCCGGATGAAGAAGTGGGTAAAGGGGCGAAACATTTTGATGTTGACGCCTTCGACGCCCGCTGGGCTTACACCGTTGATGGTGGTGGCGTAGGTGAACTGGAGTTTGAAAACTTCAACGCCGCGTCGGTCAATATCAAAATTGTCGGTAACAATGTTCACCCGGGCACGGCGAAAGGAGTGATGGTAAATGCGCTGTCGCTGGCGGCACGTATTCATGCGGAAGTTCCGGTGGATGAAAGCCCGGAAATGACAGAAGGCTATGAAGGTTTCTATCACCTGGCGAGCATGAAAGGCACCGTTGAACGGGCCGATATGCATTACATCATCCGTGATTTCGACCGTAAACAGTTTGAAGCGCGTAAACGTAAAATGATGGAGATCGCCAAAAAAGTGGGCAAAGGGTTACATCCTGATTGCTACATTGAATTGGTGATTGAAGACAGTTACTACAATATGCGCGAGAAAGTGGTTGAGCATCCGCATATTCTCGATATCGCCCAGCAGGCGATGCGTGACTGCGATATTGAACCGGAACTGAAACCGATCCGCGGCGGTACCGACGGCGCGCAGTTGTCGTTTATGGGATTACCGTGCCCGAACCTGTTCACTGGCGGTTACAACTACCATGGTAAGCATGAATTTGTGACTCTGGAAGGTATGGAAAAAGCGGTGCAGGTGATCGTCCGTATTGCCGAGTTGACGGCGCAACGGAAGTAAGCGAAAAGGGATGCGGCATGTGATGCCGCATCCGGCTTAACTTCAAACTTACCCTTCGAAGAACCAATACCCGCTATTGACCAGCGCCGCGAGCATCGCGAGGAATGACGGATCTTCCAGCGCATCGCCAAAATTCTCCGCGGTCAGCGCAATATTGCTGGCGAGTGCATCCAGTGCCGGACGGTGCGGGGAATCGATCTTCTCACCATTGGCATACACGTCGTCGCCAATGCGCAATACGCGCAGACCACCCAGACGCACCAGCACTTCACCTTGTTTCAGCGCATCGTATATTTCATCCGGCTGATAAGGCGGCTCTGGCGGCGCGATATCCAGTTCATGGCGTGACTGGGAAATAAACTCCCCAAACCACTGTTTAAAGTGTTCCGGCTGGTTGATCAATTCAAGCATCATCTCACGCAGTTTATCCATTTCTTGCGGTAGAACGTCCGCAGGATGAGCGCGAGGTGGGACATCCGGATCGCTGTAGTAGTTGCCGCCCAGTTCACGTTGCAGCACATAATCGGCAAATCCGCTAATCAGTTCCCGCGTATTTGGTGCGCGAAAACCGACGGAATAGTTCATCGCATTTTCCAGCGCGTAGCCTTCATGGGGGAATCCTGGCGGAATATAAAGAATATCGCCTGGCTCCAGTTCTTCATCAATGATGGCTTCGAACGGATCAACCTGTAACAGATCCGGGTGCGGGCAGTGCTGTTTCATTTGCAGCTTTTCGCCCACTCGCCAGCGACGGCGACCAGTACCCTGAATGATAAACACGTCGTACTGATCGAGATGCGGGCCAACGCCGCCGCCAGGTACGGAAAAAGAGATCATCAGGTCATCAATACGCCAGTCCGGCAGTTCACGGAACGGTCGCATCAGCGCGGCGGTCGGCTCATGCCAGTGGTTCACTGCCTGTACCAGTAACGACCAGTTGGTTTCACCGAGATGATCGTAGCTTTCGAACGGGCCGTGGCTGACCTGCCATTTGCCATCCTGGTGACTGACCAGTCGACTGTCGACTTCGCTTTCCATCGCCAGACCCGCCAACTCGTCTGGAGAGATCGGGTCAATAAAATTATTAAAGCCGCGTTTTAACACCACCGGACGTTTCTGCCAGTGACGTTCAAGAAAATCGGGCCAGTTAAGAGTGAGTTGGTATTCCATGTTAAGCATCCACAGGCTGGTATCTGCAACCGATTATAACGGATGCTTAACGTAATGCGTGAAGTATGGACATATTTATTCATCTTTCGGCGTAGAATGCTGGCGACCAAAAATCACCTCCATCCGCGCACCGCCCAGCATGCTCTCTCCGGCGACGATTTTACCCTCATACTGCTCGGTGATTTCGCGTGCTACCGCCAGCCCTACACCTTGCCCAGGGCGTAAAGTATCAACCCGTTGACCACGGTCGAAAATGACCTCTCGCTTGCTTAATGGAATACCGGGGCCATCATCCTCGACCACAATATAGAGATGCTCGTCTGTTTGCCTTGCAGATATTTCGACAAACTCGAGGCAATATTTACAGGCATTATCCAGCACGTTGCCCATCACCTCGACAAAATCGTTCTGCTCACCGACAAAGCTGATCTCTGGCGAAATATCGAGAGAGATATTGACCCCTTTGCGTTGATACACTTTGTTCAGCGCCGAGGTGAGATTGTCCAGCAGTGGGGCGACCGGATGCAACTCGCGGCTAAGCAATGTCCCGCCGCGCATACTGGCACGATGCAGGTAGTAGCCGATTTGCTGTGAAATGCGACTGATTTGCTCCAGCATTACCGGCTCAGCATCACTGACGCTCATCTTCTCACTACGCAGAGAACGCAGCGTACTTTGCAGCACCGCCAGTGGCGTTTTCAGACTATGGGTCAGGTCGGTGAGCGTCGTACGATATTTGTCGTAACGTTCGCGTTCACTTTTTAACAGTCGGTTCAGGTTTCGTACCAGACTGGTCAGTTCTCGCGTTGTGGCTGGATTGAGCAATTCGCGGTTATGTTCTTCCAGTTCGCGGACTTCTTTTGCCAGGGCTTCGATGGGGCGTAAACTCCACCAGGCGGCGACCCACAGCAGCGGGATCACTAACAGCAGATTGGCTGAGAGCACATAGATAAACCAGCTCCAGACCATATAGGAACTTTTTAGCTCCACCGGAATGGTATCCACCACCACAATGGTTAACTTTGGCATCCGCGATGTTGCCGGATAGACGTTTACCGCCACCGAGTGGGTCATCTCTGCGTCGTCATCATCTTCCCGCACTTCCTGCAACTGTTGCTGTATCGAATGATCTCCACTCAGCAAGAGGCTGGTATCGTTAACATCCGCTTCAATTTCATGAAAACCATTCGATTTCAGCCAGTCAGGCTGGATCATCTTCATCAGCCAGGGCACGTCACGTTGCGCCCATAAAAGCTGCCCGTTCTCATCATAAATTAGCGTCATAGTGGGGCTTTGCTTGTCGATATTTTCGGGTAACTCGACATGCAACTTATTGTTTTCCCACTTCGCAAGGGTATAGAACAGATTGCTCTCGCCACGTAACAGCCGAAACGTGGTTTTATCGAAACTGACGCTATAACCGATCAGCGCAACCATTCCGTAGGCAAGCGAAAGCACCAATACTACTGCTGCCGTTGCTAACAGAAAACGTACCCGCAGCGAGAGCGGGAAAAAAAGACGCAGTAATTTTTTCATCAGCGCAATTCGAACAGATAGCCCTGGCCGCGAACGGTGGTAATCACTTCTTGCGGATATTGTGCCTGTATTTTTTTGCGCAGACGTCCCATCAGTACATCTATGGTATGACTTTCCCGCAGCTCCGCATCCGGGTAGAGTTGTAGCATTAACGAATCTTTGCTGACCACTTTGCCATTATTGCGTATCAACGTTTCCATGATGGTGTATTCGAACGCGGTCAGTTTAATCACTTCGTCATTAATAGATAATTCACGGCGGGAGAGATCAACCTGAAACGGGGGTAGCGAAATGACCTGTGAAGCCAGACCGCTATTACGCCGCATTAATGCCTGCATTCGCGCCATCACCTCTTCAATATGAAACGGTTTAGTCACGTAATCATCAGCACCGGCACTTAATACTTCGACTTTGTCCTGCCAGCTTTCACGGGCGGTTAATACCAGAATCGGCAGTGAAACATCATTGCTACGCCAGCGGCGTATCAGTGACAGACCGTCCTCGTCAGGCAAACCGAGATCGACAATCGCAATATCCGGTAAATGTTCATTGAGATAATAATCGGCTTCTTTGGCATCTTCTGCGTCATCGACCTGATGACCAGCATCCTGAATCTGAACTTTAAGATGGTGACGTAACAACGCATTGTCTTCAACAACCAGTACGCGCATTTTTTATTTCTCCCTGTCTTAATTATTAAAATAGTGTAACGCGATTATGTGTTTATGGGGGTAAACATTAAATAAACCAGCGGGGAGGGGAGGTAAAGTGAAAAAATAAAAAGTGGATAATCTTAATAAGCAGGCCGGACAGCATCGCCATCCGGCACTGTTTTGAGGCTTATTTCAGCTCATCAACCATGGTGATGGCGCGACCAATGTAGTTAGCCGGCGTCATTGCTTTCAGGCGGGCTTTCTCTTCTTCTGGCAACGCCAGACCGTCGATAAACTGCTTCATGCCTTCGGCGTCAACGCGCTTACCGCGAGTCAGCTCTTTCAGCTTCTCGTACGGTTTTTCGATGCCATAGCGACGCATAACTGTCTGGATTGGTTCAGCCAGCACTTCCCAGTTGTGATCCAGTTCATCCAGCAGATGGTCACGGTTTACTTCCAGTTTGCTCACGCCTTTCAGGGTGGATTGATATGCAATCAGCGCATAACCGATACCCACGCCGAGGTTACGCAGCACGGTGGAGTCGGTCAGGTCACGCTGCCAGCGGGAAACTGGCAGTTTGCTTGCCAGGTGCTGCAATACCGCGTTGGAAAGGCCCAGATTCCCTTCGGAGTTTTCGAAGTCAATCGGGTTAACTTTATGCGGCATGGTGGAAGAACCAATCTCACCAGCAATAGTTTTCTGTTTGAAGTGGTTAAGGGCGATATAACCCCAGACGTCACGGTCAAAGTCGATCAGAATGGTGTTGAAGCGCGCAACGCAATCAAACAGCTCGGCGATGTAGTCGTGCGGTTCGATCTGGGTAGTGTACGGGTTCCACTGAATACCCAGCGAGGTGACGAACTCTTCGCTGAACTGATGCCAGTCAACTTCCGGGTAAGCGGCGATGTGGGCGTTATAGTTACCGACCGCGCCGTTGATTTTGCCGAGGATCTCCACCTGATTAAGCTGGCGGTACTGACGTTCCATGCGGTAGGCAACGTTTGCCATCTCTTTACCGATGGTTGACGGCGTGGCTGGCTGACCGTGGGTACGAGACAGCAGCGGGATATCGCGGTACTGAACGGCGAGATCTTTAATGCCATCAATCAGTTGACGCCAGTACGGCAGGATCACTTCATCACGCGCGGTTTTCAGCATCAACGCGTGGGAGAGGTTATTGATATCTTCCGAAGTACAGGCAAAGTGGATGAATTCAGAAACCGCGTGCAGTTCCGGGATCTCCGCCACTTTTTCTTTCAGGAAATACTCAACCGCTTTAACGTCGTGGTTAGTGGTACGCTCGATGGTTTTGATGCGTGCTGCATCTTCTTCGCTGAAACTGGCGACAATTGCATCAAGGTAACCGATTGCGTCGGCAGCAAAAGCAGGAACTTCCTTGATCGCTGCGTGCGCGGCCAGTTTTTGCAGCCAACGTACTTCAACTTGTACACGGAATTTCAGCAAACCATATTCGCTGAAAATCCCGCGCAGCGCGCTGACTTTATCGCCGTAGCGTCCATCGACAGGGGAAACGGCGGTCAGTGAGGATAATTCCATAGATCACAACTCCGGGGTTAAATGAGCAAGAATTTGTTTTGCCTGAGTGGTCAGGCGATTACGAGAAAACATCAGTTGCAGACGTCCGCCGCCGACCTGGTGCCAGAGCACGGCGGCGCGAATGCCTGCCAGCAGGGTGGCGCGAACTTTCGCCTGCACCTGTGGGCTTTGCAGTACAGCAGGGGAACCAGTGACCTGAATGCGCGGGCCTAGCGGGCTGATAACATCAACATAGATGGCGGCCATCGCGCTCATCAGCGTTTCGGACTGTAAATCGAAGTGTTCGAGCTGGCGTTGCAGGCCGTTGATCCGGTTGCCCAGAGTGTCGAGCGCACCTTTCGCTGAGGAGAGTTTGCGCTCAAGCACCATCAGGCTGAGTGTGTAGCGGGTTAACTCCGCGTTTAAGCCCTGGCGACTGCTGGCATTGAGCACGCCGAGCAAGGTTTCCAGCCCGACGCGCAGGTTGGCTTCGCTACCGCCAAAAACCGCCAGCGTCGAGCTGGGGTTCATATCAATAATACTGTTGAGTGAGACGTGTAGCGCATCGGCATCACAATGCCCCTGGTGAGCGAGTTGTTGCACCAGGCGTGCCGACTGACAAATACCGGCCAGGGCGAGGGTGATGTCATAATAATTCTTTGCCACGTTCACTGCTTCCTTGTTTTAAGTAAAGATAATAATCAGACCGGCAGCGGCAGACGCTGCTCAATAATACCGCCACCGAGGCACACTTCACCGTTATAGAAGACGGCAGACTGGCCCGGCGTCACGGCGGCAACCGGCTCATCGAAAATCACTTCAATGCGATCATCGTCCAGCGCCTTGACGGTGCAGGGGATATCGGTCTGGCGATAGCGGGTTTTTACCGTGCAACGCATAGTACTGGTGAACGGTTCACGATCGACCCAGTGCAGCTGCTGGGCAATCAGACCGACAGACATCAGACGCGGGTGTTCATGGCCCTGCGCAACAATCAGAATGTTGTTTTCGACGTCTTTATCGACCACATACCACGGTTCTTCGGTGCCTTCTTTGGTGCCACCGATACCCAGACCTTTACGCTGACCGAGGGTGTGATACATCAGCCCCTGGTGCTCGCCGATTTCATCGCCATCGACGGTAATGATTTTGCCCGGTTGCGCCGGAAGATAACGGCCCAGGAACTCGCGGAATTTACGCTCGCCGATAAAACAGATACCGGTAGAATCTTTTTTCTTCGCGGTGACCAGACCGAGATCTTCAGCAATCTTACGCACCTGCGGTTTTTCCAGTTCGCCGACCGGGAACAGGCTTTGCGCAATCTGCTCATGGCTGAGCGTATAAAGGAAGTAGCTCTGGTCTTTATTGCTGTCCAGACCACGCAGCAGGCGGCTCTTGCCATCGACATCTGCCCGACGTACATAATGACCGGTAGCGATATAATCGGCACCTAAATCTTCGGCGGCAAATTCGAGGAAGGCTTTAAATTTGATCTCTTTGTTGCACAGAATATCCGGATTCGGCGTGCGACCGGCTTTATATTCGGCAAGGAACAGTTCGAAGACGTTGTCCCAGTACTCGGCAGCAAAGTTAACGGTGTGCAGTTCAATGCCGAGCTTGTCGCAGACAGCCTGGGCATCAGCCAGATCCGCTGCCGCTGTGCAATATTCCTCACCGTCGTCTTCTTCCCAGTTCTTCATAAACAGGCCTTCGACCTGATATCCCTGTTGTTGCAACAGCCAGGCAGAAACGGAGGAATCGACACCGCCGGACATGCCGACGATTACTTTTTTTGCGGTTTCAGACATTGGATCACTCACGACATTGAACTTCAAGGCGGCGTATTCTATCACGCAGCCTTTTAGATGACACCCTTTGTAAAAGGCCAGTTAAAATCGCCAATCATCTCTAGCGGATAGCGTTGTCCGCTTTGATAACAACGAATACTTTCCGCCACCAGTGGCGAACGAAGATTTGACGCCTGTAAAATTTCTTCGGCGCTAACCCAACGGCAGCAGTCGATATCGCTGTCATGAGGCTGGGTCGGGCATATTTGCTCAAGCTCAATGGCAAAGAGGAAACGCAAAAACGGCGTTTTATCTGGCGCAATCCACTGATGCATACGAATAAAGTGTTGCGGCTGCGCGCTGATGCCGGTTTCTTCCCACAGCTCACGGGCGGCGGCTTCCACTAAGGTTTCATCGGCTTCCAGATGCCCGGCAGGTTGGTTCCATAACGCTTTACCATTAATCGTCTCTTCAACGACTAAAAATTTGCCTTCTGCGTGCACCACGCAAGCAACGGTAACGTGCGGTTTAAACATTTTGCATCCTTAATCTGTCACTTCTCGCCATTCGCCATTGGCAAGATTATCCAAAGAGTAATCACCCATCGCATAGCGAATCAGTCGCAGCGTGGGGAAACCAACATGGGCGGTCATGCGGCGCACCTGGCGATTACGTCCTTCATATAAGGTGATCTTCAGCCAGCTGGTGGGAATACTTTTGCGTTCACGAATCGGTGGATTCCGCGGCCATAACCACGCGGGTTCGTCAACCAGCTCTACGCCTGCGGGCAGGGTAGGGCCATCATTTAAGGTTACGCCATTGCGCAAGGCTTCAAGTGCGTCTTGTGTGGGAATACCTTCCACCTGCACATAATAGATTTTTCCGGTGCGTTTACCCGGCTGGGTTAAACGCGCCTGCAACGCGCCGTTATTGGTCAGCACCAGTAACCCTTCGCTATCGCGGTCAAGACGACCTGCTGCATAAACGCCCTGAACCGGGATGAATTCTTTTAATGTTTTGCGTCCGGCTTCATCGGTGAACTGCGGAAGAACATCGTAGGGTTTATTGAACAGGATCACACGCGTGGGCTGGTTTTCAGGTTTACGCCTGGTAGAACGTTGCGAGCTGAATCGCTTAACCTGGTGATTTCTAAAAGAAGTTTTTTGCATGGTATTTTCAGAGATTATGAATTGCCGCATTATAGCCTAATAACGCGCATCTTTCATGACGGCAAACAATAGGGTAGTATTGACAAGCCAATTACAAATCATTAACAAAAAATTGCTCTAAAGCATCCGTATCGCAGGACGCAAACGCATATGCAACGTGGTGGCAGACGAGCAAACCAGTAGCGCTCGAAGGAGAGGTGAATGGAAAGTAAAGTAGTTGTTCCGGCACAAGGCAAGAAGATCACCCTGCAAAACGGCAAACTCAACGTTCCTGAAAATCCGATTATCCCTTACATTGAAGGTGATGGAATCGGTGTAGATGTAACCCCAGCCATGCTGAAAGTGGTCGACGCTGCAGTCGAGAAAGCCTATAAAGGCGAGCGTAAAATCTCCTGGATGGAAATTTACACCGGTGAAAAATCCACACAGGTTTATGGTCAGGATGTCTGGCTACCTGCTGAAACCCTTGATCTGATTCGTGAATATCGCGTTGCCATTAAAGGTCCGCTGACCACTCCGGTTGGTGGCGGTATTCGTTCTCTGAACGTTGCCCTGCGCCAGGAACTGGATCTCTACATCTGCCTGCGTCCGGTACGTTACTATCAGGGCACTCCAAGCCCGGTTAAACACCCTGAACTGACCGATATGGTTATCTTCCGTGAAAACTCGGAAGACATTTATGCGGGTATCGAATGGAAAGCAGACTCTGCCGACGCTGAGAAAGTGATTAAATTCCTGCGTGAAGAGATGGGCGTGAAGAAAATTCGCTTCCCGGAACATTGCGGCATCGGTATTAAGCCGTGTTCTGAAGAAGGCACCAAGCGTCTGGTTCGTGCAGCGATCGAATACGCAATTGCTAACGATCGTGACTCTGTGACCCTGGTGCACAAAGGCAACATCATGAAGTTCACCGAAGGCGCGTTTAAAGACTGGGGCTACCAGCTGGCGCGTGAAGAGTTTGGCGGTGAACTGATCGACGGCGGCCCGTGGCTGAAAGTTAAAAATCCGAATACCGGCAAAGAGATCGTCATTAAAGACGTGATTGCTGATGCATTCCTGCAACAGATTCTGCTGCGTCCGGCTGAATATGATGTTATCGCCTGTATGAACCTGAACGGTGACTACATTTCTGACGCTCTGGCTGCACAGGTCGGCGGTATCGGTATCGCCCCAGGCGCAAACATCGGTGACGAATGCGCCCTGTTTGAAGCCACCCACGGTACTGCGCCGAAATATGCCGGTCAGGACAAAGTAAACCCAGGCTCTATTATTCTCTCCGCTGAGATGATGTTACGCCACATGGGTTGGACCGAAGCCGCAGACCTGATTGTTAAAGGTATGGAAGGCGCAATCAATGCGAAGACCGTAACCTATGACTTCGAACGTCTGATGGAAGGCGCTAAACTGCTGAAATGTTCAGAGTTTGGTGATGCAATCATCAAGAACATGTAATTACTACATGTGTTAAATATTGTAACGGGCGTATAACACGCCCGTTGTTTTATGTTAGTACGCTAATGGTTATCAAAATTTTATCAAAATTAGTTATCAAAACCCTTCTGGAAGATTCATGTTATGGACTGCATTTCAAAACAAAAATTCACAATTATTTTAATAGTGGTGTTAATTGCCTTGGGCTGTGCTGCTTATTTTGGAGATGGTGAAGGATATTTTATAGGTAGCTTTGTGCCTGAATTTACTGGAGTGTGCCTTGAGCTTCTTATTATTTTAAAGGTTTTTGAGGTCTGGCAGCAAAGAGATGAGAAAAGGAAGCTTATTAAGGTTGAAAGACGATTAAGGGAGTTTCTTATTTTCTTTCTGAACCATACGTGCATGGATTTTCCTCCATCCTGCCGTCCAGGTCGTTTTTATGGAATTGACTATGAGCAAAATCAAAAAGCATTAGAAAAATTAATCAATCATATTGAAGAAAAAGGATTAGCTGAAAATCTTGTTATTCAAGTTCAAATGTATTGTAAGAGTGAATGTCAAATTATAAATAATTTAATCCCAGTTTCTTCTGAGCTTGAAAATGATCACTTTAAATCATGGGTTCGGATTGCCTATTATATGAATGCCGTTGCTAATGGGCAAGAAAAGGCTAGTGTTGCAATGATTAAAACACTTGAAAATATAAAAAGATTTGATAAGGAATCTCATGATAAAAAACTTTATGTTGGTGCAAATTAGATAACAATAGCTCAGTCTTTCCCTTGGTCATCATAGTGGTGAGCAGTTTGCTACTGGGTCTTATGGCCCAGTAGCTTTCTGGTATCAACCCCTTGTTCCTTGTAAAGACGCTCAGATAAAGAATTTTGTTCATGAAAAGTTGCTAGAGTTCATGTGCCCTGGTCATTTCCTGCCAAATCCCTCGCTTTAATGAAATTCACCGTCAACGAATTGGATTTAACCTGTGCACCACGCTCTGTCTGTGAAGTTAAACGGAAAAAATCATGTGTCTAAAACGGATCTATTTACAGATTGCACTAAAGCCGTAGACCTGATTGTTAAAGGTATGGAAGGCGCAATCAACTCCAAGAGCGTAATCTATGACTTCTAACGCTAGATTGAGGTTACTAATCTGCTGAAATGTTGAGAGTTTAGTGAATCAATCACAGAAAACATGTAATTCACATTCTGGAATATGTGAGAACGGTAGTCTAGCGGTTCCAGTTTTTATTATTAGATTTTGAACGGTTATCAAAACAGGTTCACTTTGATTCAATTTTGAAACTTTTTTTAACCACTAAAATCATGCAGCTAATCACTTCTGCAATGAGGTTAAGAGATAGCACGATAGCAAAAAGTTCTAAAGCAGTAAATAGCTTGCCTTTAGAAGGGATAAATTCGTGCTGAGGATAATTTACTAGTGGTATGTCATAATTACGTAAATAGGGAAGGAAGATTGTTACTGCCAGACACATGACCAGTAATTTCAAATCTAATTCTAAACTATCTAAATAGTCCGTAAAGTCTGTGCTTTTCTCGCCCTTATTAATGACAGCCAAAATTCCGAAGATAACGGAGATACCTGCGGCAATACCTCCAAGTATTGAACCTATTACTCCAGCAGAAGCCTGCTCAAGTAAGGTATAAATGGTTTTATCAGTCGATGCTAATGCTAAGCACAAAAAGAAGGTAGCTATAGCTTTAATCCAGACAGTTAGATTTTGCATTTTTGAACGTATACCTGTTTTGATGTAATGCTATGATCTCTTTAATATCATTTGCTGAGTAGCCATCAAGTTCAATTTCTGATATCTCACCTTCGATCAGCACGATTTTGGCTGTCTGATTACTGGATACCGTAGTAGATTTTGACTTGAGTGTCTTACGTCCTTTAATCAACCATGACCCGCCACCATCTTTGACCCAGTCAACAAGAGTCTCAGCCCAATGAGAACCTTTGAGTTTCAAATTGCCATCTTTGTTTTCAAAAATAGTGGTCACAGTATTTGCATTGGTATCTTTTTCAAGCTTCCGTAAATCATTGGTTAACGCTTGCTTACTGCTTCCGAAGATATTCGGAGTAATCAGCGTAAAGCTGACTTTGTCGATAAATTGAAGCCTATGGTATTCTGACCAAAAATCTTCCATTTCAAGACAAGGCTCTATAAATATTCTAAGTCCTAACTGAGCCAAATAGTCGTTATTGGCTAGATCTTCGAATGCTTTAGCAACTTGTTGCGCATCCTTGAAAACAGCGGTTTTCCTCTCAACCAGTAACACCTGCTCTACTTTGTCCCAAATCCATACGATAGGTGGATAGTTGTCTACATCGTACTCTCGAAAGTCTTTATCATGTCCTTTAATCTTTTGCAGCTTTGATATGACTCCAGCCATAACACCATCAGTAGGTTTTATGCTCAATTTCAGGGTGTAACTAGTTTTCTTATGAACGGAAGGTGTTGATGACGTCATGTGTAAATTTTTTGCAGCGACAACCATAGCATTTTCAAAATGAGAGATATCTTTCTGAACAGCTCCTTTCGAAAAGAGGTCTGGATCGCGCGGTCTCATTAACACACGTAAGGCATACAACTGCATAAGAAAACTCCTGTAAACTATTTGGTTTCATTATTCCATAAAACCAAGCACTTTCAAGAGCTTAATTTTCTTTAAATTCTGTATGCATATACAGTATCATTCAATTTTGTAAAATTCAAACCTTGATTTTTGCCCATTCCTTACCACGATCATCATGGTATTTAGCTGTCTGGTTAGGCGATTTATGTCCCAGAAGTTTTTGGGTGTCGACGCCCTGAGCTTCGTAAAGTCGCTCAGATAAAGATCTTTGTTCATGGAATGTGGCGGGCGAACCTTCACCCCAGTCAATGCCTGCTAAATCCCTCGCTTTACTGAAATTCATCGTCAATGTATTGGCTTTTACTTGCGCGCCACGTTCAGCCTGTGAAGTAGTACGAAAAAAATGTACAAGGTATGGGCTGACTGCATAGTCACGGCAGCGGGCTACTACATCGCGTAAACTCCAGTTAATTGCATTGAGGCGAAGGGAAAGCGGGATGGCGATTTTGCTCCCGGTTTTTTCTTGGATGACGTGAAGATGATCATCCCAAATATCGCTAAATTTCATACGTGAGATATCACCTAACCGTTGGCCGGTAACCAGTGCTAACAGCATGGCATTCCCCATATAACGATGGCGTGCATCTGCGATATCAAAGATTTTTTGCCATTCTTCAAGACTTAACCGTTGTCGGGTAATTTTTCTTCTGGGTTGTTTGGTTGCCAGTGCTGGATTATAGCCCGGAGGGACTTCCCCATAGTGTTGTGCCTCCTTGAATACATCAATTAGAACGGAGCGGACTACTTGCGCCATCCTCGGTTGCCCGGCAGTGATATACTCGTCAAGTAATTGTGCTATATCCCTTACATCAACTGATGAAATTAATTTCATTCCTGCTCGTTCCCTGAGCAAGGATACTGGTTTGGCTTTCTGTTTATAGGTGTTTAGCTTTATATCGCCACTTTCCAGTCTGTCATCCTGGATTGCTTGATAGCGATCTAACCAGGTTGACGTTGTGATTGCTTTTCCTTTGCTGGTTGCGATCCTGTCACTGATAGCCAGAATCTGCCGGGTTCTTTGCTCAGCCAGGCGTGAATTTGCCTCAGTGGCAATAGCAATGGCTTCAGCTTCGTTTGTGCCTAAAGAATGAAACTTCCCGGTCACAGGATGTTTATATCGCCAATAGACTTTATTTACTTTTCTACTATAAAGCGGATACAAGTTCGGGACTGAAACATTATTTTTACGTGGTCTGGCTGCCATTACTTAAAATCCTTTGTAGAATAATAGAATCATTTTTCTTGATGACAGGAGTAACTAATTCCCCAACTAACTCTGCGTCCTCACGCACTCGCCATAGTCGACCTTGTTTCATTGCCGGTGGACAAAATAAATTCTGCTTAGCATAACGACGCAATGTGGACACGCTTGGAGGATTACTTCTGTATTTTTCCGCAGCCCATTCCTCAAGTGTCAGCATTTGAAGCATTTTTGATAACCTCATTTCTTTTGCTACAAAACTATTTCACTAGTTAATTTCGCTGTCTGGATTGTTTATGCATCTTATGCAGCTCTTTAAAGCGTTCCATAAACATCCCGTAGGCATGGCCCGGTGCCAGTGGAATCACGTTGAACATCTCTGTTGCCGGGATGCCTTCCAGTACAGGCCAGAAAGAGCCATCATCAAGCCCGAGATCGCGGCGTTCGGTTGCCAGCATGATGAGATCGGCATATTTCACGGGCGTACTCATAACCGGGGGTAACCCGTATTTCTCACGGATTACGGCGTCTATTTTTTCTTCCATCTGTTTATAGTCAGGAAGAAGGCGTTTCAGTGGAGCGGGGATGTCCTGGCAATACGCTTCTGTTGCATCATGCATTAACGCTTCAAAAGCAAATTCCTGCGGTACCAGTTGGCTGCAAAGAACCGCATGTTGGGCGACGCTGTAGAAGTGTGAAAGATGTCCTGCAAAGCGACAGATATTTGAAAGGGAAACCGCGATATCGTTAATAACGATGTCGTCTTTATTTATCCTGTCATAATAAAAATGCTTCCCAGAAAAAGTTTTAATAAATGACATTTTGTTCTCCACGTTATTTGCGCTGCACCGCACTGAATTCTGGTAAAAGGAAGCCCTCACCATCCGGAGATTATTGAGTTAATTACGTTTCCATAAATGCCCCCGCAGGGGCATTTGCAGTAATCAAATCAGGCGGTGAAAGTACCAATAAAGGTTTCTACTTTGCTGTCTTTGAATTTCTCAACAAGCAGATCGCGAAATTCGTTAGCCATTTCTTCCTGCACCGCCTCCAGCTGAATAATGCGCAGAACAAGTACAGGACGATCGCCAGTGATAATGCTGAGGCGTAATTTAAAAGAACGTTCTTTCAGACCTTCAAACGGAACGCATTTAAATTCAAATGCCACTGGCATAATGTCTTTGGTCTTCGCTTCGACAGACTCCATCAGGGAGCGTTTGCCGCTGAAGTCATTATCTTCAAAATCAGCGGTCTGGTTTGCTTCAATCGTGATTTTACGGACAGCCGCAGCCGCTTTTGTTGCCTGGATAGCGTCACCATTAGCATCAAAACCCACAAGGTAGTCGGCCCAGTCTTCAATCCATTCTGCCAGTGACTTCTGGGAGTTACGCTCGCTGTTAACAGACAACAGTGCAGAGAACGGTGCTGTCTTTTTCAGTTTGAGAGTGGCGGTGTTATCTGCGTGACCTGGTTCATCAATAGTACCCAGGTTAAGCACACTGACGGCACGCATATTATCAGCATCGATAAAGCAGCGGGTGCCTTCATCTGCAAGATCTTTAGAATAACGGGTAAAGTCATCGATGCTGGCAGTGGAAAGCGCACCACGGAAACGGAAGCGATTTAAATTAAATTTTTCCAGATCATGAATGCGGAAATTCTCAGGCAATGCTACAGCATCGGCACCAATCTTACTGATAATTTCATTAACACCCTGAGCAGAAATAATAGCATGGATTTGATTAATTGCGGTTGCGTCTAAGTTCTGAGACATAATAAGTCCTCACTATATAAAGATATTCAGTGATGAGATAAATAATCAGTTAATTAAGAACGATATTAATGACCTGCTGCGCGGAGTTTTCCGTCAGGTTCACCGGCAAGAGTCAGTAATTGTCCCTGGTCTTCCTGCAGAATAGTCAGGCGACCACCGCGATTGACATACATCGGCGTTTCGGTGGTGTCTTCTTCAGAAATTTTCCCGCGGTTAGTCGGGCGAACATATGAGAGTTTGTGTTTGATTTTCACTCGGTTCTCATCAAATGGTTCGATTTCCAGGTTGAGTGAGACCTTACCTTTGGTTTTCGTGTTCATCACACCGGAAGCGACTTCACTGAGAACTGCGCCGATTTTGGTTTCAAATACGCCGCCGTCCAGCTCCCCGATAAATGCCTGCACATCAGTACTGCGTTCGCTAGCCATTTTGCTGCTCCTCATCATATCGACCCTGCAAGGCCGATTAGTTTCTCCACAAAACAGAGAAGAACACCTGCGGTGGCAGCCGCCCGGATGGATTGAGTTATGAGCCCGTCGTCCGGTGATGCTCTTCTCTGTTTTGTAAAAAGGACGGTACCAGCCGGAAGCAAGGGTACAAGCTGGTACCGCCAAGACTACACACAGCATAAAGTTGTGGTGCCGGGTGCCTCCCGGTGCCTGGCGAAGGTTGCACACCAGGCGGGTGGGTATCCACAGAAGGTCGACTGTCAGCCTCAACCTTAACCCGCGTGCGCTGAGCAGCATTCACCACAACGCTAAGGATTCTCTCTGGTTGAAAATACTTAGCTGTTATGTGCCTGCTTTTAGCCACATCAGGCGAGGTGGACCTGGTTATTCCCCAACAACAAGGATTCGGTTAATCTGGTTATCCCCAACAACGCAAAAGGAAAAGAAATGTCCGGTAATATCTACACGTTGTACAAATCCCACTGTGAAAATGTTGGAAAGTATCGGGGCATTGAAATCAGTGGGGTAGTGTCATCAGTCGAAATAAGCAAAGTGGAATCAAGGGCAACATTACTTACTCTTCTGGATCTTGTCTTACATGAGCACCGGAAGAAATTCGGCACTCCCTATAATCAGTTGAATGGGAAAAAGGCTCTGGTTCACCTTATTCTGATGAAGCATCACTGGATGCCAAAACAGATTAATGAGATGAAATTTGATGAACTTCTTCTTTCAATTCAGGATGAACTCACACTTGATAAAATAAGCGTAACCGCCCAGAAATTTTTAGATTATCGAGACTGGAGATCACAAATTCATCACTTTGATGATTTTGACGAAAATGAATGGGATCCTAATTTGTCTGCACAATATCTAAAGTAACATCCTGTGATAAAACCGTGATTTCCTGATCCAGTTTTTTTAAGGAGTCTATTGTTTCCTGTCGATAAGACAGCACTTCACGAAGCTGGTTTATAGCTGCCAGCTTCTTTGCCATCCACTCGTAAATTTCCTCATTTGTGTATCCGGGCGCGACGATTTTGGGTTCTGTTTTGTGCATTTCACACCTCCTCAAGTTATCAGTTACTTGTTGATGGGGACCAGATTGTTAAAGAGCTCAGCGTCCTGTAGGGCGCTTTTTTGTTGCTAACGAATCATCCTGGACTTCATATGCCCCAGGCGGCTACTTCGTGGGCGTCCTGCCTGTTTGTTGTTTCTCTTAGGTACATTATGTATCTCAAGGGTACATTGTCAAGTATAAAAAAACCTGCCGAAGCAGGTTCATAAACATTGATTAGGCTTTGATTTTGTATCTTCTTGGTTTTCCTGAGAAAATCACAGTTCCAATTATAGAGCAATTACCGTTGATCTTAATGTAAGGCTCAGGCCAGTTTGGGTTTAACGCTTTGAGATAACGCTGTGTCCCATCTTCTATCAACCTTTTGAAGGTGGTTTCACCTGTATCGTGCATCAATGCAATAACGTCGTCACCGTGGCAGGCAGGTACTTCAGGATCGACAAAAATCATGTCTCCCGGGCGGTACTCATCAATCATTGAATCACCTATCACCCGCAAGATATAAGTCATTTCCCCACAGGGTACAGGGCAGGGATACGTTTCTGCTGTGCTCAAATCAACCTCAGAATATCCAACTTCTTTCCATGCTCCGGCCTGTACCCATGATATGACAGGGACTAATGTGATTTGTTTATTAGTGATTGAAACATCAGGTTTTTTTGTGATGTTCGTTGTCTGGTGTTCTTGATCGAGCCATCCGACAGGCAGGTCGAAACATTTTTCGATGTGTCGTGCCATGTTGTCACCGATATTTTTAGTAGCACCATCTCCCATAAACCTGCTGGTCTGGGTTGGCTCGCGATCAATCATAGTGGCAAAGGAAGAATTCCCGCCAACACCATCTCTCAGTTTTCTGGCGTTAGACCGCCGGATGTCATGGATTGTTTTCATAACGAAATTAAAACCCTTGTACCGTTAAGGTACAAGTATCTTGAAGGTTCATTTCAATCATGTAATATGTACACCGGAGGTACATATTGTATGAAAGCGTATTGGGACTCTTTAACCAAAGAACAGCAGGGCGAGTTGGCCGGAAAAGTTGGCTCAACACCTGGCTACTTACGGCTGGTTTTCAATGGCTATAAAAAAGCCAGTTTTGTGCTGGCTAAAAAACTTGAGCAATGCACGTCAGGTGCAATTACGAAATCTGACTTAAGACCGGATATCTATCCGAAAGATTAGCAGAACACTTTCAATTTTTAACCACAGAACGATGAGGCTAATCGTGGGTAAGCATCACTGGAAAGTAGAAAAACAGCCTGAGTGGTACGTGAAAGCTGTCAGAAAAACTATCGCGGCGTTGCCGGGTGGTTACGCTGAAGCGGCTGACTGGCTCGATGTAACAGAAAACGCTTTATTCAACCGCCTTCGTGCAGATGGCGATCAGATTTTCCCGCTGGGATGGGCAATGGTTTTACAGCGTGCTGGTGGCACTCACTTCATTGCTGATGCTGTGGCGCAGTCTGCAAATGGCGTCTTTGTGTCTCTTCCTGACGTCGAGGATGTGGACAACGCCGATATTAACCAGCGTCTGCTGGAAGTCATTGAACAGATCGGCAGTTATTCAAAACAGATTCGTTCAGCAATCGAAGACGGTGTAGTGGAACCGCATGAGAAGACAGCAATTAACGACGAGCTGTATCTCTCAATTTCGAAGCTGCAGGAGCATGCAGCACTTGTCTACAAAATTTTTTGCATTTCAGAAAGTAATGACGCCCGCGAGTGTGCAGCTCCGGGCGTCGTGGCGTCGATTGCTTCTGGTTGTGGAGAAACTAACGCATGAACAGTTTAACAACACACTACCGTCGCTCGCAACTGATTGCGCTTCCTGTACCGGGTGGAAAAGCGAAGGTGGAATATTGCTATGCAGTGAATGTACCAGGTGACAGGGAAATTGTAACCCACAGCTTTGCAGAGTGGGCTGTGGGTGATTTCAACCGGCAGAAGGAGACAGTCCTTTGCGACAAGTTAACCGCTGGTTCAAAGATCACTACGGAGTGCCCGTCAGAGTCATTCGTTGGGAGCCGGAAACACAACGGGTTATCTACCTCCGCGAAGGTTATGAGCATGAATGCTTCAGTCCGCTCGAACAGTTTCGTCGTAAATTCAGGGAAATAGAGGTCGGTTATGAGCACTAAATTAACCGGTTATGTATGGGATGGTTGCGCTGCATCAGGCATGAAGTTATCCAGCGTGGCAATTATGGCCCGCCTGGCTGATTTCAGTAATGACGAAGGTGTGTGCTGGCCATCAATTGAAACCATTGCCCGTCAAATTGGCGCGGGGATGAGTACCGTCAGAACGGCTATCGCACGGCTGGAAGCAGAAGGCTGGTTAACGCGTAAGGCGCGTCGCCAGGGTAACCGCAATGCGTCGAATGTTTATCAGCTTAACGTTGCGAAGCTTCAGGCAGCGGCATTTTCTCAACTGTCAGATTCTGACCCGTCAAAATCTGACGCATCAAAATCTGACCCGTCAAAATTTGATGCGTCGAAATCTGGCAAAAAAGCGGGTTTTCACCCGTCAGAATCTGGCGGGGATCCGTCAGTAAAATCAAAACATGATCCGTCAGATAAAAAACCTTCTCGTCCGGACGCTTCGCAACCGGACACGCAGACGGATGAACAGGATTTTTTAACTCGCCATCCTGATGCGGTTGTATTCAGCCCTAAAAAGCGCCAGTGGGGGACGAAGGATGATTTGACCTGCGCACAGTGGCTCTGGAAAAAAATCATCGCCCTGTACGAGCAGGCTGCCGAATGTGACGGCGAGGTGGTTCGTCCCAAAGAACCGAACTGGACAGCCTGGGCAAACGAAATTCGCCTGATGTGTGTACAGGATGGGCGTACTCACAAACAAATCTGCGAGATGTACAGCCGCGTCAGCCGCGATCCGTTCTGGTGCCGTAACGTGCTCAGCCCGTCGAAGCTGCGGGAAAAATGGGATGAGCTTTCCCTGCGCTTATCGCCGTCCGTCAGCACGTACACCGAAAAACGCGAGGACCCGTACTTCAAAGCCAGTTACGACAACGTGGACTACAGCCAGATCCCGACAGGATTCAGAGGGTGATCATGAGTCTGTTAAATGACGTTCAGAAATTCATTGAAGCCCATCCGGGGTGTACTTCCGGAGACATTGCGGATGCTTTTGCAGGTTACTCACGGCAGCGCGTTCTGCAGTCTGCAAGCAAGTTACGTCAGAGTGGGCGTGTGGCTCACCGTTGTGAAGGAGATACACGCAGACATTTCCCGCGCCTGACTGAGAGAGCGCAGGAACCGGAACCACAACCAGTTCGAGAAACCAGACCTGTGCGCAATTTCTATGTCGGCACTAACGATCCACGGGTGATTTTGTGCCTGACCCGCCAGGCTGAAGAACTGGAGTCCAGGGGCTTATACCGTCGTGCTGCAACCGTGTGGATGGCGGCATTCCGTGAAAGCCACTCCCAGCCAGAACGAAACAATTTTCTGGCGCGTCGTGAGCTGTGTTTACGGAAAAGCAGCAAGCGCGCTGTATCGAGTGATGAGTGGTATCTGTCAGGGAATTACGTGGGGGCGTAATGACGACGTTAACTCAATGCCAGCAGCAGGTGCTGGATATGCTGATTTCTTATCAGAAAGAGCGTGGCTTTCCGCCAACCAATCAGGAGGTGGCAACCATGCTGGGATACCGTTCAGTGAATGCAGCGGTAGAGCATCTTCGCGCACTGGAGAAAAAAGGCGTCATCACGATAAAGCGTGGCGTGGCCCGGGGGATAACGCTTCATACCGCGGTGAAGGACGACGACAGCGAGGCGGTCGGGATTATCCGCGCACTGCTTGCCGGTGAGGAAAACGCAAGGCTGCGTGCAACCCACTGGTTACATGAGAGGGGCCTGAAAGTATGAAGCTGATCCTGCCTTTTCCGCCCAGCGTGAACACGTACTGGCGACACCCCAACAAAGGGGCGTTTGCTGGTAAGAGCCTGATAAGCGCGGCGGGGCGAAAATTCCAGAGCGCAGCGTGCGCAGCAATAGTTGAGCAGTTACGTCGTCTGCCGAAACCAACGTCGGCACCTGCTTCAGTGGAGATCGTGTTGTTTCCTCCGGATAACCGGATCCGCGATCTGGACAACTATAACAAGGCGCTGTTTGACGCCCTGACCCACGCGGGTGTGTGGGAAGACGACAGCCAAGTGAAAAGAATGTTGGTGGAGTGGGGACCGGTTATCCCGGAAGGGAAGGTCGAGATCACTATCAGTAAGTACGAGAAACCGGCGGGTGCAGCCGCCTGATTAAGAGGAGAAAGGAAGTATGAATAATCTGATGGTAATTGATGGTATTGAAGTTCGTCGTGATGCTTATGGGCGTTACAGCCTGAACGATCTGCACAGGGCTGCCGGTTCTCTGGATAAGCATAAGCCTGCATTCTGGCTCCGCAATGAGCAAACTGAACGTTTAATAAGCGAGTTACAGATTTGCAACTCAGTCAATATAGAGCCAGTTAACGTTATTCGTGGCGGAAATAACCAGGGGACGTATGTCTGCAAAGAACTGGTGTATGCCTATGCAATGTGGATCAGCCCGTCATTCCATCTGAAGGTGATCCGTACTTTCGATATGGTAACCAGCGCACCGGAAAAATTATCCGGACAGGCTGCTGACAAGATGCAGGCTGGTGTGATTCTGCTGGACTTTATGCGCCGGGAATTAAACCTGTCTAACTCTTCAGTGCTTGGTGCCTGTCAGAAACTCCAGGAGGCTGTTGGCTTACCGAATCTGGCACCGCGCTATGCCATTGATGCTCCTGCTGACGCGCCTGATGGCTCAAGCCGCCCCACGCTGTCACTGAGTGCACTGCTGAAGCAGTATGGTATCCGCCTGACAGCTAATCAGGCATATCACCAGATGGTGACGCTGGGGATCGTCGAGCAGCGCGAACGATACAGCCGTACCGCGATTAACAACATCAAAAAATTCTGGTCGCTGACAGCGAAAGGCTGCATGTTCGGCAAGAATATCACCAGTCCCGCAAATCCGCGCGAGACGCAGCCGCATTTCTTCGAATCCCGATTCCCTGAGCTGTTAAAGCTGCTCGATACCGTTCATTGAGGTGACCGTGAGAGCACTACTGACTCCTGAAATTGCCCCGCGTATGGGGATCGTATTGTTCAGGCCAGGTTCAGAGCTGATGCCCCTGTTTATGCAGGGGCGTGTCCTGCTGGAGCCTGAGCCGGAATGTTATTCATCTTTCGCCAGTGGTGCCGTTCCGGCGGCATCACAACCGCTGGTGGATGATCCTGCCGTTCGGGCCGTGTTCCGCAATGAGGCAGTGATCCGTCGTGCTGGTGGCGTGGAATGTCTTGAAAGCTGGTTACTTCGTGAAAAGGGCTGTCAGTGGCCTCATTCCGACTGGCACAGCGAGAACATTACCACAATGCGACACGCTCCGGGCGCAATCCGTCTGTGCTGGCACTGTGATAACCAGCTGCGCGATCAGTTCACGGAACGGCTGGAATCAATGGCAACGGATAACTGTGCCCGCTGGGTGTTGTCTGTTGTGCGTCGGGATCTCGGTTTTGATTATAGTCACGTTGTGACAATGCCGGAACTGTGCTGGTGGCTGATTCGTAATGACCTGGCGGATGCCTTACCGGAAAGTGCAGCCCGTAAGGCACTGAGATTACCGAAGCCTGTTGTGCCGTCTGTCACCCGGGAAAGTGACCTTGTGCCTTCGGTTCCTGCCACCAGCATCATCCAGGATAAGGCGAAAAAGATGCTGGCGCTGAAAGTGGATCCGGAGTCGCCGGAGTCTTTTATGTTACGCCCAAAACGTCGCCGCTGGGTTAATGAAAAGTACACGCGCTGGGTTAAGACGCAGCCGTGCGCATGTTGTGGAAAACCTGCTGATGATCCCCACCACCTGATAGGCCACGGTCAGGGGGGAATGGGTACAAAAGCGCATGACCTCTTTGTGTTGCCTTTGTGCAGAAAGCATCACGACGAGCTGCATGCGGATACCGTGGCATTTGAAGAGAAGTATGGCTCCCAGCTGGAGCTGATATTTCGTTTTATCGATCGTGCGCTGGAAATAGGCGTGCTGGCCTGATTTTGTGGAGAAATTTGATGCGTGATATTCAGATCATCCTTGAACGTTGGGGGGCATGGGCAGCTAGTGATAGCTCAGGAGTGGACTATTCGCCTATAGCTGCTGGGTTTAAGGGACTTCTTCCCTATACCAGTAAGGCACGCCAAGCTTGTTCAGATAATGATGCGCTAATTATTGAAAGTTGCTTGGAGCAACTAAAAAAAAGAAAACCTTATGAGCATTCTTTACTGGTTGCGCATTATTTGTACGGGTTTTCAAAGCGGAAGATTGCCAAAATACAAGGAAAGGATGAGAAATTAATCCGTATAGAAATATTGTTAGCAGAGGGATTCATTGATGGTTGCCTTTCTACTCTCGATATTCATTTAGATATGGAGTTATAATAAAAAATAACCCCGTAAACTTTATGTTTACGGGGGAAGGTTATTTCTTTTTTTTATTACTTTCAGATAATCGTTGGTTTAATGTGTATTTTATTTGGTTCCTAATCATTTTTTCAGGAATGTCATATTTGTCTAAGAATGATATTATTTCATCCTCGTCAAGCAATCCATTCTTTATAATTTCATCTATCTGTTTTTGTAGATACCAAACATCCTTCTGTTCTACAGGAGTTAAATTCATATGGCTATTTATGGAGTTGATAGTAGCATCACGTTCAAGAACTCTAATCCTTTGATTTAATGAACGAGTGTTTTGTAATATTTCAGATAAAAGATCTTGTTCAGTACGTGGTTTTACTTCTTCAGTTGGAGGGTATTGATCTAAAGCTCGTTTAAAATTGTTTTCAAATTGCTCCCAGTATGTATTAAAAACTTGCTTTAGAATACGGTCATCTAAAGATTTATCGACAAGACAATTGTTTATTGTCCTTACTAATTCCCAAACACTCTCTTTATTTGGCGTTGTGTGATTGAATTGAGCAAGTGGATCTTTTAAATCTTCTGGTTTTAAGTCAATCAAGAATGTACAAACTTTATTTGTTGAAAGTCCTTTTGCTAGTGCTCCTGTTTCAAACAAAATCCATGGTTTATTTTTATTTTCTTGTGTCAAACATACAATGCCGACAGATACATCTTTTAATTTATCATTAATTTCAGAGAACCATATAGCGCCACGATCAATATCTCTGGTTGAAATCCATGGCTGCGAAGCTTGGATAACACACTTCAGCCAGTCGCTAATAAGTTCTGCAACAGCTTGACTTCTTTGCCCAGACCAACTTATGAACACTTTCATTATGTACTCCATGTAATCACTCAAAAGGAACTGAAATTTACATTAAAAATTAAATAAAATCACTCACGCGGTCCGCAGAAACCATTGTAATCTGTTATGAGTGGTTACTTCGCCACACAACTTAAACCCGCCGTCGAGCGGGTTTTGTCGTTTCTGGGCCTAGGGATTAATTGCTTCTGCCCTATCCCGCAGTTATCCATTGGCTCGGCTTCTTTTACGTTTCCGCTTCTGATTTGCGGTTCGTGGTACACCCTCAATTTGCACCTCCTTTATCGGCGAGGTGAGAGATAACTACAAATGCCTCATAACCCAAATACCTGGCTGGAGTTGTTCCAGAGCTGGTGGCGTGGAGACACACCACTGGGCGCAGTAATTATGTCGATCGTTATGGCTGGCTTGCGCATTGCCTATTTTGGCGGTGGTGGTGGCTGGAAGCGAAAAACGCTCGAGATTTTTCTCTGTGGCGCTCTGACACTGACTTTTGCATCCGCTCTTGAGTATGTCGGATGGCCTAAATCTCTTTCTGTTGCCATTGGTGGCGGCGTTGGGCTGATCGGGGTCGATGCTATTCGTGGTGCGGCAATGAGAGTAATCGGTAACAAGTTTGGTAGCTCGAAGGAGTAATTTATGCAGGAACTAAATCCTCAGCGTAAAGCTTTCCTTGATATGGTGGCCTGGTCAGAAGGAACGGATAACGGGCGACAACCGACACGTAACCACGGTTATGACGTTATTGTTGGCGGCGAACTGTTTACTGATTACTCCGATCACCCTCGCAAACTTGTCACGCTAAACCCCAAACTCAAATCAACAGCAGCCGGACGTTACCAGCTTCTTTCCCGTTGGTGGGATGCTTACCGTAAGCAACTTGGACTGAAAGACTTCTCTCCGAAAAGCCAGGATGCTGTTGCGCTGCAGCAGATTAAGGAGCGTGGCGCTTTACCGATGATTGATCGCGGTGATATTCGTCAGGCAATCGACCGTTGCAGCAATATCTGGGCGTCGTTACCTGGTGCAGGTTATGGTCAGTATGAACATAAAATAGGCGACCTGATTGCCCGATTTAAAGAGGCTGGTGGGGAAGTAAATGAAGCTGAGATATAAGCTGGTTATTGTTGCCTTCTTTGTTACCGTCATTGATTCCTTCATCTGGTCTACCGGGCATTACTACAGCAAATATCAGCACGAAAAGGAGCGTGCTGATGAGGCTGTACGAAATGCTGAATCAGCAACTGCCATTACCCGTAACGTTCTGCAATCACTGCAAATCATCAATACAGTTATAGAGGCTAACCAGCATGCAAAACAGCAGATCGTACTGGAGTCACAGAGAACCCAGGAAGATATCAAAGTGGCTGTTGCGGATGATGATTGTGCTTCACGTCATGTGCCTGCTGCCGCTGCTGACCGGTTGCGGAAGTACGCGAACAGTTTACGTACCGATTCCGGCGGTACCGTTGCCAGCAAGCCTGACTACTGAA
This sequence comes from Escherichia sp. WS3227_2, assembly GCF_046486495.1. Lineage (NCBI taxonomy): Bacteria > Pseudomonadati > Pseudomonadota > Gammaproteobacteria > Enterobacterales > Enterobacteriaceae > Escherichia > Escherichia sp. WS3227_2. Next base: position 202,523 of record NZ_JBJQLG010000005.1, read on the forward strand.
ACTCCCCAGCCAGTCATTCCCGAGCCGCTGACCTATGGGGCCAGTCTGGATCTGAATGTGAGCCTGCTTTCGGCGTTGGGACAATGCAATATTGACAAAGCGGGGATTCGAAATATCGAGATGCGCCGTAACGCTTTGCTGGCAGCAGGCAAATAGTCCGGACAAAGAACAGGAATATATTTATGCCCCCCCGAACTCCAAAAGCCTGCCGCGTTCGCGGCTGCCGTAATACCACGACAGACCCGTCAGGCTACTGCGAAAGCCACAAAAGCGAAGGCTGGAAGCAATACAAGTCAGGACAATCCCGTCATCAGCGCGGTTATGGTTCTAAGTGGGATGTTATCCGCGCGCGTGTCCTGAAGCGTGACAAAGGTCTGTGTCAGTTATGTCTGCGTGCTGGTGTGGTACGTGAGGCGAAGACCGTTGACCACATCATCCCTAAAGCGCGTGGCGGCACTGATGCCGACAGTAATCTACAGAGCCTGTGTTGGCCGTGTCATAAGGCGAAGACGGCCCGTGAATGGCTGAAGTAAGAACCAGCTCCCACTGCCAGAGGGGAGGGGCGGGTCAAATCCCTGTGACCTGACGTCTTCCGGACTGCCCGCCCCATCGTTTTTTTATACCCGCGAAAAATGAAATTTAACCAGGAGTGCCGCATATGGCTGGAACGGCGGGGCGTTCCGGGCGTCGCCCCAAGCCAACGGCGCGCAAGGCGCTGGCCGGAAACCCCGGCAAGCGAGCCCTGAACAAAGATGAACCCGTTTTTACGCCCATCAAAGGTGTTGAGCCACCGGAGTGGTTCGCTGAAGAAGAGCTCCCTCTCGCCACGATCATGTGGCAACTGACAACCAAAGAACTCTGCGGTCAGGGCCTGCTGTGCGTGACTGACCTCGCAGTGCTTGAGCGGTGGTGCGTAGCCTATGAGTTCTGGCGACGTGCTGTGAAAAATATTGCCAGACAGGGCAACACCATCACCGGTGCAATGGGCGGCATGGTCAAAAATCCGGAGCTGACCGCCAAAAAAGAACAGGAGTCCGAGATGAGCAGTACGGGGGCAATGCTCGGACTCGACCCCAGCAGCCGCCAGCGTCTGATTGGCCTGGCGGGGCAGAAGAAAGCCACTAACCCGTTTCTGAAAATTATCGAATCATGAGCCGGAAATCTTACCCCAACGTAAATGCTGCAAATCAGTATGCCCGGGATGTCGTGCGCGGAAAGATTGTTGCCTGCCAGTTTGTGATTCAGGCCTGCCAGCGCCATCTTGATGACCTGATGGCGGAAAAAAGTAAGTCGTTTCGTTACCGCTTCGACAAGGACCTGGCTGAACGGGCCGCCAAATTTATTCAGCTGTTGCCGCACACCAAGGGTGAGTGGGCATTTAAACGGATGCCCATCACGCTGGAGCCGTGGCAGCTATTTGTGATCTGCTGTGCGTTTGGCTGGGTCAATAAAGGCACCCGGTTGCGCCGCTTCCGGGAGGTGTATACCGAAATTCCCCGTAAGAACGGCAAATCGGCAATCTCTGCCGGTGTTGCCCTGTATTGTTTTGCCTGTGATAACGAGTTCGGCGCGGAAGTGTATTCCGGTGCCACGACGGAGAAACAGGCATGGGAAGTCTTTCGTCCGGCACGACTGATGTGTAAACGCACACCCATGCTGACGGAAGCGTTCGGGATTGAGGTTAACGCCTCAAACATGAACCGTCCGGAGGATGGTGCGCGGTTTGAACCGTTGATCGGTAACCCCGGTGATGGTTCATCACCCCACTGTGCCGTGGTGGATGAATATCACGAGCACGCCACAGATGCGCTTTACACCACGATGCTTACCGGGATGGGGGCGCGACGCCAGCCACTGATGTGGGCCATTACCACCGCCGGGTACAACATTGAGGGGCCGTGCTACGACAAACGGCGGGAAGTCATCGAGATGCTCAACGGCTCGGTGCCCAACGATGAACTGTTCGGGATCATCTATACCGTTGACGAAGGCGACGACTGGACCGACCCGCAGGTACTTGAAAAAGCTAACCCGAATATCGGTGTGTCGGTTTATCGCGATTTTTTGTTAAGCCAGCAGCAACGTGCGAAAAATAACGCCCGTCTGGCAAACGTCTTTAAAACAAAACACCTCAATATCTGGGTGTCGGCGCGTTCGGCGTATTTCAACCTGGTGAGCTGGCAGAGCTGCGAGGATAAATCACTGACTCTTGAGCAGTTCGAGGGGCAGCCGTGCATTCTGGCCTTTGACCTGGCGCGTAAGCTGGATATGAACAGCATGGCGCGACTTTATACCCGCGAGATTGACGGTAAAACGCATTACTACAGTGTGGCCCCGCGTTTCTGGGTACCGTATGACACGGTGTATAGCGTCGAGAAAAATGAAGATCGCCGGACAGCCGAACGCTTTCAGAAATGGGTGGAAATGGGCGTCCTGACCGTTACCGATGGTGCAGAGGTGGATTATCGCTACATCCTCGAAGAGGCCAAAGCGGCGAACAAAATCAGCCCGGTCAGCGAGTCACCCATCGACCCCTTCGGGGCGACCGGGTTGTCACATGACCTTGCTGATGAAGACCTGAACCCCGTCACCATCATTCAGAACTACACCAACATGTCCGACCCGATGAAAGAGCTGGAAGCGGCAATTGAATCGGGGCGCTTTCATCATGATGGCAATCCCATCATGACCTGGTGTATCGGCAACGTGGTCGGCAAAACCATTCCGGGTAACGATGATGTGGTGAAGCCCGTCAAAGAGCAGGCGGAAAACAAAATCGATGGTGCAGTTGCGCTGATTATGGCGGTTGGCAGAGCCATGCTGTACGAGAAAGAAGACACGCTGTCTGACCACATTGAGTCCTATGGGATCCGCTCGCTTTAACTGAGGTAATTATGATCATGCTGATTCTCGCGCCTCTGGTGGGCGTGCTGGGGGCGCTTTTGCTGGCTTATGGTGCCTGGCTGATTTATCCCCCGGCGGGGTTTGTTGTTGCCGGGGCGTTGTGCCTGTTCTGGTCGTGGCTGGTGGCGCGATATCTCGACCGTACACAGTCGTCTGTCGGCGGAGGTAAATAGTGTTCTTTTCGGGATTATTTCAACGAAAAAGTGACGCACCGGTGACCACGCCAGCAGAGCTGGCGGATGCTATCGGGTTGTCCTACGACACCTATACCGGAAAGCAGATCAGCAGCCAGAGGGCCATGCGACTGACGGCGGTTTTTTCCTGTGTCAGGGTGCTGGCGGAGTCGGTCGGGATGTTGCCCTGCAACCTGTATCACCTGAACGGCAGCCTGAAGCAGAGAGCCACCGGCGAACGTCTGCATAAGCTGATCTCCACGCATCCCAATGGCTATATGACGCCGCAGGAGTTCTGGGAGCTGGTGGTCACCTGTCTGTGCCTGCGGGGAAACTTTTACGCCTACAAAGTGAAAGCATTTGGCGAAGTGGCTGAACTGCTGCCCGTCGATCCCGGCTGTGTGGTACCGAAGCTTAACAGTAGCTGGGAGCCGGTCTATCAGGTCACATTCCCGGATGGCTCCACGGATGTACTGAGCCAGGAGGATATCTGGCATGTGCGCACGCTGACGCTGGACGGACTGGTGGGGCTGAATCCCATCGCCTATGCCCGCGAGGCAATATCGCTGGCGGCAGCGACCGAAGAGCACGGGGCCAGACTGTTCAGCAATGGCGCGGTGACGTCGGGTGTGTTGCGTACAGAGCAGACGTTGTCAGATCAGGCTTATGAGCGCCTGAAGAAAGATTTTGAGGAGCGTCACACCGGGCTTGGCAATGCTCACCGCCCGATGATCCTTGAGATGGGGCTGGACTGGAAGTCGATGGCGCTGAACGCCGAGGACAGCCAGTTCCTGGAAACCCGCAAGTTTCAGCTTGAAGAAATCTGTCGTCTGTTCCGGGTGCCGTTGCACATGGTGCAGAACACCGATCGCGCCACCTTCAACAATATCGAAGAGCTGGGGCTGGGATTTATCAACTATTCACTGGTGCCGTATCTGACCCGCATCGAACAGCGGATCAACACCGGACTGGTACGAAAAAGTAAGCAGGGCGTTTATTACGCCAAATTTAACGCCGGGGCGTTACTGCGCGGGGATATGAAGTCCCGTTTTGAAGCCTACGCCACCGGGATCAACTGGGGAATTTACTCTCCCAATGACTGCCGCGACCTGGAAGATATGAATCCGCGTCCCGGTGGTGATGTCTATCTCACACCGATGAACATGACCACGAAACCCTCCGATGGCAGTAAAGCCGGTAAGCAGAAGGATAACGCCAATGCAGACGAAACAACGTCTTGATGTACCGCTGAGTCTGAAATCTGTCAGTGACTCCGGGGAGTTTGAAGGGTATGGCTCCGTCTTTGGTGTAAAGGACAGCCACGATGATGTGGTGATGTCCGGGGCATTTGCTGCTTCCCTGCGGGCGTGGAGTGACAGAAAAGCGTTACCTGCGCTGCTCTGGCAGCACCGCATGGATGAGCCCATCGGTGTTTACACCGAAATGAAGGAAGACGATGTCGGGCTTTACGTCAGGGGGCGGTTGCTCATTGATGATGATCCCCTGGCAAAACGCGCACATGCACACATGAAGGCCGGTTCGTTAACCGGCCTTTCTATTGGGTACGTCCTGAAGGACTGGGAATACGACCGGACGAAAGAAGCCTTTCTGCTGAAAGAAATCGACCTCTGGGAAGTCAGTCTGGTGACGTTCCCGTCTAACGACGAGGCACGGATCAGCGACGTCAAGAACGCGCTGGCCCGCGGGGAAATCCCCGAACAGAAAAAAATCGAAAGAGTCCTGCGTGATGTCGGACTCTCCCGTACCCAGGCCAAAGCATTCATGGCCGGGGGCTATAGCGCACTGTCCCTGCGCGACGCTGAGGATGTGAGCTCTGCACTGAATGCACTGAAAAATCTGAACTTCTAATCAGGAGAAATACGATGGCGGTAGATATTAAAGATGTCGAACAGGTCGCGCAGGAGCTGCAGCAGAAGTTTGACGACTTCAAAGCAAAGAACGACAAGCGCGTGGATGCGATTGAGCAGGAAAAAGGCAAACTTGCCGGGCAGGTGGAAACCCTGAACGGGAAACTCAGCGAGCTGGAAAACCTCAAAAGCGATCTTGAAAAAGAGCTGCTTGAGCTGAAACGTCCGGCAGGTGGTGCGCAAAATAAACTGGCCACCGAGCATAAAGAAGCGTTTGTGGGCTTCCTGCGTAAAGGCCGTGAAGATGGTCTGCGCGATCTGGAGCGTAAGGCATTGCAGGTGGGCACCGATGAAGACGGTGGCTATGCCGTGCCGGAAGCGCTGGATCGCAACATTCTCACCCTGCTGAAAGATGAAGTGGTGATGCGCTAGGAAGCCACGGTGATCACCGTTGGCGGTTCCGACTACAAAAAACTGGTGAATCTGGGCGGCACGGCTTCCGGATGGGTGGGGGAAACGGATACGCGATCCCAGACTGCCACCTCCAAACTGGAGCTGATTGAACCTCTCATGGGGGAAATCTACGGCAACCCGCAGGCCACCCAGAAAATGCTGGACGATGCCTTCTTCAACGTGGAGGCCTGGATCAACAGCGAGCTGGCAACCGAATTTGCCGAACAGGAAGAAATTGCCTTTACCTCAGGCGATGGCACCAAGAAGCCGAAAGGGTTCCTGGCGTATGAATCCACTGATGAAACCGATAAGGTCCGGGCGTTCGGCAAACTTCAGCATATTGTATCCGGCGAAGCGACTGCGGTGACCGCAGACGCCATTATCAAACTTATTTACACACTGCGTAAGGCACACCGCACCGGTGCGAAGTTCATGATGAACAACAACAGCCTGTTTGCCATCCGTCTGCTGAAAGACAGCGAGGGTAACTATCTGTGGCGTCCGGGGCTGGAGCTGGGGCAGCCGTCCTCTCTGGCGGGTTACGGTATCGCTGAAAACGAACAGATGCCGGATATCGCCGCTGATGCGAAAGCCATTGCATTTGGTAACTTCAAACGGGGTTACACCATCGTTGACCGTATCGGCACCCGCATTCTGCGTGACCCGTACACCAATAAACCGTTTGTCGGTTTTTATACCACCAAACGCACCGGCGGCATGCTGGTCGATTCGCAGGCCATCAAACTGCTGAAGATTGCAGTGGCGTAATCACTCAGGGGCGCGGAACCGCGCCCCTGTTCTGACGGGTGAAGAATCATGATCCTGAAACAAGATCTGAAATGGTCACCGGACGGTATGCGTGTTGAGGTCATTCGGGCCGGTGAGTATGACGACGGGGCGCTTCCTGCCCAGGTGCAGGAGATTGCACTTCAGGCCGGGTTAGCAGAGCGCGGAACCAGTGCAAAAAGCAGTAAAGCGACAAAAGAGAAAAAAGCCACGACCAGTAAAGAGGGCTGAGTATGCTTCTGACAATGGAAGAGATTAAAGCCCAACTCCGGCTGGATGAGGATTTCGATGCTGATGACCGCCATCTGCAACTGCTGGCCTGTGCGGCGCAAAAGCGGACGGAAACGTATCTGAACCGGAAGCTCTATGCACCGGATGAAACCATTCCGGACAGCGATCCGGACGGGCTGCACCTGCCGGATGATATTCGTCTGGGGATGCTGATGCTTATCAGCCATTTTTACGAAAACCGCTCGTCGGTTACGGAAGTGGAGAAACTCGACATGCCGCAGAGTTTTGGCTGGCTTGTCGGCCCGTACAGGTACTTTCCGCAATGAAAATTCGTCAGGCGCAGACCAGCGCAACCTACATTCTGCCGGACCCCGGTGAACTGAATAAACGCGTCCTGATCCGCCAGCGGGTGGATATGCCCGCGGATAACTTTGGCGTGGAGCCTCAATACCCGGTTACGTTCCGGACATGGGCGAAGGTTGTCCAGACCAGTGCCACCACCTGGCAGGAAACCGCGCAGACCGGAGATGCCATCACTCATTACATCACCATTCGTTACCGCCGGGGGATCACCGCTGATTATGAGGTGGTCTGCGGTGACAGTGTGTACCGGGTGAAACGTCAGCGCGATCTGAATGGGGCGCGGCGTTTTCTGCTGCTGGAGTGTACGGAGCTGGGCGAATGTAGGCAGAGTCACGGAGGCAACAATGGCGACTTCCTTTTTGCACGTTGATTTTCAGCAGCCCGCGGAGATGCGCTTTAACCGCGCCCGTGTCCGGCGGGCTTTTGTCACGATTGGTCAGCGTCATATGCGTGATGCCCGTCGGCTGGTGATGCGCCGTGCGCGGTCGGCACCGGGTGAAAACCCCGGTTATCAGACCGGACGCCTGGCTCGTTCGATTGGTTACATGGTACCCAGAGCCAGTAAACATCGCCCTGGTTTTATGGCACGTATAGCCCCTAACCAGCGTAATGGAGAGGGAAACCGCCGTATCACCGGTGATTTTTATCCAGCTTTTTTGTTCTATGGCGTGAGGCGAGGGGCAAAGCGTCGTCGCAGCCATCATCGTGGTGCATCCGGTGGCAGCGGCTGGCGACTGGCTCCACGTAATAACTTCATGGTGGAAACGCTTGAAAAGAACCGCAGTTGGACACGCTATTTTCTGGCGCGGGAATTGCGTAAATCACTGAAGCCGGAGCGACGACACAGATGAAACTGACGCCTGTTATTGCTGCACTGCGTGCCCGCTGTCCGTATTTTGAAAACCGGGTTGCAGGCGCGGCCCAGTTCAAAAATCTGCCGGAGGTCGGAAAGCTGAAACTCCCGGCGGCATATGTTGTACCGGGTGATGATTCTCCGGGAGAAAACAAAAGCCAGACCGACTACTGGCAGGAGCTGAAAGAGGGTTTCTCCGTGGTTGTCATACTGAGTAACGGGCGTGATGAGCGCGGTCAGTTTGCCTCGTATGATGTGGTGGACGATGTCCGGCAGATGCTCTTTAAGGCTCTGCTGGGCTGGAACCCGGAGGCGTGCGGTAACCCGATTACCTATGACGGTGGCACGCTGCTGGATCTGAATCGTCATGAGCTGATTTATCAGTTCGATTTTTCGGTCATCAGCGAGCTGACTGAAGACGATACCCGCCAGCAGGATGATCTGAACAGTCTGGATGAACTGCAAACGCTGGCGATTGATGTTGATTATCTCGAGCCCGGTAACGGGCCTGACGGCGATATCGAACATCACACCGAAATAACCCTTCCTTCCTGAGGATCCTCATGTTTGTCAAACCTGTTAAAGGGCGGTCAGTTCCTGATCCTGCCCGCGGCGACCTTTTGCCCGCCGAAGGGCGAAATGTTGACGAGAACAACTACTGGCTGCGCCGTGAAGCAGCGGGTGATATCCGGCGCGTGAATAAAAAGGTGAATACCGATGACGATAAGCTTTAACACCATTCCGTCGAATACGCTGGTTCCGTTGTTTTATGCGGAAATGGATAACCAGGCGGCGAATACTGCACAGGACAGCGGAGCATCGCTGCTGATTGGTCATGCCAATAACGGTGCAGAGATTGTTGCCAACAGTCTGGTACTGATGCCGTCGGCAGACTATGCACGCCAGATTTGTGGTGCGGGAAGTCAGCTGGCGCGTATGGTCGAGGCTTATCGCCAGACTGACCCGTTTGGCGAGCTGTATGTGATTGCCGTTCCTGAATCCACAGGCGCGGCGGCAACGGTTACGCTGACGGTGACCGGGGCGGCAACCGAAACCGGCACGGTGAATGTGTATGTGGGACGTACCCGCGTGCAGGCACCGGTGACTAACGGCGATAACGTCACGATGATTGCCAGCAGTATCCAGGATGCCATCAATGCCGTTCCGACCCTGCCGTTTACGGCTTCATCTTCGGCAGGCGTGGTCACACTGACCGCGCGTCATAAGGGGCTTTGCGGGAATGAAATTCCTGTCAGCCTCAATTACTACGGCTTTGGTGGGAGCGAAGTGCTGCCAGCGGGCGTACAGATTGCCGTGGCGACGGGTACCGCCGGAACGGGTGCTCCGGTTCTCACCGGCGCGGTGGCTGCAATGGCGGATGAGCCGTTTGATTATATCGGCCTGCCGTTCAACGACACGGCCTCCGTTAACACGCTGGTGACCGAGATGAACGATACCAGCGGTCGCTGGAGCTATGCGCGTCAGCTGTATGGTCATGTGTATACGGCAAAGATCGGCACGCTGTCAGAACTGGTGACCGCAGGTGACCAGTTTAACCAGCAGCACATTACCCTGGCGGGGTACGAAAAAGACACCCAGACGCCTGCCGACGAGCTGGCGGCAAGCCGTACCGCCCGCGCAGCGGTGTTTATCCGCAACGATCCGGCACGTCCCACGCAGACCGGTGAGCTGGTGGGTATGCTGCCTGCGCCGAAGGGGAAACGGTTCACGATGACCGAACAACAGACCCTGCTGTCTCATGGCGTGGCAACGGCGTATGTCGAAAGCGGGGTACTGCGCATTCAGCGTGATGTCACCACGTACAGGAAAAACGCTTACGGGGTTGCGGATAACAGCTACCTCGACAGCGAGACGCTGCATACCAGTGCGTATGTACTGCGCAAACTGAAATCCGTCATTACCAGTAAGTACGGGCGTCACAAGCTTGCCAGCGACGGTACCCGCTTTGGTCCCGGTCAGGCGATTGTCACCCCGGCGGTGATCAAAGGGGAACTGTTGGCAACCTACCGTCAGCTTGAGCGTGCGGGGATCGTGGAAAACTACGAACTGTTTAAGCAGTACCTGGTTGTGGAGCGTGATGCCAGCGATCCGAACCGCCTGAACACGCTGTTCCCGCCTGACTATGTTAACCAGCTGCGTGTCTTTGCCGTGGTTAATCAGTTCCGTCTTCAGTATTCAGAGGAGTCTGCATAATGGCCCGTATCGGGGGAACCTGTTATTTCAAAATTGACGGTCAGCAGCTATCGCTGACCGGCGGCATTGAGGTGCCCATGAACAAAACGGTTAACGATGACATCATCGGCCTGGACGGTTCAGTGGACCGCAAGGAAACTCACCGTGCGCCTTATGTCAAAGGGACCTTCAAGGTGCCGAAGAATTTTCCGGTAAGCAAAATCACCTCGTCTGATGAGATGACCATCACTGCCGAGCTGGCGAACGGTCAGGTCTATGTACTGTCGTCTGCCTGGCTGCACGGCGAAGCGAACCATAATGCCGAAGAAGGCACGGTTGATCTTGAGTTCCACGGTGAAGAAGGGGATTACCAGTAATGAAAGAGCTTGAGTTAAAGAAACCGATTACTGCTCATGGCGAGACACTCTCCGTACTGGAGTTTGATGAACCCACCGGGAAGGATGTCCGCGAGCTGGGGTATCCCTACCAGATGAATCAGGATGAGTCAGTCAGACTTCTGGCGCATGTGGTGTCGAAATACATTGTGCGGCTGGCGAAAGTGCCGCAAAGCTCTGTCGACCAGATGTCTCCGGCAGACCTGAATGCAGCGGCGTGGCTTGTGGCTGGTTTTTTCCTCCAGGCTTGACGGCTGAATACCTCACTGATCGCTTCTTTGACTGCGCCAGCTACTGGCGCATTAATCCTTTCGAATTGCTGAATATGCCGATCAGTGAAATTCCCTTGCTGGTCAGTCAGGCAAACAGGATAGAGCAGGAGAAACGCACACATGGCGGAATTTGAGCTTAAGGCGTTGATCACCGGTGTCGACAGGCTTTCTCCCGCGCTGTCGAAAATGCAAAAGAAAATCCGGGGATTTAAACGCCAGGCGGAAGAAGCGTCACAGGGTGGGCTGGCGCTTGGTGGCGGACTGGCTGCGGGTCTGACGCTTTCCCTGAAATCTTATGCCGATCAGGAAAACGCCGCCACCGGGCTGAAAGTTGCCATGATGGATGCGAACGGTGAGGTCGGAAAGCGCTTTCAGGACATCAATAAACTGGCTATTGGTCTGGGTAACCAGCTACCCGGTACAACGGCTGATTTCCAGAACATGATGCAGATGCTGGTGCGTCAGGGGATCCCGGCAGAAAACATTCTTGGTGGTGTGGGTAAAGCGACAGCTTATCTTGCGGTACAACTGAAAAAAACACCGGAAGCGGCTGCTGAGTTTGCTGCAAAGATGCAGGATGCTACCGGAACGGCGTCAGAAGACATGATGGGGCTGTTCGACACTATCCAGAAGGCGTTTTATCTGGGCGTTGATGATACCAACATGTTGTCCTTCTTCACTAAAACCAGTTCTGTTCTGAAAATGGTGAATAAGGACGGTCTTCAGGCTGCACAGAGCCTTGCCCCTATCAGCGTCATGATGGATCAGATGGGGATGAACGGGGAGTCGGCAGGTAATGCCCTGCGAAAAGTTATCCAGTCCGGATTAAGCGTTAAGAAAATCAGGGACGTCAATAAAGTCATGGCCCGCCAGAAACTCGGAGTGCAGCTCGATTTTACTGACGGCAAAGGGAGTTTTGGCGGTCTTGATAACATGTTTAAGCAACTGGCAAAGCTGCGAAAACTGACCGACGTTAAGCGAACAGGTGTACTTAAGGCAATATTTGGTGATGATGCCGAAACCCTTCAGGTGGTCAATGCTCTGATCGATAAAGGAAAGGATGGTTACGATCAGATCCAGCAGAAGATGAATAAACAGGCTAGCCTGAATAAACGTGTTCAGGCCCAGCTTGGTACGCTGTCCAACCTGTGGGAGGCAATGACGGGGACCGCAACTAACGGCCTTGCGGCTATTGGCGGCGCATTTTCTGGTGACGCCAAAAATATCACGCAATGGCTGGGGGAGTTAGGGGAAAAATTCACGAAGTTTGCGGATGAAAATCCCCGGGTTATTCGCAGCGTCGTCGGGCTTGCTGCCGGTCTTGCGATTCTGAAACTGGGATTGATGGGCGTGGGCAGTGCCATCAGTATTGTCAGCAGGATTATGTCGATGACGCCGATTGGCATGATTGCGACGGCGATTGCTCTGGCTGCGGGATTAATTATCACTAACTGGGATGTTGTCGGACCTTATTTTAAGAAGCTCTGGGAAACCATTGGTCCTTATTTTGAGGCTGGCTGGGAACTTCTGAAGAAAGTTTTTGCCTGGTCGCCGCTGGGAATGGTGATCAATAACTGGGGACCGGTTGTTAAGTGGTTTCAGGATATGTGGGACAAGCTGAAGCCAATTATTGAGTGGTTTACCGACAGTTCCGGTGACACGGTCGATGCCATTAACTCGGCGCAGTGGGGCGCGGGTGCTTATGATGCTTATGGGACGGGAATACCGCCACGGGGATACACTCCTTATCCGGAGGTGGATCCGGCTCAGGCAAACAACGCCTCCGGTGCCACAGGCCCGAATCCCTTCATGATTAATAAAGCTACCGCGCCAAAAGTTGATGGTGAGATCAAGGTATCATTTATAAATATGCCATCAGGTATGCGGGTTACGGAAACACGCTCCAGTGGCATTGATATAAATCACGATGTTGGCTATACCCGATTTTGGTAGCCAGGATTCCCCTCACAGGTATTGCTGGTTGTAAGTCATAAATAGAGTGATAGAATTAATGCACATTTAGAAAAATGTTAATAGGCGAAAAATGAAAGGCTATATCACAGCAAGTGTAATTCTTGGAGCAGCGGCTATTTTTTCATCTCTCATAATCTCTGGCAACATCTCCTTTAAAGATGAACATATTATTCAGTTATCTGGAGGAGCCATAAAACTTGGTGATGTTTATAAAGAAAATAAATTGATAAGTGCAAAGATTATTTTTCCAGATAATCAGGGTGAACAGATTCTTGTTGTCGACGGCAATCCTGAAAACTTTAAGGAGGATTTTCAGGAGAAATTAAATAAAGTAATAAAAACTTTAAATGCGTCAAAGAAAAAAGATGAAGAGAAAGTTAGCCTGGATAATTTAAGTGTTGTTGAAGAGTCTAAACTAGAGCTCATTTCTGCGGTGCGTTACTCTGCTCAGTATGTTCCTATGTTTACTCTGACGCTGGACAAAAAAGAAATTACCATGCCTAAAAATACGGTAATATTTCCATTTGCCAGCGATGAAACAGCTAAGTATTTAAATGAACAACAGCAAAAGTATAAAGATTCGTTGTTTCTGACTCGCTAATTAATAAAATTCATTACAAGGCCACCTTCTAATAGGTGGCTTTTTTTTCGGAGTGTATATGACGTGGAAAGACAGGCTTCAGGATGCGTCATTTCGAGGTGTGCCGTTTAAGGTTGAAGAAGAAAGTGCGGGAACCGGCCGTCGTGTGGAAACACACGAATATCCGAACCGCGACAAACCCTATACCGAAGATCTGGGAAAAGTCACTTTCCGCCCGTCCATCACAGCTTATGTGGTGGGAGATGACTGCTTTGACCAGCGCGATCGCCTGATTGAAGCGCTGAATAAACCCGGTCCCGGCACGCTTGTCCACCCGACATATGGTGAGCTGAAAGTCTGTGTTGACGGGGAAGTTCGGGTCAGCACATCGAAAAGTGAAGGGCGTATTGTCCGCTTTGACCTGAAGTTTGTCGAAGCGGGAGAACTCTCTTACCCCACATCAGGTGCGGCGACGGCGCAGACGCTGATGTCATCCTGTTCTGCACTGGATGACTGCATCAGTGACAGTTTCAGTGGTTTCAGTATCGATGGCGTGGCAGATTTTGTGCAGAACGACGTCGTCGGTAATGCCGGCACAATGCTTGGGTATATTTCTGATGCGATGAAAGTGGTGGATTCTGCCGTATCGGATGCCGCCAGGCTGTTGCAGGGGGATATCTCGGTACTTCTGCCGCCGCCATCGTCAGGCAAAAATTTCGTTGAGCAGGTGCAGAAAATGTGGCGTACCGGGAAACGCCTTTATGGTAACGCCAGCGACCTGGTCACCATGATCAAAACGCTTTCCGGTGTCAGCCTCGGCAGCGATCTGCAACCGCGCGGCGTCTGGAAAACGGACAGTAAAACCACCGCCACGGCGACGCAGCAGCGTAACGTGGTTGCCAGCACCCTTCGTACGACCGCAATCAGCGAAGCGGCGTATGCCGTCACCCGATTGCCTGCGCCAACAACTTCCGCGGTGATGCAGAATGCCGCAGTGGGGCAGGCAACAACAGCTGCGCAGAGCACCGGCTGGCCTTCCGTCACGCATCCGGCACTGAACAATGCACCGGCGGTGAAAAACACGGTTGATCTGCCGACGTGGGAAGAACTGACTGACATTCGCGACACACTGAATACGGCAATTGATAAGGAGTTGTCCCGTACAACCAGTGATGCGCTGTTTCTGGCGCTGCGCCGGGTGAAAGCAGATCTGAATGCGGATATCAACACGCGCCTTGAACAGTCTGCACGGATCATTCAGCGCACGCCGGATGAGGTTTTACCCGCGCTGGTGCTGGCGGCGACCTGGTTTGATAACGCGGCGCGTGACGCGGACATTATCCGGCGTAATGCCATTACGCATCCCGGCTTTGTGCCGGTGATCCCTCTGAAGGTGCCAGTACAATGAACGATAACGTCACGCTACGGGTAAATGGCCGGGAGTGGAATGGCTGGACATCGGTGCGCATCGGTGCCGGTGTTGAACGACTGGCGCGGGATTTCAGTGTGGAGATCACCCGCCAGTGGCCGGGAGATGAGGGTATCACCACGCTTCAGCCGCGCATTAAAAACGGTTCAAAAGTGGAGGTGCTGATTGGTGATGAGCTGGTGATCACCGGCTGGGTGGAGGCGACGCCCGTTCGTTACGATGCCCGTTCGGTCAGCACCGGTATTGCCGGACGCAGTCTGACCGCTGACCTGATTGACTGTGCAGCCGAACCGACACAGTTTAACGGACGATCGCTGGTACAGATTGCGCAGGCGCTTGCTGCGCCTTTCGGCATTGAGGTGGTGAACAGCGGTGCGCCGTCGGGTGTTATTCCTGATGTCCAGCCTGATCACGGTGAAACGGTGATTGAGGTAATCAACAAAATACTCGGTCAGCAGCAGGCGCTGGCTTATGACGACCCGCACGGCAGGCTGGTGATTGGCGGTATTGGCTCAACGCGGGCACATACCGCGCTGGTACTTGGGGAAAACATCCTTTCCTGTGATACGGAGAAGAGTATCCGGGAGCGGTTTTCAGTTTACCAGGTGGCGGGGCAGCGTGCCGGAAACGACGATGATTTCGGTGAGGCCACCACCACCGCGCTGCGGGCCCGCACAGAGGACGCATTTATTGCCCGTTACCGTCCGATGTATATCAGGCAGACAGGGCAGGCCACGGGGGCAGGCTGTATTGCCCGTGCTGACTTTGAAGCCCGGCAACGGGCGGCGCGGACGGATGAAACCACCTATGTGGTGCAGGGCTGGCGACAGGGTAACGGTACGCTGTGGCAGCCCAACCAGCGGGTGATTGTCTTCGATCCGGTCTGTGGTTTCGACAATACCGAACTGCTTGTCTCGGAAGTCACGTTTACTCAGGACCAGAATGGCACCCTGACGGAAATCCGTGTCGGCCCACCTGATGCTTATCTGCCTGAACCCGAAGCCCCCGGCGCGCGGAAAAAGAAAAAAGCCAGAGTACAGGAGGACCCGTTCTGATGAAGGCGATTGAAACCATACAGCGACAACTCCTCGGCCTGATTGGGCGGGCGGTGGTGAAAAGCATCAGTGCCGCCACGAAATGTCAGACCGTGGATGTGTCCCTGATTGCCGGTGAACCCAAAGCCGGGGTTGAACATCTTGAACCCTACGGTTTTACCGCAAGGGCAAACAGCGGTGCGGAAGCGGTGGTGTTGTTTCCGGATGGCGACCGTTCTCATGCGGTGGTTGTTACGGTGTCGGACCGGCGCTACCGCCTGAAAGGGCTGCAGACGGGTGAGGTGGCTGTCTATGACGATCAGGGGCAGTCCGTGACGCTGACCCGGGAGGGGATCGTGGTGGACGGTGCAGGTAAAACGATCACGTTTCGCAATTCACCTAAAGCACGTTTTGAAATGGACCTTGAAGTGACCGGACAGGTGAAAGACCTGTGCGACTCCGGCGGCACCACCATGTCAGCGATGCGGCTTGCCTATAACGGGCATCGTCACAGAGAGAACGGTCAGGGCAGTAACACCGACAAACCTGATAAAGCGATGGAGGCATGATGGAACTGTGGCTGACGGTGAACGGTAAACGCACCTGCGCCAGCGCACCGCTGGATCCGCTGACCCGCGCCGTGGTGATTTCCCTGTTTACCTGGCGGCGGGCGGAGCCTGATGACAATGCCGACGTCCCGATGGGATGGTGGGGGGATACCTGGCCTGCGGTACAGAATGACCGTTACGGCTCCCGACTGTGGCTGCTTCAGCGCAGCAAACTGACCAATCAGCTGGTGCAGACGGTAAGGGGGTATATCCGCGAATGCCTGCAATGGATGATTGATGACGGCGTGGTGTCCCGTATTGATCTGGATATCCGCCGCACCGGGATTAATGAACTGGGTAACAGTATCACTCTCTGGCGTCGTGACGGACCGGTAATGATTTCTTTTGATGATCTGTGGAGTGCGATAACGCATGGCGGACAGTGAATTTCAGCGCCCGACGCTGGCAGAAAATATCAGTATGCTCCGTAACGATTTATTCGCCAGGCTGGACGTCAGCGACACGCTCCGGCGCATGGATGAAGACGTGCGGGCAAAGGTGTATGCGGCGGCGCTGCATACGGTTTACGGGTACATCGATTATCTGGCAATGAACATGCTGCCTGACCTGTGCGATGAGTCCTGGCTGGCGCGACATGCTGCGATGAAACGGTGTCCGCGCAAGGGGGCCACGGCTGCCAGCGGGTATATGCGCTGGGAAGGTGTCAGCGATGGCCTGAAGGTGACCGCCGGAAGTGTTATTCAGCGCGATGACCTGGTTCAGTACACGGCAACTGCCGATGCAACCAGCACCGGTGGTGTCCTGCGCGTGCCGATCGCCTGCTCAAGTGCAGGCGCGGTCGGTAACGCTGACGACGGTACGTCATTAATCCTGGTCACGCCGGTTAATGGTCTGCCGTCTTCCGGCGAGGCAGATACCCTGACAGGTGGATTTGATATTGAAGAGCTGGAAACGTGGCGCGCCCGCGTCATTGAGCGGTATTACTGGACGCCTCAGGGCGGGGCTGACGGGGACTATGTCGTCTGGGCTAAAGAAGTGCCCGGCATTACCCGCGCATGGACATACCGACACTGGATGGGAACGGGGACTGTCGGTGTGATGATAGCCAGCAGTGACCTGATTAACCCCATTCCGGAAGAATCAACGGAAACGGCGGCAAGACAACATATCGGGCCACTGGCCCCGGTGGCAGGCTCTGATTTGTATGTATTCAGGCCGGTGGCACATACGGTGGATTTTCATATCCGCGTGACGCCGGACACACCAGAAATACGGGCTGCCATTACCGCGGAGTTGCGTTCGTTCCTGCTGCGTGATGGTTATCCGCAGGGAGACCTGAAGGTATCGCGTATCAGTGAGGCGATTTCCGGTGCGAACGGGGAATACAGCCATCAGTTGCTTGCACCGGTGGACAATATCTCCATTGCGAAAAACGAACTGGCGGTACTGGGGACGATTTCATGGACGTGACAAACGATGATTACATCCGCCTGTTATCGGCACTGTTGCCGCCCGGTCCGGCGTGGTCAGCCAGCGATCCGGCGATTGCCGGTGCGGCACCTTCATTAACCCGTGTTCATCAGCGTGCGGATGCCCTGATGCGGGAGCTGGATCCGCGCACCACCACTGAACTGATAAACCGCTGGGAGCGTCTGTGCGGTCTGCCGGATGAATGTATTCCGGCGGGAACGCAGACCCTTCGCCAGCGTCAGCAACGGCTGGATGCGAAGGTTAACCTGGTGGGCGGCATCAACGAGGATTTTTATCTTGCACAGCTTGCTGCCCTGGGCAGACCAGATGCCAACATCACGCGATACGACAAAAGCACGTTCACCTGCTCATCGGCCTGTACTGACGCGGTGAATGCGCCGGAATGGCGGTATTACTGGCAGGTCAACATGCCAGCTGCCACCAACACCACTTGGATGACATGTGGCGATCCCTGTGCTTCCGCACTGCGTATCTGGGGCGACACCGTTGTTGAGTGTGTGCTTAACAAACTCTGCCCGTCGCATACCTACGTAATTTTTAAATATCCGGAGTAATCCATGCATCGTATAGACACGAAAACCGCGCAGAAGGATAAGTTCGGCGCGGGTAAGAACGGTTTTACCCGTGGTAACCCCCAGACCGGCACACCTGCCACCGATCTGGATGATGACTACTTTGACATGTTGCAGGAGGAGCTTTGCAGCGTGGTGGAGGCATCCGGTGCCAGCCTGGAGAAGGGGCGGCACGACCAGTTGCTTACCGCGCTTCGTGCGCTGCTGTTAAGCCGCAAGAATCCGTTTGGCGATATCAAATCGGATGGCACGGTGAAAACGGCTCTCGAAAACCTTGGTTTGGGAGAAGGCTCATTTGGGTTCAGAAATCTAGTTGCCTTCACAACGGCTGGAGTAACAAGCTGGACTGTTCCTGAAGAGTTGCGCAAAGGAAGAAAATGTTACGTCAAAGTTATTGGTGGCGGTGCGTCAGGAGGGATAGGTTCAATAACCGCTTCAGCCGTTACATGTGGCGGAGGAGGTGGTGGGGGCGGAGTTGCTGAGGGACTGGTAGATTTAACTGGTATTAACAGTGTTTCGATTACGGTTGGTGCCGGTGGTGCGCCTGTGTCTGGTATTTCTGTAAACGGTAAAAATGGTGGCTCGAGCAGTTTCGGGACTTACATGTCAGCTTCCGGAGGCTATAGCGGAGGCCAGCCTTCCGGAGGGTTAGGCGCAGTTGGTGTTGGGGGAACAATTAATACATCGCTTGGGCCAGGTTCTCCAGGTTCCATTGCGTCTGCCGCATCGGGAGCTGGTAATGGTGGTTCTGGTGGTGGCCCCGGAGGAGCAGGTTCATTCAGAGATACAGCTAACGGAAAAGCGGTATCAGCAGTTGGGCCTGGAGGTGGCGGTGCTGGATTATGTCCTAATTCATCAACGGGTCAGTCGGGTGCCGGAGCAGATGGCGCAGTTTATATTTACTGGTGAGGTTCATATGTGGGCAAGAATTGAAGAAAATAAAGTAGAAGAGATAACGGAAATTAATCCTGAAGGAAGATTCCATCCATCATTAATATGGAAAGAATGCCCTGCTGACACACAGCAGGGGGATTTATATATTGATGGTGAGTTTATTGCGCAGTCTCCGGCAGTTCAGGCCAGATGACATCCGGCGCGGTGCTGGTATCTGTTGCCGTTACCGCGTCAATGTAATCCAGCACCGTGTTAAGTCGGCTGGTTTCTGACTGCGTCAGATTCCGTCCGGCCTGTAATTTCAGTTGAATCAGACTGATGGAGGCCATTGCAGTATCAATCAGCGACTGGCGCTGTGCTTCTGCTGCATCTACTGCGGCGCTATGCTGTGCCACGGTATCCGTCACCCATTTCTCACCATCCCATTTATCGTATGGCGTTAACGGGGCGATAGTGGTTGTATTATCAGGGTAATCACCCGGAGCTGTGATTTCTTTTGATTCTCCTGTTTCAGTGCTATAGACAATTTCACCACGATGGTCTGGCACATATACCCATGAGTTAAAATCTTCAGAACGGCAAATTGCATAACCAGTTTTGTATGAGTCTGGAGCATCTAAACAGGAACATGCCGGAATGCCTACACCAATGGCAAGATATTCTGTTGATGTGGAAATATATTCCCGCGTTTCACCATTATAATTATAAACGGTTATGTCTCCAGCTTTTATGGCAATGAGTTCGTTATTTAAGACAACTTTATTCATCAGGCAGCCCTCACGATATAATTAAAGGCAATGTTACGAGGTCGGTTTTCGTTTGCAGTTGGAACAACTCTGGAAGCATCGAATGTTACTCGCTTTGCATAACCACCTTTAATTGAATCCGATGAAGCATCTCCGATGACGCTGGTTGTAAAAACGCCAGAATCAGAAGGATAGGTATTGAACCTGACATCCACTAATGCACCAATTATATTTCGAATGGCATCGCCCTGTGATGAAAGCAAGCTACGGCTAGTATCTATTCCTCTTCTGTCATCCCAGCCACGAATAAACTCACCGCGTAAATCAGGCAATTTATTTGTCAGGTAAACTTTTGCCAGTTCCGGATACTCTTCGGCAGAAAAAGGCGCACCGTTGCATTTCAGCCAGCCTGTTGGCGGAGTGGCTGAAGGCCACGGAACAGGCACCCCAACAGGTAATGCAGAACCTTCTCCCAAACCAACGTTTATGAAAATGCAGAAATAACGAGCAAATGGCATCATTCCTGCTTTTACTTGGGGGGATTTAACATGCTTATTAGCTATGTACGCGTATCAATAAATGACCAGAACACAGATCTACAACGTAATGCGTTGAACTGTGCAGGATGCGAGCTGATTTTTGAAGACAAGATAAGCGGTACAAAGTCCGAGAGCCTAGGGCTGACAGTGCTGTTCTTGATGCAAATTAAAGGATTTAATAGTGAGTTGCGGCCTTACTAATGTAAGGCCGCTATAATCATTTTATTAATTGCATTAATCGTATTTTGGCCATACTTTCAATGCAATTTCCCCCAACTTTTTACCTCGCTCCAGTATTTCACTCTCATCCCATTTATCCTTAAGTATAAGTGGTATGTTCAGTCGTAGATTGGTGTGGACGATGAGAGCATCACGTTTTTTCAGAAATACAGCATTCTGAACGGAACGGTTTACGCTAAGGTTAAGCAAAGTTAGATTTCCCAACGTAGCTATCGCTTGTTGCCGTTTCCTTACCAGTAGCTGTTCAGGGGTAAGATCGGTTCCAGACAGAACAATTTGGTTCATTACCGTAGCATCTGAATTTGTCACCATATGACCATTTTCGAGAGGCCAACAGGAATACCAACTTTGAGGCATAAGATGATCGATATCGAGATTAGAAAGATTTGGAACATCAGGCTTTTCTGTCTTCACTTGGCGACAAAGTTCTCTTTCAAGTTCCGTTAACATTGAGCGCATTTTCGGTGCGTCGAGCCTGCCAGGATAAAGTGGAGCATTGATGCAAGCGTTGAGAAATTCTGAGTCCCCAGGCCAACGTGAGGCTTCGCCATTTAAGCTATTGAGGATATTACGTAACTCAACACTGGAAATTTCCGTTTTAGACAAGTGTCGCAATACATTCATAAATACATTGTTGTAATTCTTTGGCGTCAGGCCACATACGGATCTTCGTACTACGTAGGAGACAAGATCATTATACATGGCTGCTTTCTCATCATCGGCGATGTTAGCTATCGAAATGAACAAAGCAAGCGGATAGAGTGTCGTCACATCATAGGCTGCGATGCGATGTCCAAAGTGTGAGATGGGGGTTGTGCCAAAACCACCAACCAATTCTTTATATTGTGATGCATATTGTTTGAGGCGCTTTACTTGCAGATCTGCTCGTTGTGAAGGCAAGTCCTTACTTACATAATCACGATACTCATTGTAAAGGCGAGACAGATCAATTTCACGCTGCCTTTCTGATTGCAATGTCGCATGTACAAGCCACTCCATGCGTGGTTTATTAATACGTCCACGGCGTTGCTTTTCCGACCAGTATTTATCTTCAAAGATCTTCCACTCATTTTCATATAATTCAATAGCATTAATATTTTCATGCTCAGCGCACATAAAGATATAGTTGCGAATAAGATCCGTTGCATGAAGTTCCGCTCCTCGCCCATTTAATGTTTCAAAAATTATTTGGGCATCATCTTCAGCTTCGAGAAATATGCTTACCAGTTTCAGATCCGTCAAGACAGCCTCAATTAGTGCTACAGCATTTTCTTGTGGTGAGTGGTTTTCTATTTTAATCCATTTTATAAAGGCTTCAGTAAAAAACCATAATGCCTCTAGTGACGGCGGGTGGTTGAAATGTTTACGTAACGTACCATGTTGCGTGAAGCTATCAGAAAATACATTACGGAGATCGTCAATATTATCAACATTAAGACTTTGAATAAAATGAGTTTGATCTCGAAAAGTTGGCCACAGTTTGAAGCATTCTACCTTTTTATTTCTCATCGTTGCTTCGTTTGTATTTTTCAAGCAAGTCAATACTAACCCTTCCAGTTCAGAAAGGCCTGTAGCACGCAATGATAATCGAATGGATGCCAGAATATATTGAAGAGTGGTTAAACGTTGCTGGCCGTCAATAATATGTATGGTATCTACACCTAACAAGCTGTTTTTGAGTTGAGGTTCCAGCACCACCGCGCCGAGGAAATGAGGGGTTGGTTTTGTTCCCGAAAGTCGGCTCTGTGCTTTTTCGAAGATATCCTCCAGCAAAGCTGACCATTGGTTTCGTTGCGTCCATACGTAGGCACGTTGATAGAATGGAACACGATATTGTCGTTGATTTTGGAAAATTTGCTGGATGGTTAGCGTTTCGGATTTCATTGTTTACCTATAAATAACATTAAGTGACATTCCACAAGAGTAAGAAATTCATCTGAGTCAGAACAATCATTTTTATGTAGTTATGATACAGTGTATTTGTTACTGGTGAAGTAAAAATAAGAAACCCCGCTTTTGAATGCTGACGCGCTACGGTTTCATTGGATATTTTTTGTCTCTCCTCCATCCCGTTGGTGTTCTGTTTAGAATGATAACTTGCTGTTTTTATTGATATTAGTTTATTGCGCCGCCCAATCATGGTTGGTGGGTTGGTGGGAGTTAAATCCACATTGGTATGAATAACATAGAATATGAATTAGTGTTTCAGAATTGCTTCAGCCATCACTTTTTAATACGTTCAATTTGAATGTTTATTTCCGAAACAATTTTTTCAGGTTTCAGTCCCTCGTTAGATTGCACAAAATCTCTAATTTGCATCATTCGATGTGCACAAATTTATAATTCGCTATAAACACTTAGCTCGTCAGATTCATTTTGAGATTGTTCACCTATTTAAAATTCTACATAAGTATGTGGCGGATTGTGATAAACACGAGAAATCGGGGTTGGCCACCATTCCTCACCGGTCACTACGTCCGCATCGAATAGTACAGTTTTGTCAATTTCCATTAATTTCTGGATAAGAACAGAAGTTTTCAAGCGAACCTCCATTTGGCCATAAAGTGGTTATCAAAACGCTACGTAAACTATACAAAATCAGCGAGTTATGGTGAAGGTAAAAAAACAAGTTTAGATGTTCGTTAAGCATAAAATTGTTTTAATTCAATTGGATATAATAATTTTCTAAATCTAATGTTACGCCATATGGGCTGGACTGAAGCCGCAGACTTGATTGTTAAAGGTATGGAAGGCGCAATCAATGCGAAGACCGTAACCTATGATTTCGAACGTCTGATGGAAGGTGCTAAACTGCTGAAATGCAGCGAGTTTGGTGATGCGATCATCAAGAACATGTAATTACTACATGTGTTAAATATTGTAACGGGCGTATAACACGCCCGTTGTTTTATTTATGTGGATATTATTAATATCATGTCGAGAATATTTATATGAAGGCCATTACTTGAGTCCATATGGGCATATTTTTATAATACAACTATTATGTAAACATTTATTTGTTATTTCGCTTTCTCCTGGAGGACACTCTTGACTGCTTTTGAGTAAACTCCATAAATTCTTGTTGAATGGTGCAATGTTATAAATAGTAATAGGATATTCTTTATCCTCAAGGATAATACCAGGCTTAACCGGTGTAAATATACTTCCAGGAGGAAGAAATATAGTAGATTGATACCAGATGATCATTTTCATATCACCCCATATGGCTGAAAAAGATATGCCGCATGTAGGTTGAATTACCGTGTCAATTACTACCCACTTCATTTGTTATGTCTTATCCCACGGTATTTAATATAGTTCATTTGGATGTTCATTTCTTTATTTTGCATATGAGTATATTACCCTTCAAAAAAATAAATTAATTAAAACGATTGCTTATATAAAACAAAATTTAAAGCAAGTAATCTCAATAGAGATTAAACAAAATGAGATTTAGTGAAAACATTAAATCATTCACTTCGTTTTAGATTTGTTTAGTTAAAATGTTATACATTCAAATGACTGAACATCCTGTAATTAAAACATAGCCTTTATGCTACTTTGCGCTAATTTGCTAAACATTATGATTGGCCTTTTTATATAACGATAATGATGAATATAAGCATGACATGAGAATAAGGTTTCAATTTTTGAGTTATATAGGAATGATTTAACCTGTTCCTGGCTAAAATACATATAACCGGATGATGACTAAACCAAAACACATGTGCGTTAAGTATTGAAACGGACGTATGGCACGCCCGTTGTTTTTATAAATATGTTAACCGTTATAAAATAACGTATAGAAAGTCAAGTAATCACATTTCAAATATCAATTTGATAGTATTGATCTGGTGATTATTTATGGGTGGCAATAAAAAGATAGTATTACTCATCCATATGAATAGTCTCTGCACTTTTATTTCCATTATGCTAATGCCTTACTGAATTATGAAGTATTTTTTAAGCATCCAACTTTAGCTAGATTAATGGTTTATTATTTTCTACATCTTCAATATATAAAAGCGTATTATCAATGGCGTAGTAACTGCGTTTGTTATGATTAACATCAGTAACCCACCGGAAAACGCCCGCGTCTGCCAGTGTTGAACAGTATTCCCGAAATGTTGATTTTCCGCAAATATGAAGCAATGCGGCCTCTTTTATTTTAGCAGGGTTCTTGGTCGTACTAACTTTTAACAGGTTCCTGGTTCCTCTTAATAACAAAACCGTGTCATCGTGAGTAATAATTCTGATGTTATCCGTAGCCAGATAATAAATGTAATGTGCAATACGGTGATGTTTTAATTCTGAATAAAACCAGGAGAAGTTTTGCTCTTTTCTCACTTGCTCAAACATCTTTTGAAAAACAACAACCTGATCCATCAGGATAATAACCTCTTGTTAGTTGTGAGACTGCGTAGTGTGCACGATCGGTTTTACCACTTCAATCTGGTCTGTCCTTTGGCTGTGATATGTACAAAGTGTGAAAGGGGGATTACCTGAATTCTCCCGGTGAGCATTTTGCAACGGACCAGCTCCGGTACAAACGCTGTTGTGGGTTCAGATTATAAGATTCTGTCTAAGGGGCGGGATAAAGGTGAAATTAGGGGGCATGAAAGATGACTTTATAACCTTGCTCACCCCAGTGTTGTAAAAGTTCGTTTTGCCTTCTCGTTGGTGCCATGCCTGTCCAGACAATCAATGTTTGCGTTGGGAACAGTTCCGGGCGCGGCGCTTCAATGGGATCAGCAAGAACAGAAATGTGCCATCCTGACAATGATAAACGCCATGCTTCCAGCCACAATCGTGCTCTCTCTTCAACATTCCACGCCATCAGAATGGCTTCTTTACCGGGCTTACGGCGCATTTCGAAAAGCGAGGCTGCTGCGTATTCAATTAATGCGCCGTCAAACATACTGCTCATAATGCGGGAGGTGTTGTGATCAAGCACGAGACGCTGACGAACAGGAAGGTAAACATGATTAATCAATTGATCTACCGGGTACTCTCGACCCAGTGAAATAATTCTCGCGCGTAGTTTGGCAGGATTAGCCATACGAAGAATTGACATCATCTCTTCTTGCAGGCGGCTCCAGTCATCTTCCGTATCCTGGCTGGTGGTTTCCAGTAATGCTTTAACTTTGCCTACAGGGACGCCATTACTTATCCAACGCTTGATCTCTTCGATGCGTTGTATGTCTTCTTCATCAAAGAGTCGGTGTCCGCCTTCACTGCGCTGTGGTTTTAACAAACCGTAGCGGCGTTGCCAGGCCCGGAGAGTGACAGGATTAATCCCGCAACGTTCAGCAACATCACCAATGCTGTAATAAGCCACAATTCCTCCTTGCGGTCATAAATCTCCGTCGCCTGTACACGACCCAATAATACTTTGTACAATATACGCTAAAATTGTACAAAGTATAAATAAGATTTCAGCTAAATTGGATGAAACATTATTTTTAATGTGGATTAAATTAAAACATAACGTATTCATTTTCACGATAATTTCTAGAAAACATGCAAAATAATGTGCTGAAAATTATTTTTTCTCCGGCCACGCAACTGAAGGGATACCATTCAATTTAGCTTTTGCAAACAGATCTCCCTGAAACATCTCAATTCCTGCAGATTCAAGCCACATCCACTCTTCTGGTGTTGCCACGCCCATAGCAGAGACTTGAATTTCAAGTGATGTACAGCATTTCATGATCGCCTGAATAATTGCCTGTCGTGGTCCGCTTTTATGAACATTGGTAATCAATTCCTGACTGATTTTAATTCTGTCAGGCTGGAAGCGTGACAGGAGTAACAAACCAGCAAAACCTGCGCCAAAATGATCAATTGCTACACTGATACCGGCAGCCTTTAGCGATTTAACCGCTTCGGCAAACTCATCAAACCGAGATATGACTTCACTTTCAGTAAATTCAACGATGATTTGTTCAGGCACCAGACCATTGGCCTTTATTTCATCAAGTAAAAAAGAGACTGCGTCAGGCTCGTTAACCAGGGTCATAGGTAATAGATTGATTGATATCATTTTATCACCGAGCTCAAGTGCGTGTGCCATCGCGAATGCAAGCGCCTTACTTTTGAGATCCGCTTTGTAGATTTCCCCGTCTTTACGCTGCCCAACCGCTATAGCTGATGGGCTATCTTCATTTTTTTGCACAATGGCTTCAAAAGCGATTATCCGCCGCGATAAGGGATCGACAATAGGATGAAAGGCAAAGTGGTCGTTTATAGTTGGTGAAAGGGTACAGGAATCAAGTTCTTTATCAGATCCGTCAGCGATAAAAAGCCAGGAGTCTTCGGCAGGGATCTCGAAATAGGTTGCTTGTTCGGTTGCAAGGACAAAAGTACGAAAAAATTGTAGCGCTCTGTCATCATAAGTTAGCTGAAATTTTGATGTGCCTTTGTCGAATACGGCCTGTAAAACGTCATCTCGCTCGTGCAGGCGCAAATCAAATAATTCCATTCCCGCTTTGCCAAAACGGCGAGCAGGCGCGTAATCGCACATCAGCTCAACAATATTATAGTGCCGTGGATCCTGGCATATAGCCCGATATATCATTTTAACCTGTTCTTCCGGACCTTCCAGAAGCTGGAAAAAATGAGAACCATTAAACAGTAAGATCCCTGTTACGTCAGACTGCATGTTCCTGCGATTTGCTATCGAAACCATTTCTTCGATTTTTTTGACAGGTTCGTCGTCACGTATATGGCTACGATAAATAAGGGTGGTAAGCATTAACTGTCCAGGGTAATGGGAGAGGCGAGAGTAAGACGGTAACAGACATATCTTCCGGTGTCTTTCTTTTAATACCAAAACATAACTGTTTCTTTACATTGATAAAAAATGGAAAAAGTTGAAGATGAGTTAGCGAAAATTCTTGTATAGGTTGTCATTTAAATGATGCAATATTTTTTATCATAAGCTGTTGTTTTATATGTATTAGCACTAAATGCAAAAAATTAATTTATCATTCTGTACACATATTTCGTACAAGTTTGCTATTGTTACCTCACTTAACATTGATTAACATTTTTAACAGAGGCGTAGCATGCATCAAAATTCAGTGACTTTAGATTCTGCGGGAGCAATCACTCGTTACTTTGCAAAAGCTAACTTGCCTACTCAGCAGGAAACTCTCGGGGAAATTGTGACTGAGATTTTGAAAGATGGACGTAATCTGAGTCGAAAGTCGCTTTGTGCCAAACTTCTATGCCGACTGGAACAAGCGACAGGGGAAGAGGAACAGAAACATTATAATGCACTAATTGGGTTGCTTTTTGAATAATGCAACAGCCTGATTATTTAACAGGTTAGCTATGAAGTCGTTATGAAGACATCTGATAATGAAAGTACAAAATATGAAATTACTGGCCAGGCGGTGCTCCATATACTGCGCATGAAGATAAATTTTTCGTTGCAGACTCTTATTAAGCAATTACTCGTAATGAAATCGGCTGAGGAAAATGCTTTCCGACGAGATTTAATTGACAGCATAATTCGTGATTTTAGCAACAGTGATACAGGAGAGCCAAACAGAAGAACAGCGATAGCTGACAATAAAAGTATGTTCAATGGTAAGAAAATAAACAGAATACATTAAAATTTCATAAGTAAGATGAGAGGTTACCATGCTTGAAGATACTACAATTCATAATGCAATAACTGATAAAGCGTTATCAAGCTACTTTCGCAGTTCGGGTAATTTGTTAGAAGAAGAGTCAGCTGTGTTAGGGCAGGCTGTGACCAATTTAATGCTTTCAGGCGATAATGTTAATAATAAAAATATTATCTTAAGTCTGATACACTCCCTGGAAACAACAAATGATATCCTCAAAGCTGATGTGATCAGAAAAACACTGGAAATCGTGTTGCGATACACAGCGGATGATATGTGACTTTTAATTATTAAGTATAAGTTTATAGAAAACTCATTCATCTTATTTTTGTCTGTCGCTTTAGACTATACACAGCATAATTTTATTGGGTTAATATTTCTACGAGGCTGACATGAATAATTCAATCCCAGAGAGATTTATTTTGCAATGTGCGTTGTTTAAAAATCTCGAGAGGGAGGTGTTCATGACGCATGGATATGTTGATAGTCATATTATTGATCAGGCTTTACGCTTGCGTTTAAAAGATGAAACTAGTGTGATTCTTTCTGATCTCTATCTGCAAATCTTGCAGTACATTGAAATGCATAAGACTACACTAACGGATATCATTATTAATGACAGGGAATCCGTGCTCTCTTAGAACTTGTGTAAGTTTTCAGAATACAGATCTGATGTATCACCATGTTGGTGCAAAGTGAGCATTTCAGGCGTTATGCTTTCTTAATATATCCACAATATCAGGGAGCAAACAAGAATGGAGAGCACTCGTTTTCCATTCTTGACGCCTGATATCCCGCCTAATTTGTTTAATTCTGCCTACATTATGCTCAATAATTAATAGGTTAGATGAAGATGGAGAAAATTTTATCTTGGGCGTGGATATTTGTGATGCTCTCTACCATGCTCTCTGTAGACGCCAGCGCGAGCGAATGAATGTCATTTTTATGTATTAAACCCTTTGGCCGGGACAAGTGAATGCGCAATACACTCATACCCATCCTCATTGCGATATGCTTGTTTATAACCGGTGTCGCTATTTTGAACATCCAGCTCTGGTATTCCGCAAAAGCAGAGTACCTGGCGGGAGCGAGATATGCCGCCAACAATATCAATCATATACTTGAAGAAGCGTCACAGGCGACTCAAACGGCGGTTAACATTGCCGGGAAGGAATGCGACCTCGAGGAGCAATATAAGCTTGGCACTGAAGCAGCTCTGAAACCTCACCTGCGCACAATCATCATTCTCAAACAGGGAACGGTCTGGTGTACATCCTTACCGGGGAATCGGGTCTTGCTGTCTCGTATTCCTGTTTTCCCGGACAGTAATTTACTGCTGGCTCCGGCAATCGACACCGTTAATAGATTACCTATCCTGCTCTATCAGAGCCAATTTGCAGATACGCGCATTTTGGTTACGATAAGTGATCAGCATATTCGCGGGGCGCTTAATGTACCCTTGAAAGGGGTAAGGTATGTATTACGCGTGGCAGATGACATTATTGGACCTACGGGTGATGTGATGACGCTTAATGGACACTATCCCTATACCGAGAAGGTTCACTCCACAAAATATCATTTCACTATTATCTTTAACCCGCCGCCACTCTTTAGCTTCTACAGACTTATCGATAAAGGCTTTGGGATTTTGATATTTATTCTGTTAATCGCCTGCGCCGCTGCCTTCCTGCTTGATAGGTATTTCAATAAAAGCGCAACGCCTGAAGAGATCCTGCGACGGGCTATAAATAATGGGGAGATCGTCCCATTTTACCAACCTGTGGTAAATGGTCGGGAAGGGACATTGCGGGGAGTTGAGGTGTTAGCCCGCTGGAAACAACCTCACGGTGGATATATATCACCCGCGGCATTTATTCCACTTGCTGAAAAATCCGGATTAATCGTTCCGCTTACGCAAAGCCTGATGAATCAGGTTGCCAGACAGATGAACGCTATCGCGAGTAAACTGCCGGAAGGTTTTCATATTGGGATTAATTTTAGCGCCTCGCATATTATTTCGCCGACATTTGTCGACGAGTGCTTAAATTACCGTGACAGTTTTACCCGTCGCGATTTAAACCTCGTTCTGGAAGTTACCGAGCGTGAGCCATTAAATGTTGATGAAAGTCTGGTTCAGCGGTTGAACATTCTGCATGAAAATGGTTTTGTCATCGCGCTGGATGATTTCGGTACTGGCTACTCAGGGCTTTCTTATCTGCATGACCTGCATATTGATTATATCAAAATTGATCACAGTTTCGTTGGCCGCGTAAACGCAGACCCAGAATCAACTCGGATTCTGGATTGTGTATTGGATCTGGCGCGTAAACTTTCGATCAGTATCGTCGCTGAAGGTGTCGAAACGAAAGAACAACTTGACTATCTGAATCAAAATAATATCACATTTCAACAGGGTTATTATTTCTATAAACCGGTAACATACATCGACCTGGTCAAAATTATCCTTTCTAAACCGAAGGTGAAGGTTGTGGTTGAGTGAAAATCGATCAGTAAGGCCATAGTGCGGTGTAATTATAGACAGCTAATTAGCTCGTTGCCTCTTGTTACTATTGTTCATTATTTTGTTTGCTATAATTGTTTGAAAGTTTTGACAGGATTGCCATTAGTAGCATGAACAATAGTAATAATCTGGATTATTTCACTCTCTATATCATCTTTTCCATTGCATTTATGCTGATCACTCTCCTGGTCATCCTTATTGCAAAACCCAGTACCGGGCTGGGAGAAGTGCTTGTGACGATAAATTTGCTTAATGCCCTTGTTTGGCTGGCGATCAATCTGATTAATCGATTAAGGGAAAGACTCGTCAGCCACAGGGATCAGCAATAATCTTTCAGTTTCTCACTGTCAGTATGCGGCTGAATGGGGTGCTGACAGTGAACGCCTGGATCATTGAAGGAAAGGAATTATTGCGCAAATAGTTGTCAACCCTGGTGTTATCACAGTTGGTTTTATATATCATTGAAATAATTTCTATGGCAACTATTAATAATTTTGATGTCGAAGAGTTATTTGTTAAACAAAATCGTCACCCCAAAGTGATCAATGTCATGAAAATAAGGTGAAAAATGATAATGCCGCCTTATTTATCATTTATATATTGTCGCTGTTTATCTATTTAAATTTTTTGTGCTTTTGTTTTTGTCTTTACCCTCCGTTTTGGTAATCTGAACTCATAGGTTATTTGACCAGGAATGTTTGTTAATCCAATGAATGGATGGTTAATCTATGAAACTGAAAAAACTCCCCGGGTTTAGTTTAGGACTTATTGCTTTGGCGGTGGGTAATGCATATGCAACACAATTGTTGGATGATTATAGTATACTTTCCTATATAACTGATGAAGAATCGCCGATTGAAATCAAAGATAATAATTCGATAAGTAATGGAGAGTATCTAACCACTAAAGACGAAAGCCATGCTGTGAAAGTGGATGACGGTGTAACTGGATATATAAATAATGCCAGTGTGATGACTAGTGGTGATGGATCTTATGGTATTTCTGTTGATAGTCATAACAAAGTATTATATATAAGCGATAGCGATATTAAGACCTCTGGAAGCGTATCTGACAAAGGAAATAACCAAGATGTTAATGGAGGGATAACAGCCAGCGCAGTAGTCAGTGAATTTGGTGGCACCATCGTTATGAATGGTGATAATTCAGTCGAGACGAGGGGGGCATATTCAGCGGGACTTTTAAGTCAGGTTAATGATTCTGGGATTGTGGAAAATAACACCCGTCTTGAAACCACAGATAAAACGAACATTGTTACCTATGGGGAAAATGCAGTAGGTGTTCTTGCATGTTCAAGTCCTGGAGAGTCTCGAACATGTGTCGATGCTGTAGATGATGAAGTTAGTGATTCTAACAGTTACGAAGTTATTAGCCGTGCTGATTTAAAAATGAATGGTGGTTCCATAACAACTAATGGCACTAATAGCTATGGTGCTTATGCTAATGGGGAAAAAGCATATATTAATTTAGATTATGTGGCACTTGAAACCGGGGAGCATGGAAGTTATGCAGTTGCTATTCGACAAGGTAACATTGATATAAAAAATAGTTCTATTACAACAAAAGGCACTAAAGCCCCCATTGCAAAAATATACAATGGTGGAGAGTTATTTTTTTCCAATGTCACCGCGGTATCAGAACAAGATAAAGGAATATCAATTGATGCATCAAATATCGATTCTCAAGCCAAAATAGCACTATCAAGTGTCGAACTTTCAAGTGCTTTGGATAGTATTGATGTTAACAAAACTACAACGGATGTAAGCATCCTTAATCGAAGTATTATCACGCCTGGTAATAATATTCTGGTTAATAATACTGGAGGTGGCTTAAACATAATTTCGTCCGACTCTACTCTAAATGGAGCGACTAAACTCGTTAGCGGCACAACTACACTGAAGCTTTCAGAAAACACAATCTGGAATATGAAAGATGACTCCGTTGTTACCCATCTGACTAATTCAGACAGTATTATCAATCTTTCGTATGATGATGGTCAAACATTTACCCAGGGAAAAACGTTAACCGTAAAAGGTAATTATGTCGGTAATAATGGTCAGCTTAATATCCGCACCGTATTAGGTGATGATAAATCGGCTACTGACAGACTTATTGTTGAGGGTAATACTTCGGGTTCAACTACCGTCTATGTGAAAAATGCTGGAGGAAGCGGCGCGGCCACGCTAAATGGGATCGAACTCATAACTGTGAATGGCGATGAATCTCCAGCAGATGCCTTCAGACAAGGTGATGCAAGGATTGCAGCTGGAGCTTTCGAATATCAACTAAAACAACAAGGCAAAAACTGGTATTTGACAAGTTATCAGTCAGTGAATGAGGAGGATAACAGCTCAGAGGGAAATTCAGAATCAACAGAAACGCCTACCCCCGTTCTGCGCCCCGAAGCTGGAAGTTACGTCGCCAACCTGGCAGCCGCTAACACTCTTTTTGTTATGCGTCTGAACGATCGTGCAGGTGAAACGCGCTACATCGATCCTGTAACTGAACAGGAGCGTTCAAGCCGACTTTGGCTACGTCAAATTGGCGGGCATAATGCCTGGCGTGACAGCAACGGACAGTTGAGAACGACCTCGCATCGCTACGTCTCGCAGTTAGGGGCGGATCTGTTAACCGGTGGTTTTACCGACAGTGACAGTTGGCGTTTGGGAGTGATGGTTGGTTATGCCCGCGACTACAACTCAACTCATTCCAGCGTGTCGGATTATCGTTCGAAAGGGAGTGTCAGAGGCTATAGCGCAGGGCTGTATGCCACCTGGTTTGCCGATGACATCAGTAAAAAAGGCGCATACATTGACGCCTGGGCGCAATATAGCTGGTTTAAAAACTCGGTGAAAGGAGATGAATTAGCCTATGAATCCTATAGCGCGAAAGGTGCAACCGTCTCGCTGGAAGCGGGTTACGGTTTTGCCCTGAATAAATCCTTTGGTCTGGAAGCGGCGAAATATACGTGGATCTTCCAGCCACAGGCACAGGCTATCTGGATGGGCGTCGATCATAATGCGCACACGGAAGCCAATGGCTCACGTATTGAGAATGACGCAAATAACAACATCCAGACCCGACTTGGTTTCCGCTCCTTTATTCGTACTCAGGAGAAAAACAGCGGTCCGCACGGTGACGACTTTGAACCTTTTGTTGAAATGAACTGGATCCATAACAGTAAAGATTTTGCTGTCTCAATGAACGGTGTGAAAGTCGAACAAGACGGGGCGCGTAATCTGGGGGAAATTAAACTTGGCGTAAATGGCAATCTGAATCCGGCGGCCAGCGTCTGGGGTAATGTGGGCGTGCAGCTGGGTGATAATGGCTACAATGACACCGCAGTGATGGTGGGCCTGAAATATAAGTTCTGATCCCCGTTAGCTAAAATACCGCGTCGAATTCATCGACGCGGTAACATATTAAATATTATTTTTTGCCGATAGCACGCATGGTGTCATCAATTGCCGTGATCAACAGCATTTGCGGGTCTTTAGCGCAAACCTGATTCAGTTTTTCTACCACTTTGGCGCTCAGTTCCGGAGATTGCTCAATTTTTAAATCACGGCTGGCAACGCTGGCATTACCCATTACCGCAACAATTTCTGCAACCTGTGCGCTGTCAGTTTTTGCCATTTCGTTGGCTTCTGCGCAAGTAATATAGGTTTCTGACGGCAAACCGTTTTTAATATTGTAGTCCTGCGCCCAGGTCATTGGTGCGAAAACAAACAGACCCGCCAGTAAAGCAAATTTTTTCATCATCATTCCTTATTTCATTTTACCCAGAATTGCACCACCCGTACCGCCAATCACGGCACCTTTAATCGCCCCTTCGAGGCCATTGCCGGTCAGAACGCCAGTGACAGCACCAACGGCGGCACCCACTTTTGCACCTTTACGCGCATTTTTACCGTCGCGGCCTTTTTCTGTTACTGCACCAACA
The DNA here is from genome assembly GCF_046486495.1 of Escherichia sp. WS3227_2. Taxonomy (NCBI): domain Bacteria; kingdom Pseudomonadati; phylum Pseudomonadota; class Gammaproteobacteria; order Enterobacterales; family Enterobacteriaceae; genus Escherichia; species Escherichia sp. WS3227_2. The sequence goes on from NZ_JBJQLG010000005.1 coordinate 237,198, forward strand.
CCAGCGCCAACAGCTGCACCTTTCAGTACGCCATTAACACCATTGCCAGTAAGTAAACCAACGCCTGCGCCTAGCAATGCACCTTTCGTGGTGCGATTCATATCCGCCATCGCTGGCGTGGAGCAGAACAATGCTGAGATAAGCCCGAAGGCAAGTATTTTTTTCTTCAACTTAGATGTCCGGTATTAAGTAAGTTGCACACACAATAATTTCGTCTTCAATTAAGATCTGCTTAACTAAAGAACGCTCGCTATTATTCAGATAATTCAAAATGAGCGTGACTGTGATGATAGGAATTATGTTTTTTACGGGAATGAGAATAATCTCAAATGAGAAATAACTCATTGATTGACAATATTTTTATTCAAGAAGTGTTATTGACTGTTAATACAATGTTGTAAAGGTAAGATAATCTGATTTATCAATATTATTGTGTGATTTTTATGTGAGCAGAAGATATTCATCAGCAACGATTACATTAGTCATTTTATTTTGCCGACGGCCTCATTGTCGAAAAATAAGCGTACGACAGTATTATCAGAAAAGAGTGATTTTTTATCCAACTACACTTCAGCGCACTGCGTTTAAAAAGTGCCTCTTTCTTATGCGGGATATCATCATTTCATCATGATGTCTTTGATGAGCGGTGAACACAATACACCTGCGCTGTCTCTTCAGGATGAATCCCCTGGTCTGGTGCCTGCGGGCTGATGTTGCAGCAGAGCTTAGGTCACTTAGACGCTACTCAGTATTCATTTTTCAGAGGATGAAATTTATGAACAGAACCAGTCGCTATTATTTTCACCGCTCAGTACTTTCCTTATTGATAGCTGCCATGATATATGCCCCTCCCGGGATGACGGCTTTCACTTCTAATGTTATTGGTGTTGTAAATGATGAGACTGTAGACGGCAGCCAAAGAGTAGATGAACGAGGTACAACAAATAATGCTCATATCATCAATCACGGCAATCAGGAGGTATATGGCGGGATTTCTAATGGAAGTGTTATTGATACTGGTGGACATCAAGAGGTATCTGGTCATGGCTCTTATCAGGGGCAGGCTAATAATACAGTCATTAACGGTGGCAGCCAGACAATTAGTGAGGGAGGAATTTCTACAGGGACGATAATTAACGATAAAGGAACAATGTCAGTTTTAACGAATGCTAAAGCTGATGCGACCCGAATAGATAACGGCGGGGCCATGGATGTTGCCGGGAACGCGACTAATACCATCATTAATGGTGGTACACAGAATATTTATAATCATGGTATTGCTACGGGAACTAATATCAACAGTGGCACGCAAAATATCAAGAGCGGCGGGAAAGCTGACACAACAAATATCTCTTCCGGGAGCAAGCAGGTTGTTGAGAAAGGAGGTACGGCAACTGGCAGCAATATTCGCGCCGGAGGCACGCTGATTGTCGATACCGGCGGTATCGCACATGGGGTTTACCTGGACACGGGGAGCGCTTTAGTTGCCAATACGGGCGCGGGGACTGATATTGATGGATACCAGAGGTCATCTCACTTCACTATTACCGGAGGCAGGGCTGAGCATGTTGTGCTGGAAAATACCGGCCAACTGACGGTCGTAGCTCAAACCTCGGCGGTAGATACCATCGTTGATGCTGGCGGTAAGCTGATTGTCCACGAGGAGGCCGTAGCATATACCACCAGACTTAACAATGGCGGCATACTCGATGTGCGGGAGAAAGGCAGCGCAACGGGGATACAGCAGAGTAGTCAGGGCGCGTTGGTTGCAACCACCAGGGCGACGCGGGTCACAGGGACACGCGCTGATGGCGTCGCGTTCAGCATCGAGCAGGGTGCGGCGAACAATATCCTGCTGACAAATGGCGGCGTGTTAACCGTGGAGTCAGACACCACTTCCGCCAAAACACAGGTCAATGCGGGCGGTCGGGAGATCGTCAAAACAAAAGCCACTGCGACAGGCACGACGCTCACTGGCGGTGAACAAATCGTCGAGGGTGTGGCAAATGAGACAACAATTAACGACGGCGGAATACAAACAGTTTCAGCTAACGGAGAGGCAATAAAAACAACGATCAATGAAGGCGGAACGCTGACAGTCAACGATAATGGCAAAGCGACAGATATCGTCCAGAACAGCGGTGCCGCTCTCCAGACGAGCACGGCTAACGGTATTGAAATCAGCGGTACGCACCAGTACGGCACCTTTTCCATTGCCAGCAATTTAGCGACCAATATGTTGCTGGAAAATGGCGGTAATTTATTGGTATTAGCAGGTACCGAAGCCCGTGACTCCACGGTTGACAAGGGTGGTGCAATGCAAAACCTGGGTCAGGACTCCGCCACAAAGGTTAACTCTGGTGGGCAATATACCCTTGGGCGGTCAAAAGATGAGTTTCAGGCTCTGGCCCGGGCAGAAGATCTACAGGTCTCTGGTGGGACGGCAATCGTCTACGCAGGTACGTTGGCGAATGCATCGGTCAGTGGCGCGACAGGAAGCCTGTCGTTAATGACGCCACGGGATAATGTTACGCCAGTTAAACTTGAAGGGGTGGTCCGGATTACCGATAGCGCGACATTAACTATCGGAAATGGCGTCGATACGACGCTTGCCGACCTGACGGCTGCCAGCCGGGGCAGTGTCTGGCTTAACAGCAATAATTCCTGTGCAGGCACCAGCAACTGCGAATATAGAGTAAACAGTTTGCTACTCAACGACGGTGATGTTTATTTATCAGCGCCTGCCACAACTAACGGTATCTACAATACGCTGACCACCAGTGAACTTTCCGGCAGCGGTAATTTCTACCTGCATACCAACGTTGCAGGCTCCCGGGGCGATCAACTGATCGTCAACAACAACGCCACTGGTAATTTTAAAATCTTTGTTCAGGATACCGGCGTCAGCCCTCAGTCTGACGATGCGATGACGCTGGTGAAAACAGGGGGAGGGGATGCGTCGTTTACGCTGGGCAATACCGGCGGTTTCGTTGATCTTGGGACCTATGAGTATGTCCTGAAAAGCGACGGCAACAGCAACTGGAACCTGACTAATAATGTCAACCCAAATCCAAATCCGAACCCGAACCCGAACCCAAATCCGAACCCAAATCCGAACCCAAATCCGAACCCAAATCCGAACCCAAATCCAAATCCAAATCCGAACCCAAATCCAAATCCAAATCCAAATCCAAATCCAAATCCAGACCCGACTCCCGAGCCAACGCCGACACCCGTTCCGGAGAAACGCATCACGCCTTCTACGGCTGCCGTACTCAATATGGCAGCAACATTACCGTTGGTCTTTGATGCTGAGCTAAACAGTATTCGCGAGCGGTTGAACATAATGAAAGCGAGTCCACACAACAATAATGTCTGGGGGGCGACGTATAACACCCGTAATAATGTCACCACCGATGCGGGGGCTGGGTTTGAGCAGACGCTGACCGGAATGACAGTGGGGATCGACAGTCGTAATGATATTCCTGAGGGGATTGCGACGCTGGGCGCTTTTATGGGTTATTCCCATTCACATATCGGTTTTGATCGTGGAGGACATGGCAGTGTGGGCAGTTATTCTCTGGGGGGCTATGCCAGCTGGGAACATGAAAGTGGTTTCTATCTGGACGGTATCGTGAAGCTGAACCGCTTTGAAAGTAACGTAGCCGGTAAAATGAGCAGCGGTGGAGCCGCCAACGGCAGTTATCATAGCAACGGGCTGGGGGGGCACATTGAAACCGGGATGCGATTTACCGATGGTAACTGGAACCTGACGCCGTATGCATCGTTAACGGGGTTCACCGCTGATAACCCCGAATATCATTTATCCAATGGCATGGAATCGAAATCAGTCGATACCCGCAGTATATATCGTGAACTGGGCGCAACGCTGAGTTACAACATGCGTCTGGGGAACGGCATGGAAGTTGAGCCGTGGCTGAAGGCGGCTGTGCGCAAAGAATTTGTCGATGATAACCGGGTGAAAGTGAATAATGACGGTAATTTTGTCAATGATTTGTCGGGCAGACGTGGAATATATCAGGCAGGTATTAAAGCCTCATTCAGCAGTTCGTTAAGCGGGCATCTCGGGGTGGGGTATAGCCATGGTGCCGGTGTGGAATCCCCGTGGAACGCGGTGGCTGGTGCGAACTGGTCGTTCTGACCATCAACGATTAAACTGCGCTTCGGCGCAGTTTTCGTTTACAGGGTGTTAAAAGGAAAAATTCTGCGGCAAAAAAAGCCCGCCAGTTACGGCGGGAAACCTCATCCTATGGGAGAACAATGAATAATGAAATTGCGGGGTTATCATCACCCAGTATACCCATACTAACAATAAGGTTATTTACTCAGCCAGGTATAAACAATTTGTTCTGTGTGGGGGGAACGGCATTAAGGTGTAAAGGGGGGGAAGCAATGAGTAGCATCAGCAAGAATACTCGCCGCTCTTATCAAACGTGGATGAGGGGGATGAAAAACGCAAGGCAGAGATGACTCTGCCTTGAAGAGAAATGCGCTTTTACAGCGGGCCTATTTCAGCTCTTCTGCTTCCGGCAAGGTCACGTTCAGCTCAAGAATAGAAATATCGCCATCTTTTTGCTCAAGCTGTACGGTTACCATCTCAGGATCAATTTGTACGTATTTACAAATGACCTCAAGAATATCTTTACGCAACTGCGGCAGATAATGCGGTTCTGCATCGCTGCGACGGCGTTCAGCAACAATAATCTGCAGCCGTTCTTTTGCAATGTTGGCCGTGTTTTTCTTCCGCGAGAGAAAGAAATCGAGTAATGCCATAACTTATCCTCCGAACAAGCGTTTGAGGAAGCCTTTCTTCTCTTCTTCAATGAAGCGGAAAGGACGTTCTTCTCCCAACAGACGTTCTACGGTATCTGCGTAGGCTTTACCCGCATCGGCGTTAATGTCGAGAATGACCGGTTCACCCTGGTTAGAGGCGCGCAATACTGATTGATCCTCTGGGATCACGCCGACGAGTTTGATGCGCAGGATCTCCAGCACATCTTCCATGCTCAGCATGTCACCTCTGCTTACGCGGCCTGGGTTATAGCGCGTTAACAGCAGGTGCTCTTTAATAGGCTCTTCGCCATTTTCTGCGCGGCGTGATTTCGACGCCAGAATGCCTAAAATACGGTCAGAGTCGCGTACTGAGGAGACTTCCGGGTTGGTGGTAATAATGGCTTCGTCTGCAAAATAGAGTGCCATTAGCGCACCGGTCTCAATCCCTGCCGGGGAGTCGCAAACAATAAATTCAAAGTCCATCGCTTTCAGATCATCAAGAACTTTGGCGACCCCTTCACGGGTGAGGGCATCTTTATCGCGAGTTTGCGATGCCGGAAGAATATAGAGATTTTCAGTACGCTTATCTTTAATTAACGCCTGATTTAGCGTTGCATCGCCCTGAATGACGTTGACGAAATCGTAAACGACCCGACGTTCACAACCCATAATCAGGTCGAGATTACGCAGGCCGATATCAAAATCTATCACGACAGTTTTCTTTCCCTTCTGGGCCAAACCAGTGGCGATGGCCGCGCTGGAGGTTGTCTTACCAACACCCCCTTTGCCCGAAGTAACAACAATAATGCGTGCCATAGAAATTCCTTGTTAAAAAGGGATCAATTTAACGGTTGAACGGTCAAAGCGTTTTCGACTAACTGCAGTCGCGCCGCTTTGCCATAAAATTCTGCTGGGATTTGATCACTCAGCCAGTATTCACCTGCGATGGACACCAATTCCGCCATCAGGTTCGTACAAAATATTTGCGTTTCCCGGTCACCACTTGCCCCTGCCAGCGCACGACCGCGCATCATGCCATAGACATGAATGTTCCCATCGGCAATCAATTCGGCCCCAGCGCTAACGTGGCTTGTAACAATCAGATCACATTGTGGAGCATAAATACGCTGACCGGAACGCACCGGGGTATCTATTAAACGCGTTTTTGTGACCGGCGTTGTATTTTGCGCTGGAGCCTGCGGTGCGGGAGCTGGACGCGGCGCTTTTTCCTTTCCTTCCGTCAGGATAGGCAGCCCCATTTTTTCAATTTCGGCTTTAAGTTGCGCATCTTTGCAGCCACTTACGCCAATAACCCGCAAACCGGTTGCCGAAACCGCCTTATGCATCGCTGACCAGTTTACCGGGTCTTCCAGTGCACTGACGTTGAGTACAACGGGGGCATGTTTTAAAAATGCGGGGGCCTGAGCGATTTTGTCTTCCAGCGCCTGATGGATAACCTTAGGTTCTGCCTCATGCAGATGAACCACAGATAAAGTGAAGCTACTGCCTTTAAGCTCGATTGGCGTGTTTGACATCCTGGCCTTACTCAATTAGCTATTAATCATCGCCAGCGCGCGATGATGTTCCGAAGACTATAAGGCATGTTATAGTCTGGATTATATTGAGGCAAGTCACCCTCCCATTTATTCAGAGTAAAAGTCTATTCTGTGATAAATGGCGCTGATTCATAGCTTAAAAAATACCCTTGTCAATCAACCCATTGCCGTCGTACTTTTGATTGTTCTTATTTACGCTTCCTTTTTCCGCACCCTAATCGTGACAGCATCTTCAGAACTGTTTAAATATCCAGTATTGAGGCGAGTGTATTTTTTCACCACGCCAGGCTTTCTTAACTTTCCATTTTTTGCGGCATCATTAAAGAACAGATACCCGTTATCTTAATATCCGCCACAGAATTGCTCTATCATAGAAACCGCAGAAGACGTCTGATACTTCTGTCAGGTCATCGTAACTCGTCCAGGTCAGCGGTTTTGATTACGGATTGATGATGAAATGAGCATAAGTGTTGTACGGTTGGATTATCAGGATGTGCTATGAATATGATGCGTATTTTTTATATCGGATTGTCAGGTGTGGGGATGATGTTCTCATCAATGGCGTCTGGAAATGACGCTGGCGGACTTCAATCTCCGGCGTGCGGCGTTGTTTGCGACCCGTATATTTGTGTGAACTCAGATGGCATTTCCCCAGAGTTAACAAGGAAATATCTCGGCGAAAAAGCCGCTGAAAACTTACAATCATTACAAGGCTACGATCCCAGCGAATTTACATTCGCTAACGGTGTATTTTGCGATGTTAAAGAAAAATTATGTCGTGATGATCGTTATTTTGGTGTGGATGGTAATCGGAGTGGAAAAATCAATCAAACCACCACAAAGATGTTATTTATGTGTCGTGAGTGATGCCTTGTTTACATTATGTTCTATTCGGCATTGTCTGCTATTCGTCATTAACCTCTTGAGCGACAGAGAGGAGTGGGGCGTTAACGTTTATGACGGGGAGAGTCCCCGTCGGTTGACATTTACTTAATTTGAATATCGACGTTATATTTTTTGGTTTTGTTTTTACGGGCGTCGTTTCGGGTTTGCAGCACTCGCAGCTCATATTTGCCAGAAGCAGGGAGTGAGTATTGTCCGTGACTATCGAGTTCTGGGGAATATCTGGATAAATCAACAGAATCATCGATTCCTGGCCCGAAGAGGTAAGTATCAGCGCCTTCATTAGAGATACTCACATGCACTTTCTGACCTTTTTTGGCATAGAAGGTATATGTATCGTAATCGTATCCCTTTATTTCGCCGGAGTACTGAGCGCTGCTATGGCCTTTTCTGAACTCAACATTGACATTCTTACCCGCAGCAAAGCTCGTGGAGGTTAGCAGTGCAAGCAATAATACAGCCTTACTGATGCCCTTGATTTTCATAGGTAGTCTCCTGTTCAGAATGAGGATGATGAACTGTTATAATATAACAATTCATCACAGGAGAATTCCAGTGGCTTTCCTGCGTTCGGTTAAATCCCGGCGCGGCATTTTTGCCGGGGGATCACTTATTAAGGGCGCATGGACTGAACAAACCGCAGAAATCTACAGCTGGCTGGCTTGTGGCGCGGGTTTCATTGATGTTAGCTTATGCCAAAACTTGGCATCTTAAAGAGTAAAAGTATGTTTTGTGTGATTTATCGAAGCAGCAAGCGTGACCAGACCTATTTATATGTCGAAAAAAAAGACGATTTTTCGCGTGTACCTGAGGAACTGATGAAAGGTTTTGGTCAGCCTCAGTTAGCGATGATTCTGCCGCTGGATGGGCGGAAGAAACTGGTCAATGCCGATATTGAAAAGGTTAAACAGGCATTAACCGAGCAAGGTTACTATTTGCAGTTACCGCCACCACCCGAAGATTTGCTGAAGCAACATCTTTCCGTCATGGGGCAGAAAACAGACGACACGAACAAATAACCGATATCCGGCGGTGGTATTATCTTTGTCGGCGCGGGTTTTCATATCCACGATAAGGTGAGGGGAACGTTATGTATCAACATCACAACTGGCAAGGTGCGCTGCTGGATTATCCGGTGAGTAAAGTAGTCTGTGTTGGCAGTAACTATGCCAAACATATCAAAGAGATGGGCAGCGCAGTGCCCGAAGAGCCAGTGCTGTTTATTAAACCAGAAACGGCACTGTGCGATCTGCGGCAGCCATTGGCGATCCCATCCGATTTCGGTTCAGTTCATCATGAAGTCGAACTGGCGGTATTGATTGGCGCGACGCTGCGTCAGGCTACGGAAGAGCATGTCCGTAAAGCCATTGCCGGTTACGGCGTGGCGCTCGATCTGACATTGCGTGATGTTCAGGGAAAAATGAAGAAAGCCGGGCAGCCGTGGGAAAAGGCCAAAGCGTTTGATAACTCTTGTCCGCTTTCCGGGTTTATTCCCGCGGCGGAATTCACCGGCGATCCGCAAAATACAACGCTGGGCCTGAGCGTAAACGGCGAACAACGCCAGCAAGGTACGACTGCGGACATGATCCATAAAATCGTTCCGCTGATCGCTTATATGAGCAAGTTCTTTACCCTCAAGGCCGGTGACGTTGTGCTGACAGGCACGCCTGATGGCGTCGGCCCGTTGCAAAGTGGTGATGAGCTGACAGTCACTTTCGATGGGCATTCTTTGACAACTCGCGTTTTGTAATACTTTTTGCCGCCTGAAAGCGGCGGCAAAACTTGCATCGCTGTGCCAGACTGGTTATAAGGTGCGTTTTAACGTAATGGCGGAACACCTGATGAGCGATGTACCTTTCTGGCAAAGTAAAACCCTGGACGAAATGAGCGATGCGGAATGGGAGTCGTTGTGTGATGGTTGCGGTCAGTGTTGCCTGCATAAACTGATGGATGAAGACACCGACGAAATCTACTTCACTAACGTCGCCTGTCGCCAGCTCAATATTAAAACCTGTCAATGTCGGAACTACGAACGTCGTTTCGAGTTTGAACCTGACTGCATTAAATTAACCCGTGAAAATCTGCCAACATTCGAATGGCTGCCAATGACCTGCGCTTATCGCTTGCTGGCGGAAGGTAAAGATTTACCTGCGTGGCATCCGCTGCTTACTGGTTCGAAAGCGGCAATGCATGGCGAACGTATCTCTGTGCGTCATATCGCAGTGAAAGAATCAGAAGTGATTGACTGGCAGGATCATATCTTAAATAAACCTGACTGGGCGCAGTGATAAATTTAATAGATGTTGATGGGGGCTTTCTTAATATACGTCTGGATGCTCGCCATTTCGTAGCCCTGTTTTTGAAAGCGCTCTGTCATAATGAGAGTTACCCGATACCTTATTATCAGCAGGTAACTCTCAATCTTTAAAAAACGGCTGTATTTTTAAATGTGATAAACTTTATACCTTGAGTACATGGAGAGAATAATCGCTTATCAGACTTCAGGTACCTCAAAGAGTGTCTTCTTACCGTGTCTTTTCTGATACTCATTACAGGTGTTAATCATTTTTTTTGCCGCTTCTTTTAGCAAAGAAAGCATTAAATCATCATAATCAACGTAGAATCTGGTTGTTTCAGTTTCCGTTTTTATCTCCCCGATGGCGGCTATTTCGGTGGTTAATTTCAATTTGGCGGCATCGATATCTTTATTCGCTTGTTTAACCGTGTTAGACAGGGTGGTAAAGAAACTCTGCACAGATTTTAACTTGTTCTTCAATTCTGGAATCAGTTTCCCTTCAACTACGCCCGCAGCAATAGAATAGGAAATGATTAATCCAAATGGACCGGCGACGACACCGGCTGCGGCACCGGCATACGCTTCCTTCCTGATTTTATCTACCTGTGACTGGAAATAGCTGCTTTTTTCTGAAAAATCATTGGTTAACTGGCTATCTAACGCCAGCAGTTTCCCGGAAGCGTTGTTGAAACTTTGTGAGCTTACCAGCAGGGATTTTTGCGCTTCATTCAGCTTCGTGATGCCGTCATCCAGTACCTTAATGAGAATGTCTTTCTGGGCGGATGCTTTCTTCTCATTGTACTCATCAAATAGCAAAATATACGCTGCGAGCAATTGCGTCGCAACACCACACCATTCATACACCGTTTGGGTTGCTTCAAAATACTTATCCTGGCTATCCATAAGTAAGGTTTTAATATCGCCAACTAAAACGGAGGCTGCCTGTGAATACTCCTGTTTAAAGCGACTTAACTCTTTTATGGTTTCATCGAAGGTCTGCCAGGGGATGACCTGATCGAGATATTTATTATAAAGGTCTAATGCTCCATCTGCGGTTTCGATTGCGTTTTTAACTACCTCTACCGTTTTATCTGCAACGATTTCAGTCATAATCATTCGCCTCTTTAAATATATAAATTGTAATGAAACTCCTGTTTTACAACTATTAATGAATTTTACTTCATCTAATTCATAGTTAGCCGGGCGAGATGCGTCAATGTCTTTATTTCTATTAATATGATAAATATCAAACAATGTTTAATGTCATTATGGCGAATGCTTCTATTCTATTTTTTAGCCAGGTGATATTTTTCATTTCTGCTGGATGAGCGTCGTCGCCAGAAGGCGCGTGAGCACAGGATAAGAGAACGAAAAATCAGCAGTCTATGCAGCGACAAATATTGATAGCCTGAATCAGTATTGATCTGCTGGCAAGAACAGACTACTGTATATAAAAACAGTATAACTTCAGGCAGATTATTATGTTGTTTATCAAGCCTGCGGATCTCCGCGAAATTGTGACTTTTCCGCTATTTAGCGATCTTGTTCAGTGTGGCTTTCCTTCACCGGCCGCAGATTACGTTGAACAGCGCATCGATCTGAATCAACTGTTGATCCAGCATCCCAGCGCGACTTACTTCGTCAAAGCAAGTGGTGATTCTATGATTGACGGTGGGATTAGTGACGGTGATTTACTGATTGTCGATAGCGCTATTACCGCCAGCCATGGTGATATTGTCATCGCTGCTGTTGACGGCGAGTTTACGGTGAAAAAATTGCAACTACGCCCGACAGTGCAGCTTATTCCCATGAACAGTGCATATTCACCCATTACCATCAGTAGCGAAGATACGCTGGATGTCTTTGGTGTGGTGATCCACGTCGTTAAGGCGATGCGCTGATGTTTGCCCTCTGTGATGTAAACGCGTTTTATGCCAGCTGTGAGACGGTGTTTCGCCCTGATTTATGGGGTAAACCGGTGGTTGTGCTATCGAATAATGACGGTTGCGTTATCGCCCGAAACGCTGAGGCAAAGGCGTTGGGCGTTAAAATGGGCGATCCCTGGTTCAAACAAAAAGATCTGTTTCGCCGCTGTGGCGTGGTTTGCTTTAGCAGTAACTATGAGCTTTACGCCGATATGAGCAATCGGGTGATGTCGACGCTGGAAGAGTTATCGCCCCGCGTCGAGATTTACAGCATTGATGAGGCATTCTGCGATCTGACCGGTGTGCGTAATTGTCGCGATCTGACTGATTTTGGCAGAGAAATTCGCGCAAAGGTGCTACAACGTACCCATCTTACTGTTGGCGTGGGGATCGCCCAGACCAAAACGCTGGCTAAGCTTGCCAATCATGCGGCAAAAAAATGGCAGCGGCAGACGGGTGGGGTGGTGGATTTATCAAATCTGGAACGCCAGCGTAAATTAATGTCTGCTCTCCCCGTGGATGAAGTCTGGGGGATTGGACGGCGGATCAGCAAAAAACTGGACGCGATGGGGATCAAAACCGTTCTCGATTTGGCGGATACAGATATCCGGTTTATCCGTAAACATTTTAATGTCGTGCTCGAAAGAACGGTGCGTGAACTGCGCGGTGAACCCTGTTTGCAACTGGAAGAGTTTGCACCGACAAAGCAGGAAATTATCTGTTCCCGTTCGTTTGGTGAACGCATCACGGATTATACGTCGATGCGGCAGGCCATTTGTAGTTACGCTGCCCGGGCGGCGGAAAAACTTCGCAGTGAGCATCAATATTGTCGGTTTATTTCCACGTTTATTAAGACGTCACCATTTGCGCTCAATGAACCTTATTACGGCAATAGCGCGTCGGTAAAACTGCTGACGCCCACTCAGGACAGCAGGGATATCATTAACGCCGCTACGCGATCTCTGGATGCCATCTGGCAAGCGGGCCATCGCTACCAAAAAGCGGGCGTGATGCTGGGAGATTTCTTCAGTCAGGGAGTCGCGCAGCTCAATTTATTCGATGACAACGCACCGCGCCCCGGGAGTGAGCAATTGATGGCGGTAATGGATACGCTAAATGCTAAAGAGGGCAGAGGAACACTCTATTTTGCCGGGCAGGGGATCCAGCAACAATGGCAGATGAAGCGTGCCATGCTTTCACCACGTTATACAACGCGAAGTTCTGATTTACTGCGGGTCAAATAAACATAGCGGCAGGAAAAAAGCGCTCCCGCAGGAGCGCTGAATGGATTAGCGACCGAACAGGTCACGTTTTTTCGCTTTAAACGGCTGGGAAATCACCACCAGCACCGCGACAATCAGGTAAGCGATAAAAATACCGAGCAACCACTGCGGCATTTCCAGACCTAAAAAATCCCACTGACGCTCGGCGCAATCGCCAGAGGCGACAAACACTTGCGGCACCCATTTATCCAGCGGCAGCCATTCCGGGAAACGAACCATAAAATCACAGGTCGCAAACGGCGAAGGATAGAGCTGAAGCATGGTGTGCTCGTAAGTTAACTGCACACCGCGGAACGCACTATACAACCAGATAACCATCGCTACATAACGCAGCGGAGTTTTCGGGGCGATCGCGCCAATCAGCGCAGCACCCAGAACGCCGAATAATGCGCAGCGTTCATAAATACAGAGCACGCAAGGTTTCAGTAACATCACATGCTGGAACCACAGTGCCGTCAGTTCCAGTGCCAGAGCGGTAAACGCCATCAACAGCCACGCGCCCCGGCCTTGTGAACATTGGTTCAAAAATCGCAACATAATCATTTCCCTGCAATATGCATAGAGTGCGCAGTTTAAACCAATTCATTCGCTGCGCCACCAGGAGGCAGCAAAAATAGGACGCAATTGGACAATTATCGGGCGAAAAGGCAAACCGGGCATTTATATGCCCGGTAAGTTGTTATCAAAGCGTTGCTATCCAGCCCATTTGCATAAACCATTCGGTTACAGGGGCAAGCGTAAACTCGACGCAAAGTAGTCCGACGAGTGTCAGGACGAGGGTGTAAGGCAGGGCCATCCACACCATGCGCCCATAAGAGAGGCGAATCAATGGCGCGAGTGCAGAGGTCAGCAGGAACAGGAACGCAGCCTGACCGTTCGGCGTAGCGACGGAGGGCAGATTGGTACCGGTATTAATGGCGACCGCCAGCAGCTCGTATTGCTTCAACGTGATAGCGCCACTTTCCATTGCCGCTTTCGCTTCGTTGATATAAATCGTCCCCACGAAGACGTTATCCGAAATGGATGACAGCAGACCGTTGAAAATATAGAACAGCGACAGCTGAGCATGTTCCGATGCCTGCAACACAAACTGAATAATCGGCGAAAACAGTTGTTGGTCGATAATCACCGCGACTACCGAGAAAAACACCGTCAACAGTGCGGTGAATGGCAGAGATTCGGTGAAGGCTTTACCGATAGCATGTTCATCGGTGACACCGGTCAATGATGTCGCCAGAATAATGACCGACAAACCAATCAAGCCAACCTCCGCCAGATGCAACGCCAGCGCAGTCACCAGCCAGACGCCAATAATCGCCTGGACAATCAGACGGATTTTATCCTGACGGGTACGCTGGTGGCGGCTTTGATCGTCAAACTGTTGCAACACTTCGCGGACTTTCTCCGGCAGCGTTTCACCATAGCCAAACCAACGCAGCTTCTCTACCAGCAGGCAGGTTAACAGGCCACAAATCAGAACCGGAACGGTCACCGGCGACATGCGCAGGAAGAAATCGCCAAAATGCCAGCCAGCCGCTTTAGCGATGATCAGGTTCTGTGGTTCGCCCACCATGGTCATCACGCCGCCTAATGCGGTGCCGACACCGGCATGCATCATCAGGCTACGCAGAAAGCCACGGAACTGTTCCAGAACCACTTTGTAATGCTTGTCGATATGACTATCGTCTTGCAGGTCGGTATCTTCGGTACGGGAAGAGGCTACGCGGTGATAAATCCCATAAAAACCGACTGCAACGCTGATCACCACCGCCACGACGGTTAAGGCATCGAGGAACGCGGAGAGGAACGCCGCCGCCACGCAAAAAGAGAGCGACAGCAGCATTTTGGAGCGAATGCTTAACAGCAAACGGGTAAATATGAACAGCAACAGCTGTTTCATAAAATAGATACCCGCCACCATAAACATCAGTAACAGCAAGACTTCAAGATTTGCCGCTATCTCTTCACGGACGTGTTCCGCGCTGGTCATGCCGATGAATACCGCTTCGATAGCCAACAGACCACCGGGGAGCAGCGGGTAGCATTTCAGGGCCATCGCCAGAGTGAAAATAAATTCCGCTACCAGCAACCAGCCAGCGACGAAAGGGCTGATGAGGAAAATTAACGGATTTACGATTAAGAAAATGATGAGGGCGAGTTTGTACCAGTCGGGGGACTGGCCCAAAAAATTGCGCCATAGCGCGCGGCCCCAGGAGATCTCCATGATGGTTTCCCTTACCTTACAAATAATCAATGATGTTTTTATGTTTAAACGCAAAGCTTAACGGTCAGGCCGGAGTGAGGCAAGTCTTGATAGTCAAGGGGAAAGAGATGCGGAAAATGAAGCCTTGATCCCTTTTTTCTTCTTTTTGTCTGCTATCAGCGTAGTTAGCCCTCTGGTATGATGAGTCCAACTTTGTTTTGCTGTGTTATGGAAATCTCACTATGGTCATTAAGGCGCAAAGCCCGGCGGGTTTCGCGGAAGAGTACATTATTGAAAGTATCTGGAATAACCGCTTCCCTCCCGGGACTATTTTGCCCGCAGAACGTGAACTTTCAGAATTAATTGGCGTAACGCGTACTACGTTACGTGAAGTGTTACAGCGTCTGGCACGAGATGGCTGGTTGACCATTCAACATGGCAAGCCGACGAAGGTGAATAATTTCTGGGAAACCTCCGGTTTAAATATCCTTGAAACACTGGCGCGACTGGATCACGAAAGTGTGCCGCAGCTTATTGATAATTTGCTGTCGGTGCGTACCAATATTTCAACTATTTTTATTCGCACCGCGTTTCGTCAACATCCCGATAAAGCGCAGGAAGTGCTGGCTACCGCTAATGAAGTGGCCGATCACGCCGATGCCTTTGCCGAGCTGGATTACAACATATTCCGCGGTCTGGCGTTTGCTTCCGGCAACCCGATTTACGGTCTGATCCTTAACGGGATGAAAGGACTGTATACGCGCATTGGTCGTCACTATTTCGCCAATCCGGAAGCGCGCAGTCTGGCGCTGGGCTTCTACCACAAACTGTCGGCGTTGTGCAGTGAAGGCGCGCACGATCAGGTATACGAAACAGTGCGTCGCTATGGGCATGAGAGCGGCGAGATTTGGCACCGGATGCAGAAAAATCTGCCGGGTGATTTAGCCATTCAGGGGCGATAATCCCTTCCGTTTAAAAAGCAAACCCCTCAAACGAGGGGTTTTTGTTGTTTTTACAGATTTCCCATTCTCGGCGGGCAACGTTCCAGCAACTCGACGCTGCCGTCTTCGTTTTGCTGTTCCAGCATCACATCAAATCCCCACAGGCGATGCACATGCTTCAGCACTTCTTTGCGCCCCCGATCCAGCGGTGCGCGATTATGTGGAATGTAACGCAGCGTCAGCGAACGGTCGCCGCGCAAATCCACGTTCCAGATCTGAATATTCGGCTCCAGATTACTTAAGTTATATTGCGACGATAACCGGTTACGGATCTCCCGATAACCTTCTTCATTATGAATAGCGGATATCTCCAGATAATTATGCCGATCGTCATCCAGCACGGTGAAGAAGCGGAAATCACGCATCACTTTCGGTGACAGGAACTGGCTGATAAAACTCTCATCTTTGAAATCACGCATCGCGAAATGCAGCGTTTCCAGCCAGTCGGAACCGGCGATATCCGGGAACCAGTATTTGTCTTCTTCCGTTGGCGACTGACAAATCCGTTTAATATCCTGGAACATGGCGAACCCGAGGGCATACGGATTGATGCCGCTGTACCATGGGCTGTTATAGGGCGGCTGGAAGACCACATTGGTGTGGCTGTGCAAAAACTCCAGCATAAAACGTTCCGTTACTTTCCCTTCATCATACAGATGGTTAAGGATGGTGTAGTGCCAGAAGGTCGCCCAGCCTTCGTTCATCACCTGAGTCTGTTTTTGCGGATAAAAATACTGGCTCACCTTACGCACAATACGCAGGATTTCACGCTGCCATGATTCCAACAGTGGCGCATTTTTCTCCATAAAATAGAGCAGGTTTTCTTGTGGTTCGGACGGATAGCGGCGCGCTTCAGCAACCGTTTTCTCTTCCTCGCGCTTCGGCAGGGTACGCCAGAGCATATTGACCTGACTTTGCAGATACTCTTCGCGACTTTTCTGCCGGGCTTTCTCTTCTTGCAGCGAGATTTTTTGCGGGCGTTTGTACCGGTCCACGCCGTAGTTCATCAGCGCGTGGCACGAGTCCAGAAGCCGTTCTACTTCATCAACGCCATAGCGCTCTTCGCACTCGGTAATATATTTCCGGGCAAAAATCAGATAATCGACAATCGAACTGGCGTCGGTCCAGCTACGAAATAAGTAATTGTTTTTGAAGAAAGAGTTATGCCCATAGCAGGCATGAGCCATCACCAGCGCTTGCATGGTAATGGTGTTCTCTTCCATCAGGTAAGCGATACACGGGTTAGAGTTAATGACGATTTCATAGGCCAGTCCTTGCTGACCGTGCTTATACAGCCGTTCAGTCTCGATAAACTTTTTACCGAATGACCAGTGCGGATAGTTAATTGGCATGCCGACGCTGGAGTAGGCATCCATCATCTGTTCTGAGGTTATCACTTCAATCTGGTGCGGGTAGGTATCCAGCCGGTAGAGTTTCGCCACCCGGTCTATCTCTGCCAGATAAACATCCAGCAGGTCGAACGTCCAGTCGGGTCCATCGCTCAAACGTGTGGTGTCCTTATTCATAGAATCGATCGTCGCCATACGCGCACCTCATTGTTGTCGGCGCTCTCTGTGTGGAGCACCTCATTTCAAGCATAGAACACCTGTTAAAAACCGCGTCGCCGGAGAATTTTTTTCTTTGCGATTTCTTATTATCAGAGTGCCACTAATCCGCTTCTGAACGGAATTTTATGCTGGATAAAAAGGGCGTTCAGCAGGAGATACTAAAGACGTCATATTGCCGCAGAGTCAGGGAGATGTGAGCCAGCTCACCATAAAAAAGCCGTATGTTGAATAATATTTTCAACTGAGTTATCAAGATGTAATTAGATTATTATTCTTTTACTGTATCTACCGTTATCGGAGTGGCTATGCGAGTTGTCATACTGGGAAGTGGTGTGGTAGGCGTTGCCAGCGCCTGGTACTTAAATCAGGCAGGACATGAGGTCACCGTCATTGATCGGGAGCCGGGGGCCGCCCTGGAAACCAGTGCCGCGAATGCCGGGCAAATCTCCCCCGGATATGCAGCACCGTGGGCGGCACCAGGTGTGCCTTTAAAAGCGATTAAATGGATGTTCCAGCGCCATGCGCCGCTGGCGGTTCGTCTCGACGGTACGCAGTTCCAGTTGAAATGGATGTGGCAAATGTTACGTAACTGCGACACCAGCCACTACATGGAAAACAAAGGGCGGATGGTGCGTCTGGCGGAATACAGCCGTGATTGCCTGAAAGCATTGCGCGCCGAAACCAATATTCAGTATGAAGGGCGTCAGGGTGGGACGCTGCAACTGTTCCGTACCGAACAACAGTATGAAAATGCGACCCGCGATATCGCCGTGCTGGAAGATGCCGGCGTACCGTACCAGCTGCTGGAATCCAGCCGTCTGGCGGAAGTGGAGCCCGCGCTGGCAGAAGTGGCGCACAAACTGACGGGTGGTCTGCAACTGCCCAATGATGAAACCGGAGACTGCCAGCTGTTTACCCAGAATCTGGCGCGGATGGCGGAGCAGGCGGGGGTTAAATTCCGCTTTAATACGCCCGTTGACCAACTGCTTTGCGACGGCGAGCAAATCTACGGCGTGAAGTGTGGCGATGAAGTGATTAAGGCCGATGCGTATGTGATGGCATTTGGTTCTTACTCGACGGCGATGCTCAAAGGCATTGTTGATATTCCGGTGTATCCGCTGAAAGGCTACTCGCTGACCATTCCCATTGCGCAGGAAGATGGTGCGCCGGTATCCACCATTCTTGATGAAACCTACAAAATCGCCATTACCCGTTTCGATAACCGCATTCGTGTTGGCGGAATGGCGGAAATTGTTGGTTTTAATACCGAGCTGTTGCAACCGCGTCGTGAAACGCTGGAGATGGTGGTTCGCGATCTCTATCCACGCGGCGGTCATGTCGAGCAGGCGACTTTCTGGACGGGTCTGCGCCCGATGACGCCAGACGGCACGCCGGTTGTCGGGCGTACACGCTTTAAAAATCTGTGGCTGAATACCGGTCACGGCACGCTCGGCTGGACGATGGCTTGCGGTTCCGGTCAGTTGTTAAGCGATCTGCTCTCTGGTCGCACGCCAGCGATCCCGTATGAAGATCTAAGCGTAGCGCGCTACAGCCGTGGATTTACGCCATCACGCCCGGGCCATTTACATGGCGCGCACAGCTAAGGAAACGAGATGACCCGTCCGATACAGGCCAGCCTCGATCTGCAGGCATTAAAACAGAATCTGTCCATTGTCCGCCAGGCCGCGCCGCACGCGCGCGTCTGGTCAGTGGTAAAAGCGAACGCTTACGGGCACGGTATTGAGCGTATCTGGAGCGCGCTCGGGGCCACCGATGGCTTTGCATTACTTAACCTGGAAGAGGCAATAACGTTACGTGAGCGCGGCTGGAAAG
Organism: Escherichia sp. WS3227_2; assembly: GCF_046486495.1. Classification (NCBI taxonomy): domain Bacteria; kingdom Pseudomonadati; phylum Pseudomonadota; class Gammaproteobacteria; order Enterobacterales; family Enterobacteriaceae; genus Escherichia; species Escherichia sp. WS3227_2. The sequence goes on from NZ_JBJQLG010000005.1 coordinate 256,560, forward strand.
GACCGATCCTGATGCTGGAAGGATTTTTCCATGCTCAGGATCTGGAGATTTATGACCAGCACCGCCTGACCACCTGCATACACAGCAACTGGCAGCTCAAAGCACTGCAAAATGCGCGGCTAAAAGCACCGTTGGATATTTATCTTAAAGTGAATAGTGGGATGAATCGGTTGGGCTTCCAGCCCGATCGCGTGCTTACCGTCTGGCAGCAGTTGCGGGCGATGGCGAATGTTGGCGAAATGACCCTGATGTCGCATTTTGCCGAGGCGGAACATCCTGATGGAATTTCCGGCGCGATGGAGCGTATTGAACAGGCGGCGGAAGGGCTGGAGTGTCGGCGTTCGTTGTCCAATTCGGCGGCGACTCTGTGGCACCCGGAAGCGCATTTTGACTGGGTTCGGCCTGGCATTATTTTGTATGGCGCTTCGCCGTCCGGTCAGTGGCGTGATATCGCCAATACCGGATTACGTCCGGTGATGACGCTAAGCAGTGAGATTATTGGTGTCCAGACGCTAAAAGCGGGCGAGCGTGTGGGCTACGGCGGTCGCTATACTGCGCGAGATGAACAGCGAATCGGCATTGTCGCCGCAGGATACGCCGACGGTTATCCGCGCCATGCGCCTACCGGCACCCCTGTTTTAGTTGACGGCGTGCGCACCATGACAGTAGGGACAGTTTCGATGGATATGCTGGCGGTCGATTTAACGCCTTGCCCGCAGGCGGGTATTGGTACGCCGGTTGAGCTGTGGGGCAAGGAGATCAAAATTGATGATGTCGCCGCCGCTGCCGGAACGGTGGGCTATGAGTTGATGTGCGCGCTGGCGTTACGTGTCCCGGTTGTGACGGTGTAACTTGTTGTAAGCCGGATCGGAGGCAACGTCTTCTGGTTGCAAAAAAACATCCATCCGGCTGGGCAACAACTGTAGTTGTTAATGTGACAGAGCCATTTCCCATGATAGTGTCCATTAAAATGATGGACACTATTTCCCCGGAACCTGAACTCACCGCACAGGCGTTCTACATAAAACGCTTACGCTTCATTGTTGACTCGGAATCGACTTCAGATAAATCACGCTTCACCCTTGATGCAGGTTCGGGTTCATGTTCAGAATGTTGATTAACAGGCTGCGAGTCCTGTTGTCTTTCCAGACTCAACAGGCCCAACTGCTGATTCAGGAGCTCCAGGTCCTCCTGTACCTTCACGCGCTCCAGGAGTACCGGGTCATCCAGGAGCTCCAGATCCATAAGGTCATCCAGATCCTCCAGCTTCTCCAGCTTCTCCAGCTTCATCTGGCCCTCCTTGTGCAAAAAGCCCAAAAGGTCCTTCAGGCCCTGCTGTTTTTTCAGGCCCTCGACGGCTTTGAGCAGCGTCGGTAAATTGTCTTTGTCCCACGGGTTACCATTACAGTCAAACACCTTCAGGCTCTGGGGCTGCGGCACCTGTACCGTTTTAAAATTGTTTTCTCCACAGTAGTAAATTATTAGTTTGGGCGGCAGCCGTGGTGAAGAGATCAAATCGTTACTAGAACAGTCAAATACTTTCAGGCGAGTCAAGTTCTCCAGCATCTCATCAGGTATTGAGTGAATATTGTTGCCAGCACAGGATAGTTTATACAGGTACTGGGGCATCGACGGCGGTAAAAATTGCAAGAAGTTTGCAGAACAGTTAATCACTCTCAGGTTAGTCGACAGCTCAGGCAGCCAGATAATACAGTTGTCATAGCAATTCAGTACCATCAGTTTTGAGGGCTGCACCTTCGGTAACAAGATCAAGACGTTATCTGTACAGTCAAGCACCAGCAGCCACTTTGGCATCACCTTCGGTAACGCGGTCAACACGTTTTTACTGCAATAAAATTCAATCAGATGTGGAGGCAAATTTTCAGGGAGTGAAGTCAATCCAAGGTTGCTAAGATTGAGCATACTCCGTCTTGTAATGAGACATTCCTTCATTCTGCGCAATGCTTCTGCCCGGTTTTCAATCCGGCTTGCTGGCAGGTTTTCTTCCAGGATATTTACCTTGATTTCTTCCAGACTTTCTTTCAGGTCTTCTTGGGGAATTTCTGACTGTTTGTTTTGCTGGTTTTCTTCCAGGATTTCGTACAGGTTTTTTTGCAGGTTTTCTTGCAAACCATCCCGCTCCATAGCCCATTGGCACCATTCGGCGACCATCATGAACTCGTTATGTTGCGGATTCGGATTCAGGCGCTCCAACATGATGATGGTATTGTCTACCATATGTATTTTCACTTCGCCCGCGGTACTGAGGTCAATGATCTGCCGGTGGTCATCACCCCAGCTAAATATTTGCGGGCCGATATACTTCATGTTCCGCAAAATTTCATTCTTGAGTTCCACCGACAGGAAGAGCCGCCCTGGCGGGCGTCGTACGCCTGGGTTAACGGAAGATGGGGAAATGGCGGGGGCGAAGGGGTGGATGTCTTTAAAGCTGGCCATAGTGCTACGTATCCTTGAAATAAATATCCTCTGGCAGCGCCGGAGACGTGAATGTGGTCACCGCAAAGGAGCCACAGGACGTCATTTGCGCTGATATAACGACTCATCGTTGACTTTTTCCCTGGTCAGAAATGCCGTGTCGGGTCTGGTACATGCGTAACAGACCTGAATCAGTTTTATTACGGCCCAGGCAGCTCTGACGTATTAGTGAAAATACGAAAGCGAACGACCCGGAAATAATCGTTATTAAGCAAAGGAATAACTATAAGAAATCGCTCATGCATCCGGTGCTACAGGCGGATGAAACGCCACTGCAGATACAGGGCAGCCTGAAACGCGTATTCTGTGGGCTACGTCAGCGCGGCAGGTCGCGTGGGGGAATATGTTCGGGCGATGTCAGGCAGGGGCCCCTGATGGTTGACGGGTATACAGATAATATGGGACAGGTTTTTCTTCACCTGTTGCAGTCGGAAGAAGCCCTTACGCTGACTTTCTTGAGCCGGTGTTTTGAATTTATTAGCCAGAGCCTGCAATGGTTTGTCATCCATAATTTAACCTTCTTCTGATGTTGGGATGAGCATATCAAAATCAGGAAATGACAAGTTTATATGCAGGCTCAGGCTGCGTTCTGCAAAGCATCGCATCCGGGGATAGATGCTGCATTAAATTTAAGATTCAGCTTCTTCTTCAGCCACCCGTACGCCAATCTTCAACACTTCATTATCTTCTTTCTCGGCCACCGTCCAGATCATCCCGGCAAACTCTACCTGGTCACCGACAACCGGTGCCGCGCCTAACAACTGCTGGACAATTTCACCCAGCGTTTGCTGCTTATCACGATATTCTCGCCCGTCTTCCAGGCCATATATCAGCGCCACATCAGCATATTTAGCGCTGGCTTCGAGAATGAAGTCACCAAAGAAGCGTTGATCCAGCGCGATAGGTGGCGACTGGCTGAACAGTTTACCGAGCGCCGGGAGATCGCGTTCCCGACCAATTACACACAACACATCGCCTTCGCGCAGTCGGGTGCTGCCGGTGGGATGAAGCAACTGGTTATCACGAAACAGTGCCGCAATACGCGTCTCTTTTGGCATATGCAGATCGCGCAGTGCCGCACCTACGCACCATTTATCGGCACTCAATTGATAAACAAACTGCTCCCATGGATTTTCCGGATGAATATCCAGGCCAACGCGTGACACCGGACGTCCGACGGGCGGAACCACCACTTTGGCTTTTTTCGCCGCCCACGAGAGAGATGTTCCCTGCAAGAGCAGTGAAACCAGAACCACAAAGAAGGCGACATTAAAGAACAGTCGCGCATTCTCCAGCCCCGCCATCATCGGGAACACGGCCAGGATGATTGGCACCGCGCCGCGTAATCCCACCCAGCTGATAAACACGCGCTCACGCAGATTAAAACCACGGAACGGTAGCAATCCGGCAAATACCGAAAGAGGACGAGCGAAGAAAATCATCCATGCGGACAAAATGAGCGCCGGAATGGCAATAGGCAGCAGATCGCTTGGGTTAACCAACAGCCCCAGCACCAGGAACATGGCGATTTGTGCCAGCCAGGCGAGGCCGTCGAAATTTTGCAGAATGCCGTAGCGGTTGCGAATCGGCCGATTACCCAGCAGAAAACCGCACAGATAAACAGCCAGAATACCGCTGCCTTCCAGCGCCGTGGTTAAAGCAAAAATTAAAATACCGCCGCTTAATGCCAGCAATGGATATAAACCGGCGGGCAGGGCGATGCGATTAATCATTTGCAGCAGTAAATAACCACCGCCAAGACCGATGACAATCCCGAGGCCAAATTGCTGCAAAATATCGACCACGAACATCCAGCTGACACTGCTTTCATGTTGCTGGATCATCGCAATCAGGGTAATCGTCAGAAAGACCGCCATTGGATCATTACTGCCGGATTCAATTTCCAGCGTCGAGCCAACACGTTCGTTAAGCCCCTTACCACCCAGCAGAGAAAAGACCGCTGCAGCATCGGTGGAGCCGACGATAGCGCCGATTAATAAGCCTTCAATCAAATCAAGATTAAACAGCCACGCCGCCATCATGCCGGTTAAACCAGAGGTGATAAGCACGCCCAGCGTCGCCAGCGACAGGGCCGGTCCTAACGCCACACGAAAGGAACTGGCCTGAGTGCGCATCCCACCGTCGAGCAAAATAATCGCCAGCGCCAGGTTACTTACCATGTAGGCGAAGGGGTAATTATCAAACGGGATACCGCCGACGCCATCGACTCCTGCCAGCATGCCGATCGCCAGAAAAATAACCAGAATAGGAATGCCAAGACGGGAAGAAAATGAACTAAGTAATATACTGCTGGTGACAAGGATGGATCCTAAGATGAAAAGGCTAATTATTGTTGTGGCATCCAACGGTCGGTTACTCCTGATTACGCTGTCTCTTATATAAACCCTACCATATTAGCGGCAGAGACAGCGTTTTACTTAGCCCTGAAGCGTGATTTTTTTACATTTTAAGAACAGGATGACCGCTAATCGTCAACTGAGTGCCTTCCCGGGTGTTAGTAAGAATGGCATGTGCGCCCAACGGCAGCGTAACCGTGCGTGGTTCATGACCAAAATCGAGGCCGGTAATGAGTGGAATCGACAGGCGGGAACGCAAAAACGCGTACACTGACTCCAGGTTGTAACCTGCGTCATAATCATTGGGCGTGCTGCCGCTAAAGCTACCGAGAATAATCGCCTTCTGACGTGGCAAAATTCCAGCATGATAGAGCTGCAACAGCATACGTTCGACGCGGAAAGGGTGCTCGTTAATATCTTCCAGCACCAGAATACCGTTTTCGATTTGCGGCATCCACGGTGTACCAATCAGTGAAATCAGCATCGCGAGATTGCCTCCCCATAACGTGCCTTCGGTCTGACATGTCGGGCCTTCCCCTTGCCATTCAATGGTGAAGGTTTCATTGCGTAACGCCAGCCAGAAATGGTGCTCGGTAAAGGCGTTCAGTTCATCCGCGCCAAAGTTTGCTACCAGCATGGGGCCGCTAAAGGTGATGACATTGCCATGCGCCAGAAGACCGCACTGAATGGCGGTAAAATCGCTATGTCCGCAAATGAGCAACGGGTCATGTTGTTGGCGAGCCACCAGTGCCTGCCAGTCAATATCCGCCAGTAAACGACTGGCACCGTAACCACCGCGTACAGCCAGCACGATAGTGTTGGGGGTAGTCAGTCTGGCAAGGGAATTGAGATCTTCCAGACGCTCCGTTTCCGTACCCGCAAAACGCTCACAACGACGGGCAATAACATCGACGTTATTGACCTGATGCCCCGCGTCGGTAAGGCGCTGGATACCACGCAGCGCGGCGTGCTGTTTAATGCAGTAACCCGATGGGGCAATTAAGTGAAACAGAGACATGGCAATTCCTTGCTGACAACAGAAACGAAATGTATATCATGCCGCTTAGGTGTGCCGTTGTCACCTCAACGGCGATTCCAGGCTATAAGGATAGAAGAAGTGAAATTGAGATGGTTTGCCTTTTTGATTGTGTTATTAGCAGGTTGTTCATCAAAGCATGACTACACGAACCCGCCGTGGAACGCGAAAGTTCCGGTGCAACGTGCGATGCAGTGGATGCCAATAAGCCAGAAAGCCGGTGCAGCCTGGGGCGTCGATCCACAATTGATCACAGCGATTATCGCTATCGAATCGGGTGGTAATCCGAATGCGGTGAGTAAATCGAATGCCATTGGTTTGATGCAGTTAAAAGCTTCAACCTCCGGACGTGATGTTTATCGCCGAATGGGCTGGAGTGGTGAGCCGACGACCAGCGAGCTGAAGAATCCGGAGCGTAATATTTCAATGGGCGCGGCTTACCTGAATATTCTGGAAACCGGCCCGCTGGCAGGCATTGAAGATCCGAAGGTACTGCAATATGCGCTGGTGGTGTCATATGCTAACGGGGCAGGTGCGCTGCTACGGACTTTCTCGTCAGATCGGAAAAAGGCGATCAGCAAAATCAACGATCTGGATGCTGACGAGTTCCTCGATCACGTAGCGCGAAATCATCCTGCGCCGCAGGCTCCGCGCTATATCTACAAACTTGAGCAGGCACTGGACGCGATGTAAATCAGTCGCGCACTTTGTCCGCTTTCTCCCGGGCTTCCCGCTCGAGAGAGAAAATAATCCGCTGTAATTGCCGCTCCACCGTCGGGCTGACGTTAAGAAAACGGAAGCTCAGACGGGGAGTGGTGATGGTTTCATTCTTGCCATCAATCACTTTGCGCTCGCTGATTGAGATTAACTGGGCGTCAAAGTGAAAAACACCCCATTGCCCCATGTTGACTTCAATCTGAGCGAAGCGCATGCCTTCGTGCAATCCGGCAGGCTTTGCTGTTTCCAGTAATGCGCCCATGCCGCCTAACGACAAATCATACAGGCGGAAACGTAACGTACTGTTATCCGCCAGTTTGGTCTGGCAAAAATAAGGCGGATGGAGTGGGGCGGAGATGCGGAAATATCGGCGTCGTTGTACAAACCACAAGGTGGGAGGCGGTACGGTAATAAATGCCGGAAGCTGCAAGTATTCACTCTGCTGTAGTTGTTCAACAGTAAATTCGACTTTCGCGCCCTGGGTTTCGGCGGTAATGATAATGTGCTGCGCCTTTAACACAGCGTTGTTATCTTCGGCTTGACTGCCGAAATCCAGCACCAGTTTATCCGGGGTTATTGCCAGTATTTTGCTGATCAGCTGCCCGCCATTCCAACTGATACGCAAAGGAATTGCGGCTTTGTGCAAATCGCGTAACACGCCCAGGACGGCTAACGGATTTTGTTTCAGGAACTGCTCATGGTAATGACTCACGCGGAAAAACTCCTGACTGACAAACTGTCTTTGGTTTATCGGTCACAGTTAACAAAACTTAATACAAATGCATGAATATTTTTTACATGTTGTTCTTAAATCAGCCGACATACGCCCAGCATCGATTCCGCCCTTGCCTATACTTAGAGCGTTGACGTAAGCATTTCTTGCGTCCGATTCATCGAAACGAGGGCCTGAACATGGGAATTATTGCCTGGATTATTTTTGGCCTGATAGCCGGCATTATCGCCAAGCTAATCATGCCGGGGCGTGATGGTGGTGGATTTTTCCTGACCTGTATTCTCGGGATAGTCGGTGCGGTGGTCGGCGGCTGGCTGGCGACCATGTTTGGCATTGGTGGCACCATCAGCGGTTTTAATTTGCACAGCTTCCTGGTGGCGGTGGTGGGCGCTATCCTGGTGCTGGGCGTATTCCGCCTCCTGCGAAGAGAATAAGATTTTCATAAGGCGGATAGCGATACAGATGCCGCTATCCGCTTTCACATCAGAACGTATACTCGATACCTGCCCAGAAATTGCGACCTTCTTCAATAAACCCTTCACTGTAGGCATATTTGGTATCAAACAGGTTATTGACCGACGCATTGACGCTGAAGCCATGACCTAAAGTGTAATCGGCTCGAATGTGGGTCACCGCAAAACCGGCGGCTTTTTGTGAACCGTCACTGTTGCTGTAGCTGGAGGAACGCGCCTCTTCCGACAGCGTTACGCTTAACGGCTCCCACGGTTTGAGAGTCATCCATGCGGTCATTGTCTGCGTTGGCAGATCGGTTATCTTGCCGATGTCTTTGCGTTTGGCATCAGCGTGGATCAGGGCATAGCTCAATCCTACATCCAGTATATTGCTGATTTTCCCCTTAATACCGGCATCCAGACCGCTGTAATCCACCGTGCCGCTGTTCTGATTTTGAATGGTATCGGCATCGATATTGTGCGAGAGGATGGCATCACTCACCCGGTTATAGTAAAAGCTGACCTCAAACCCCCAGTCGTGCGTGAAGGCACCATTCCAGGTTAAATCCACCCCGCGCGCGCGTTCCGGTTTGAGCTGCGGGTTAACAATCGCTATCTGGTTATACGCAGGTTTGGACGTGGTATAGCGTTCTTTCAGCGTCGGAAAGCGTGTGCGGTCATAGTACGAAAGCGCCAGCGTGTCTTCATTGGCAAAGTGGTATTTCCCCATCACCTGCCAGTTAAAAGCTGACTGATTGTTGTCGTCATAATGGGTGATGCTTCCATCTTTCTCATGTTTTTTCGCTTCTACGCTATCGCGCCAGTCATAGCTGATTCCAGCCACGACATCGACATTATCGGCAGCAGCCCATTGATATTCACTGGCGAGCGACCAGGTACGATCTTCATAGCGATCGTAAGCGGCGTGCGGCGCACTTTTTTCCCGGTGTACGTCATCTTTCCAGTTAACGGCAAACGACAGCAGATCGTTTTCACGCACATCGGCTGCCAGTTGTAACCCGGCACCGTCGCTGTAATCGGAATAATGGCTGTAGCTGCCTTTTTTATTTTTCAAATCAGCCAGCGAGTTGTACATCATCAGCGTATTTTCAAAGGTGTCGCGATATAGCCGACTTTTCAGGGTAAAACGATCGTTTAGTTGGGTCGTTCCCTGATAATAAAAACTTTCTTTGTCATACTCTGGCCACTGCCAGTAGCGTGATTTTTGACCACTATTTCCACTGTATGGCGGGTTATCTTTTTCACCATCCTGCTTAATGTAAGTCAATGTGTATTCATCGTTTTCGCGTGGTGTAAAACCGAGCTTCACAATGCCGCGTTTATCATCAGCCGATGAATTAATCATCTTGCCGTGTTTGCCTGCAATATCATTATTTACACCATGCGGCAGGCCGAGAAAATCCTGCTTTAGCTGGCTACCGCTGACTTGCAAATACCCCAGATCGCTGCTGGCGGCAAATGAAGCATGCATATCGTAGGCATTGTCCTGGCTACGGCTCCATCCCTGGCGATATCCCAGACTTGCTTCCAGAGGTTTTGTTGGCTTCTGGGTGGTGATATTAATGGCTCCGCCCATCTGATTAGGCCCCTGAAGCAGCGACGAATACCCTTTGGAAACTTCAACTGCCCCCAAATTGTTGGTCAGAATCCGCGCCAGATCGAGGTTGCCGTCATAGGGAACATAAATGGGCACACCGTCGAAATAGACCGGCACCTGACGACTATCAAAGCCACGAACTTTGACCTGTTCTTCGTTGCGGCTACCTGACTTTTGCAGCACCACGCCGGGGACGACACTTAATGCCTGAGCGACATTCTGTTTATCCAGGGCCTTCATGATGGGTTGATCGAGAACGGTGGTCGTCGTTGATGATACCGGACTGGACCATACGGTCAGCGTGTCACTCTCCTGAGCCGCTACGGCCTGCTGGGTAAAGGCAAGTGATAATGCTGTGCAGAGATAACGTTTTTTGAGTCTCATAGAATAAATTCCGTTTAACAAAGAATTAAATAGAGGCTGCGGGTTGCAGACTGACTTTAATGTCAGCTGGTGTCGCGTAATAAGGCGCGGAGGTAATAAAAAGGCGAATGCCGCAGTCGAGGTAATTTTTGAGTGTTGTCAGATTAATTCCGCCGGTCAGAGCCAGCGTGCAGTGGGGAGCCAGCGACGGTGCTATTTGCGCAATTTCAGTTGCCTGTTGTGGACTAAATTTGTCGAGCTGAAGTACGTCTGGTTGCGCGCGTAACGCGGCGATTGCCTCTTTCGGCGTGTCGGCTTCAACAACTATTTTCTTCTCGGGTGCGTGGCGACGTAACTGATTGATTGCGCCTGACCAGTCCTGATTGTCATGAAGAAAATGACGGTGGTTGGCAAACAATAATATGGTTTCCGCACATCCGGCACGATGAATCAGTCCTCCGGCAGCCAGAATTGCCTGCGAGGCCAGTAAGCGGGTGCCCGGAATTGCTTTTCGGGTGCAGGCGATATTGCCATCAGGGTAACGTTCACGAAGTAACGCCAGCATTTGAGCGAGATAATCAGAAACACCGCAACTCCACTCCAGCACATTCTGGACTGCCTTCCATCCCTGATGAAGTGCTGCGGCATTACCCTGCGCACGGATTAGCCGCTGACCCGCGTTCGCTTGTGAACCGTCGCTGACTGCGTCATCAATAGTTAATCCCAGCGTAGTTAACATCTTACACGCGACAGAAATTCCGCTGACGCAGCCGCCCTGACGGTGAAAAAACTCTATATAGCCATGCTGGTGTCCAATATTTAATGCTCGCGTGGTCAGGTCACCGCCCTGGATATCTTCCAGAAGTAACGCATCGATTTGTGCCTGAGAAAGGAAAATCATCGCAGTGCCTCTTGCGGTACGCTATCCCACCAGATGAGCGCCCAGTCGCGGCTGGCAGGGGCGAGGGCACGAGCATCTTGTTGTTGATACCAGCGATATAACCGCTCACGCTCATCGTCGTTAAGCGCGCCCAGACTCCAGCTGACGTTCTGCTCAAAACGTTCCCAGGTGCTGTTATCCTGTTGGCAATTTTGTCCACGGATAAAATCAACGTGAGCATAAATTCCCATCTGATACAGGACGTTGAGCGCAAAGATATAGTTGGGTAATTCGATCACTTCCCGACCAGCCGCCCGCTGAATGGCTGGAGAGACGAACGAGGTGCTGACCAGATGAGTCGTATAGACGCGAAGCCGTGCCTGATTATTCAGTTTGCTCATTGCCTGGCGCATATCAGCCACCAGAGTGGAGCGGGAAGCCACGGCAATATCGCAGCGTGGCAGGTCACTCCAGTCCTCTTCCCAGGCGCGCTGGATCCAGTGGACATTGTCTGCCTTTAGCGCGGCGGCGCGACGGGCGGCAACCTTCAGCATCCCCTGACTGTAATCAACGCCATAAATCGTCGTGAGTTTGTCAGCCAGCGCCAGCGATACGGTACCCGGTCCGCAGCCCATATCGAATAAGGTCTGCGCGCCTTGCAGATCAATTTTAGCGGTCAGTTGTTGCAGGTAGCTGTCCGTAGGCGAGGCGCAATTTTCCGCCATTTTTTCCGCCCGTTGATCCCAGTGAGCCGGCGTTTTTTCTGTGCGGTGGGCCAGTTTGAGTTGCTGCAGGTAAAGGTCCGCAAAATCAATATCATCAATGAGCATGATTGTTCCTTAGTGGCTAATTGCAGAGAGGTGATGATGAATCTGGTCGGCAGAAACCCGGTACAGGGCAGCCAGTTTGTTCGTTGTTAACTGTTCGGTCGGTAAGCCTTGTGTTACTCGTCCATCTGGCTCTACCTGGATAATGCTGTCGGCAATGGCGTTGGCATGGAGCGGATGATGAGTCGACATTAGCATTGTCATGCCGTTATTTTTGAGCTGCGCCAGCGTGTCCAGTAGTTGGATCTGATGACCGAAATCGAGGCTGGAGGCAGGCTCATCCAGTAATAACAAGCGCGGTTGCTGGACGAGTGCACGGGCGATTAAAGCCAGCTGACGTTCACCGCCGCTAAGCGTATTCCAGCGTCGTGTCGCCAGATGCAAAATGCCCAGCTTTTCCAGTTGCTCCGTTGCTTTCAGGCGTTCTTGCTTACCGGGAACGGAAAAAGCGCCTATGGTGGGGGCCAGGCCCATCAACACCATATCCAGCACACTAAAAGCAAAAATACCGTCGTGCGCCTGCGGCACCCAGGCAATGGCCTGCGCGCGCTGGCGATGGCTGAGTGTCTGCACAGGGAGGCTATCCAGTAAGATCTCGCCTTTTAATAACGGTATAACGCCAAGAATGGAGCGCATGAGTGTGGTTTTGCCGCAACCATTGGCTCCTAACAGACAACAAATTGTTCCTTGCGACAGGGTGAAGGACACGTCGCGTAGCACCGGATGGCGGGAGTAACCCAGAGACGCATGACGGACGGCAAGCAAAGTCACTGGCGACCTCCGCGTAACAACAAAAACAGGAAAAACGGTGCACCAACAAAAGCGGTCAGAATGCCAAGTGGGATTTCTGTTGTTCCAATGCTGCGTGCCAGCGTATCGGTAAGCAGGAGCAGAATCGCGCCAGTACACATTGCCATGGGCAACAGCTGCTGATGGTTATGACCGGTCAACAAGCGGGCAATGTGCGGAACGACCAGGCCGACCCAACCAATTATGCCCGCTATTGCTACCGTGCTGGCGGTGATTAGTGTGGCGCAGACAATTAATCCAAAGCGCAGACGTGTCACGTTCAGTCCCAGCGAACGGGCTTCGTCGTCGGAAAGCGTGAGTAAATTCATGCGCCAGCGGAGAAAAAACAGGGGCAAGGAGCCTGTGAGAATGATCGGTGCAGCATAGCAGAGATCGCGTAAGGTCACGGTGGACAGCCCCCCCAGCAACCAGAAGGTAATTGACGGTAACTGGGTGTAAGGATCGGCCAGCGTTTTTATTAGCGATATCCCCGCTCCGCACAACGTTCCTAACGCAATGCCTACCAGCACCAGGGTTAAGATCGGATCGTGGCGGGTCACCCGACACGTAATCAACCAGACGCCCGCGACCACCATCAGCCCGCCGCAAAATGCGTACAGCTGGATGTAAACAATGGATAATCCCCACAGGATTGCCGCGCAGGCACCAAGTCCGGCACCGGCGGAGACGCCTAAAATATCCGGTGACACTAAGGGATTACGGAACATTCCCTGATAGGTGGTTCCGGCCCCTGCCAGCGCCGCGCCCAGAAACAGCGCAGCAAGAATACGCGGCACGCGGATTTGCCAGAAGACAATTTGTTCCTGCACAGGAACATTTTCTTGACGAAGAATGAGCGCCAGCAGTTGCTGTATATCGAGATGATAAGCCCCACTTACGGCGGCAAAAGTGATACTGATAGCTGCCAGCAGCAAAATACATCCGTTTACGGTTCTCATTAGCTCGCCACCAATTTTTGATAGTCGGCGTCACTGAGTGAACAATGCCAGAACAGTTGGGCGTAATGCTGCATGTCACTTTTAAACTGGCGATTGATGGCGGGATCCAGCCAGGCGTGAAGTCTGCGTAATCCCAGAAGACGGTTGATTCCCGGTGGGGCATCCAGCCAGCCAAAGGGCAAGCCACTTAAAAATAAGATGCGTTGTTCTGCAACCGCTTTCACGCCCTGCCAGAGAGGATCACGACGAATAAAATCTGCAGTAACGGCCTCCTGAACCAGAATAATATCCGGCTGCCAGCGCAGGAGATTTTCCATGGAAACCTGTGTCAGACCGTGGCGATCGGCTATTTGCGCGACGTTGTGCAAACCTAATAATTCCGCCGCCTCGGTATGCAACGAACCCTGTAAGCCCGTTTCCAGCCCTCGAGGACCGCGCGCAGCATAAAAGCTGAGGTTAGCGGCGGGTGAGGTGGCGAATGCCTGAGCTTCACCAACGAAGCGGCTGGCGAGATTGGCTTGTTCTGCGGCGCGGTGCTCTTCGCCTAACGTTTTGCCAAGCGTTGTTAACTGTTCTGCTGATTGTTCCAGTTTCCCGTTAAGCAATAACCAGGGTATTTGTGTCTGTTCGCTAACCTGCCGTGCCTGGGAGATCCAGGTTTCATCCGTATTGCCGCAATCAACGACCAAATTGGGATGTAACGCCATAAGCCCTTCCAGCGAGAGTGTGCTGGCGCGCCCGGCGAGTCGTCCCAGCCTGGGGAACTGGCGAATGTGCTCTGGCAATGGAATTAATGCCTGACGGGCAAAATCAAAAGAGGAAAAACCGACCATTTTTTCTGGCGCGACAGCCAGCAATAGTAAATCGGCGGGCGCGCCTGCGCTGACGATGCGTGTAATGTTTTGGGCTTCGGGAAGCGTCAGTGAGGCCCAGAATTTGACTGATTGTGCAAAGGACGGCAGATGATGCAGGAACAATGTCGACGCAAGAATCTGTGTAAACCTCCGTCTGGTTAGTGACATAAGTAATATCCTGATAATTAAAACCGCTATATACTTACACATATAGCGAAAAAGATCATGTTTGATGTCAAAATTTGTCTAAAGAGACAGAATGATTTGCTTGTTTCTTAAATAACACTTTGTTCCACAAGAAAATTGTCAGGGAGAATGGGGAGTGGGGGAAAATATAAATAGAGGTGTAATGATTAACAAGTTGATAAAATAAAATTAAAATCTTCTCTAATAAAAGAAAATAAAGGCATAGACCGTAGAATGGGGGGCATTTCGTGGCGAAAAAAGAGCAATGCCAATTTTATGCACATAATGGCATTGCTCGATATACAGCAAAGTTAAGGCGTAGGTTCCGCCTCTTTTTGTTTTACCGGCTGTGTTGTTGATTCACTGAGTGGACGCGTCGCCGGAACATTGTCGCACGGTTGCTCTTTCGGGCAGATCAAATCCAGCATTTTCAGCGTCACGCCATTGGTCCAGCCAAAGCCATCCTGTAATGGATATTCGCCACCGCCGCCCCCCGTTCCGGTGGTGCTGACATCATATTTTTCCACCAGCTTTTTCTCCCGGTCATAGGTGTGCTGAACATTGGTCAGGAAGTGCCAGCTAATGTCCATCGCCACCTCTTTTTGCCCGTAGTTTTGTAATCCTTCTGTCGCTACCCACTGCAACGGTGCCCAGCCATTTGGCGCATCCCATTGTTGCCCACTTTTCACCGACGTGGTGTTCAGGCCGCCGGGTTGCAGCAGATGTGTTTTCGTCGCCGTCGCCATTTTGTTGGCGCGATCTTTCGCTGCCGCATTGACATACAGCGGGAACAGGGCGGCAGCGGTTAACTGATTGCGCACTTTATGACTTTTCAGGTCGTAATCGGCATACCAGCCTTGTTGATCGTTCCACAGGTATTTTTCGATCCCTTTTTGACGGGCATTCGCCAGCGTTTCGTACTGGTTTGCCATCGCGTTATCTCCGGCAGCTTTGCTGGCGCGGGCGAGGATTTTTTCCATTTTAAACATCAGGCTGTTCAGATCGACCGGTACGATGCTGGTGGTGCGTAAGGTATTTAACTGCTGCGGATTGTCCATCCAGCGCGAGCTGAAATCCCAGCCAGACGCAGCGGCAGAGCGCAGGTCGCGGTAAATTTCAGTGGCAGGTCGATTCGGATTGCTTTTGGCGGTGGCAATATCTTCCACCCATGACTCTGGTCGTGGCGTATCGCGATCGTCCCAGTAGCGGTTGAGAAGGGAACCATCCTGAAGTTTGACAACGCGTTTTTCCTGTTGTCCGGCTTGCAGGTTTTCAACACCGTCCATCCAGTAAGCATATTCTTTTTGCATTTGCGGCAGGTATTGCTTCAACGCGGCATCGCCTTCATGCTGCGCCAGTAACTCTACCATCAGGGCAAAGAAGGGCGGTTGCGAGCGGCTTAAATAGTAACTGCGGTTGCCGTTGGGAATATGCCCGTAAGTGTCTATTTCATGAGCAAAATTGGCTACCATATCCGCGACTTTATCCCAGTGACCGCTTTCGGCAAGCCCTAACATGGTGAAGTAACTGTCCCAGTAATATACCTCGCGAAAACGTCCGCCCGGCACGACATAAGGTTCCGGCAGCGGTAACAGAGAATCCCATTTTTCGGTATTTTCGGTAGAACGCGTTAATACCGGCCAAAGTCCGTCAATATGTTCGCGTAGTGATTGCCCCTCTGGCGGAACATATTTCTCGCCCTCTTTCGGCAGGGTGAAATTGACGTTAACGAAATGGCGCAGATCAAATCCGCTCTGGTTTTGCTGCATCCGATAATCAGCAAGGATCATCAACGGATCGCTGTTCGGCACGGCATCGGCAAAGGTTTTTTGGTCCGGAAAAAGTTTGGCGTTTTGCACATCATTAAACAGCGGCCCTAATAAAATATCAGGCGGCTGTGGCGTTACCGGTGTTTCTTCTGCCTGCACCGATAGCGCAGCGAAACACAAAAAAATGCAGGCTGGAATTAACGCCATTTTTAGCGGGCGAGAAGCTGCGGGGGATTTCATCAATCATTCTCCTTTGGCGAAACCGAATAAAACGGTATTCAAGTATCAGAAAACCTTAGTTCAGGATCGCACTAGCTGCATGATCGAAATCTCATTCTGCGAACGGTCAGGCATTTTAGAAAAGGGAATTAAAGGGATAAATAACGGCGAAATAGAGTGATCAAATAACGTCTGTTTGTTAGCCAGTCAGCGGCGTTGGGTTCGCGATTAGCGAAGAAAAATCATCATAAATTGGTGAAAAATATAACAGGTAGTTAAAAAACATTAGTGCAGAGTAAATAGCCAGATGGCATCAGAACGATGCCATCCGAACGGTGGTTTAACCCTGACGGCTGAAACGTTGCGTTTTAACGTCCAGCGTTAGCGTTTCTTCTGGTTGTATCGCATACAGTTTCTCACCTTGCTGGCAAATCCAGCCAATCCCCAGTTCACGGGCGATCAGGGCGCTGTGGGATAGCGGACTTCCGGCGCTAAGGCAGATACCTTTTACAACCGCCGGATCCAGTTGCAGTATTGTGGAGGGATAGATGTTCTCCGCCAGTAGAATAGTTGGCGAGTTAAACTGCGGGAGTTCTTCTTTCGTTTGGGTCAGGTGGACCAGGGTGCGATGCAGAAGATCGTCCACATCAATATAGCGAGCTTGTAGATATTCATCATCCAGTTGCTGGTATTGCTGGCTAAGTTCTTTAAGAACTTGCTGCCAGGCATATTCTGCCGTGCAATGTTCATGCTGAAGGAGTTCGCTTGCCGCCGCCAGCAGTTCCGGATCATCTAACAGTGTATGGTGACCAGAAAAGATTGCGGCAATATCGTCAAGCCCGCTGGCTTCTGCTTTCGCTGTTAACGTCATCAGATCTAATAACGTGAAGTCAATGGCCTGGCGTAATCGTTCTTGTTCTTCATCCACGGTCAGGGTTGATTTTGCCTGTACCGTACATAAAACCGGTTGATAATAAAAGGCTTTACCCGAAACAGGCGGAACGGGACGCAGAATAGGTGGAGCAACTTCCTCCGTTTCACCAAAGTTATCTTCAGCCAGCTGACGGAAAGCGATCAGTGCCTCTTCAGCTTCTGGCCCTTTCGCAATCAGGCGCAGCGTATCGTTATAGCGAACTTGTAGTAACGCAATCTGGTTAATACTCTCCGGTGTGACGCATTTGCCGTTTTTCTCCAGCAACATATCGGCATTAAATGTCGATAAGGTATAAACCAGCCGGGAGGCCGGACGTACATGCAGGCCGTTACGGTTTTTTATGACCACCGCCAGAGAACGGGCTTCTTCATCGTACGGAGGACATGTGTCAGAGATTTCAGTGTTGGAGGAGGGTAAACCCAGTTGTTCACGTTTGGCTTCCAGCGCATGCATGGCGTCAAAGATAACTTTGTCGATCTCCGCCCCCGAGGCCGCGCTGACCGTTGCTGCCAGTGTACCTTCGACCAACGGCGCAGCACACAAACGTACTTTTGCGGCGATCTCGGGAGCCAGCAATTCCAGCGCAGTTTCAGCACTCAATAATGCGCTTCCTATATCCATCATGACCAGCACATGGTCGGTATCGGCAACAGATTCGATGGCCTCCATCACTTTGACGGCATCGGTACCAATGGGATTTTGTGGATCGTCAATTCCCGCGGCAATGGCGATTTTACAACTATCACTCATTAACATCTGACGGGCTAGTTCACCGACACCTTCTCCCAGTCGGCTGCTATGTGAAACTATGACCAGGTTTACCATCACCAATTCCTTACTCTTTTGCGGCTAACGCCAACATTTGCATCATAAACATCACCGAGGTCGCACCGGGGTCCTGGTGACCAATACTGCGTTCACCGAGATAACTGGCGCGGCCTTTGCGGGCTTGCATCGTAATCGTACTTTGTGCAGCGGACTCGGCGATGCTACTGGCAGCTTCGAGCGCCGCCGGAACAGAGAGATTTTGCTCGCTGGACTGACGTAACGATTCCACCACCGGCACCCACACATCACACATGGTTTTATCGCCAGGTTCGGCTTTACCGCGACTGATTACGCCGTCCGCGCCATCGCGGAACATCTGATAAAGCTCTTCCAGCGTCAGGCTTTGCCGTGCCTGGGTCGCCTGTGCGGCGCGGATAAAGAAGGTACCGAAAAGCGGACCACTGGCACCACCGACGCTGGAAAGTAGCGTCATACCGGTATTCTTGAGAATGAAACCGATATCTTTATCTGCGATAGCAGGGAGTTTTTCCACCACTTTGCTAAAGCCTCGGTTCATATTTAGCCCGTGGTCAGCGTCGCCAATTTCGCGATCCAGTCCGGTAAGATACTCGCTCTCGGTGTTGAAAATATCGCCACAACGAGTGAGCCAGTTAACAATTTGAGTTCTGCTCAGTGACATTGCTTTCTCCTTATTTACCCCAGTTAAGGGCCGGGGTGTGGACCGGGGCGTCCCAGAGTGCCAGCGTTTCGTCATCAACTTTCAGTAAGGTGATTGAGAAACCGGTCATATCCAGTGAGGTACAGTACGCGCCAATTAAATTACGCTCGATAGTCAATCCCGCTTGTTGGCAACGTGTGGTCAGGCGGTTATAGACGCCGTATAGCTCAGAAAGCGGAGTTGCGCCAAGATTGTTAACCAGCGCAATCACCCGATCGCCAGACTGGAGCGGTTGTTTGGTTTGTGGTTCTTCCTGCCAGCTGCCTTGTTGATAATCCCAGAAACGCAAAGTGCGATGGTATGAGCCATTTTCCAGCAGGGTGTCGAACATTTCATCGACGGTTTGATCAAGGGAAGAGAAGGGACGGCGGTCAATACCTGGCTCACCATGAATGCCGACGCCAAACTCCATCTCATTGTCCGCCAGGGTAAAAGAAGGTTTGCCCGCGGCAGGAACGGTACAGGCACCGAGAGCAATACCTATTGAGTGGCCTTGATTATTCAACTTACGCCCCAGTTCCGCACAGGCGTCCAGTGAGTCGCCACGCTCCGCCGCTGCGCCTACGAGTTTTTCAATTAATACGGTGTTGGCAACGCCGCGCCGCCCGGCGGTATAAAGACTGTCTTTTACTGCAACGTCGTCATCAATGACCACAGTGGTCACTTTTACGCCGCTATCGTGCAGTAACTCGGTTGCTGTTTCGAAGTTAAGAATATCGCCGGTGTAATTTTTGATAATCAACAGTACACCTTCGCCGCCATCAATTTGCATGGCGCATTCAAAGATTTTATCGGGCGTCGGTGAGGTGAAAATTTCGCCCGGACAGGCCCCCGAAAGCATCCCCTGACCGATATAACCACAATGCATCGGCTCGTGTCCGCTGCCGCCACCCGACAGCAGGGCGACTTTACCTGCAACGGGGGCATCAACTCGGGTGACATACACCGGATCCTGATGCAGTGTCAGCGATGGATGCGCTTTCGCTAGTCCTGCCAGTTGTTCGTCCAGTACGTCTTGCACATCATTGATCAATTTTTTCATTATTTTGCTCCAGCAATTACGGTAGGGCATGGATGATGTTCAACGACACGGCGACCACTGACTGCCGATGAATCCATTGTGCATCAGGCAAGGGAAAAGAAAATTAGCCCAAATTATGTTTCATAGTGAAACATATGCTTTAATGAATGTTCCATATTGAAACTTTTACGTGTATTAATACTTAAAATTGCGAGCCGGAACACCTTTTGTCATAAGGGATGCGGGATATGAGTGGCGCTTTTAACAACGATGGTCGGGGCATATCTCCCTTAATTGCAACCTCCTGGGAGAGATGCAATAAGCTGATGAAACGGGAGACATGGAACGTACCACACCAGGCCCAGGGCGTGACATTTGCGTCTATTTATCGGCGTAAGAAAGCGATGCTGACGCTCGGGCAGGCTGCGCTGGAAGATGCCTGGGAATATATGGCACCGCGAGAGTGTGCGTTGCTTATCCTCGATGAAACCGCCTGCATTCTCAGCCGTAATGGCGATCCGCAAACCTTGCAGCAACTAAGTACACTGGGATTCAATGACGGCACGTATTGCGCCGAGGGAATTATTGGTACTTGTGCGCTATCGTTAGCGGCTATCTCTGGTCAGGCCGTGAAAACGATGGCCGATCAACATTTCAAACAGGCACTCTGGAACTGGGCCTTTTGTGCAACGCCGTTGTTTGACAGCAAGGGCCGATTGACGGGAACAATAGCGCTGGCGTGTCCGGTTGAGCAAACTACCGCAGCTGATTTGCCGTTGACGTTGGCAATCGCCCGAGAGGTCGGTAATTTACTGCTGACGGACAGTTTGCTCGCTGAAACTAACCGTCATTTAAATCAACTTAATGCCCTGTTAGAAAGTATGGATGATGGCGTGATTAGCTGGGACGAGCAGGGTCATTTGCAATTTATCAATGCCCAGGCGGCGCGGGTCTTGCGCCTTGACGCGACGGCAAGTCAGGGAAGGGCGATCACTGAACTCTTAACGTTACCCGCCGTATTGCAACAAGCAATAAAACAGGCACATCCGCTCAAACACGTAGAAGCAACCTTTGAAAGTCAGCACCAGTTTATTGATGCGGTGATAACCCTTAAACCGATAATAGAAACGCAGGGAACCAGCTTTATTTTGTTGCTCCATCCTGTGGAACAGATGCGGCAGTTAATGACCAGTCAATTAGGAAAAGTCAGCCATACTTTCGCTCATATGCCACAGGACGATCCGCAAACCCGCCGCTTGATTCATTTTGGTCGCCAGGCGGCGCGTAGTAGCTTTCCTGTCCTGCTTTGTGGAGAAGAGGGCGTGGGCAAGGCACTGCTAAGTCAGGCAATTCATAATGAAAGTGAGCGTGCAGCGGGGCCTTATATCGCCGTCAATTGTGAGTTATATGGTGATGCGGCGCTGGCGGAAGAATTTATTGGCGGTGATCGCACGGACAGTGAAAATGGTCGTCTGAGTCGGCTGGAACTGGCGCACGGCGGCACGCTGTTTCTTGAAAAGATTGAATATCTGGCGGTGGAGTTACAGTCTGCTTTGCTTCAGGTTATCAAGCAGGGTGTTATCACGCGACTGGATGCGCGGCGTTTAATACCCATTGATGTCAAAGTGATTGCCACAACGACCGCGGACCTGGCAATGCTGGTGGAACAAAATCGCTTTAGTCGCCAGCTGTATTACGCGCTGCATGCATTTGAAATTACCATCCCGCCTCTGCGTATGCGGCGTGGCAGCATTCCGGCGCTGGTGAATAACAAATTACGCAGTCTTGAAAAACGCTTCTCTACGCGTCTGAAAATTGATGACGATGCCCTCGCTCGCCTGGTTTCTTGTGCATGGCCAGGCAACGATTTTGAACTTTACAGCGTCATCGAGAATCTTGCTCTGAGTAGTGATAACGGGCGCATTCACGTCAGTGATTTACCTGAACATCTGTTTACCGAGCAGGCGACAGATGATGTCAGCGCCACCCGCCTTTCCACCAGTCTGTCATTTGCGGAAGTTGAAAAAGAGGCAATTATTAACGCAGCCCAGGTCACAGGCGGTCGCATTCAGGAAATGTCGGCTTTACTTGGGATCGGCCGCACTACGCTGTGGCGGAAAATGAAGCAACATGGCATTGATGCAGGGCAGTTTAAGCGCCGGGTATGAAAGACAGAAACGATTTCTGATACATCAGAGTGATCTGTATTTCATTCCGGCGTACGCTAACAATTTTCAGCATCGTTTAAGGGCTTGTCTATCCCCCACTTAAAAGCTGAAGCGATATCCTCCGTTGACTTGCTTCTGATCAAAGAGGTTACCCTGCGTGTAATCCGCTTCGAGATAGAATGTGTGCTGTTTGTTATACTGTGCACTGACTCCCACGCCGTTATTCCAGCCATTACCTTTGAAACTGTACTTCTCCCGGGAGTTGTTCAACAGATATTCGGTATCCCCTGAAAACTCGCGGATAGCGCCAGTCTTCACATACATATTCAGCTGGCTGTTGTCTGCGGTGATGTCATATCCCAGTATCATGCTGGCACGCCCCAGCAGCGATTCGTAGTGATTCAGATGTATATTGAGGCCATTACTCGCCTTCATAGCCATCTCATTCTGGTGGCTGTATGTGAGCTGGGTTTGCGGCTCTAGATAGAACCCATAACCAGTAGGGGACAGGTTGAACCTCTGCCCGGCTTCCAGAGAGATACTCAATCCATTCGCAGTGCCGTTGGCGTTAACGCCGTTGTTCTGACTGTCCAGTACGTGGAAACTATTTTTCTGGCGCGATGCTTTTACAACGAGATCGCTGTAAAAACCGTTGTGTGCCATGTAACTGGCGTACATTCCCATGTAGTCTGAACGTGCGGTACCGTCGCCATCGCTATAGTCCGGCGATGCATGTGTTGAGCCAATATACAGACCGACATACAACGGCATTACATCAGAGATACGTTTATCCCCACCAAACTGGATACCGCTGTAACCCATGTCAAAGCCGCTCAGTTTGCCACTGGCGAAGGAGTCCAGACTTCCCCCATAACTGCGCAGCCAGATATTTCCGTCTTTACTCTGATTTCGCAGGTCACCCATCCGTTGCATCAGCGTACGGTTTTCAACATAGTTCAATAAGTAACCGACATTGAGATAATTGCCGCCAGCATCTGCGGTCGTGGTGGGTTTAGGCGTGGGAGCGGGGTTAGGCGTAGGATCGGGTTCAGGCGTAGGATCGGGGTTGACTATGGGAGGCTGAGCGGGAGCTGGTGTGGGTTCCGGAACTGTCCCGGAAGCGTAAAGCTCCCAGTTAGTGCCATTTTTACGCACATCGTACAGATATCCCCCCAACTCAACCTGAGAAGACGCGCTGAACGAGGCCGCACCGTCAGTGGTTTTTACCACTGTCAGAACTTCATTTCCCGTTGTGGCCTCGCTGCCCTGGTTACGGATAGCCAATACGTGATTACCAGCACTACTCCCGCTGATATTCAATAAATCCCCTTTATTATTAACGCCATTACCCTCGCCAACAACATCAGCACGCATAATAAAGGTACTGTTACCGCTCAGGTTCTCTACGTTTAATGTGGTAAATGTGCCGGCAGTTGACCCGTGGCTGGCAAAATCGACAGTTGAATGGCTCAGCGCCAGCGTGTCGAGATTAGAATTACTTGTTACGTTCCAGACGCTGTTATTCATTGCAACGTCCAGTTTCCCGCCATTGACATTATCGCTGAGGGAGGAACCTGTCCAAACCGACCCAGGGTGCATATCCAGATTGATTAGCCCACCTTTGGAGAGAACGCTACCGTTGATAAGCATACGACCCGAAGCGTTGATGCGGCTGGCAGCATAACCATCGTCATGTTGCGTTGCGATGGCCATCTGGTCGGGTGTACTCATATCAATGACCAGAGCGCTCGTGAGATCGATCTGGCTGTTGGTCATGGCATAAATTCCCCTGGCTCCTGCCGCGCCGGTGATAGCCAAACTGTCTCCGGTTATTCTACCGCCGCTGAGCGCCCACAAACCCAGCGCCAGACTGCCATTACGATCAACCGTAATATCGGTATTTTGCATGTTGATAACAGCCGTTGCCGTCTGGGCTGAGGCACCATAAGAACCGCTGGAAAAGATGCTGTTTCGTTGCGCTGCCGTGCCAGAAAAATTGATTGTCGCGTCTGAACCACTGGTTACGAGGCCACCGCCCTGCGCGGAAGAAATATGGCTATCAGCACCGATAGTGGTTGTACCACCACGAACTTCGACGCCATTGGCCGCGGCTCCAGTTACATCAACAGTGAGTGCATTCGCGCTCACCTGGCCAAAGCTCCAGAGGCCGTGTGCATTATCGCCATTGGTTTTAATGGAACTGTTTGTTCCGAGATCGACAACAGAGTTTTTCTGTACGTTTATTCCCATGGCGCTGTAGCCCTGAACATCGATTGTCAGGTCTGTCGCCGTAAAACGCGCAGCACCATTGGCGTTATTGCCGTTGAGACCACCGATATAAACACCTGTACTTCCATCGGTCTTGATTTTACTTCCGCTTCCAAGATCGACACTGGTGCCATAGTCATTGATGGTTAGGCCTATACCGTTCGAGTTTTCAATGGTGAATTGAGTGGCTGTTAGTGTTGAGCTATGTCCAATAATGATGCCGTCATCGTTACTCTTAATGGTGCTGCCTGTGCCTAAGTCAGCATGGGTATAGTCACCAATTAAATTAATGCCGATGGCAGAGGTTTGACCAACAACATCTACTGTAAGTCGGTTAGCTGTCAGGGAGCTGTTCTTGCCCTGAATAACGATTCCCTTTGCATATCCAGAGGCGTCGTTGACATTGACGGTGACATCATTACCCAGGTTGATATTGCCAGGCGTGTTTCCTGCTGGGGTCATTACACCATAGAGGTTTCCTGATGGATCGGCGGTATCTCCTATAATTCTGTCACCATCACTAATAGTAATATTGGTGCCATCTTGACTTCCTAAATCAGCAGCTATCAGCAGGGGGGAAAAGATAATTGCATTCAAACCAATAGCGCCATATTTTATCAGTTGAATGGAGGGCGAACGGATTTTTAATTCAGCGAGACGATCGGCTTTGGTATTCCCATTGTGTTGTTTGATGCCCATACCACTCCTATATAGTACCCAGGCTATGGGTCTATGGATTTTGTCATTTTGTTTAAGTCAATGAATAATATCCTCTTATCATCATGATATTTGTATGGTGCAATCATGATGAGCTGCTCTGAGAATAATTCTCTATTACCGGGCAAAATCAGGAACACAGGAATTAATATATATTTAACATCCTCCTTACAAAGGTGAGTTTAGATCGAGTTATTCCCTAAGTTGTCGTTACTTATTCCAAATCGTTACTATGAATATGACAAAAACATTACAACAAACAGCGGTTAAATAATTTGGTGAATATTTTTGGTAATAATCCTAATTAGTTATGGGATTTTCGCTTGATGTATCTGCATAACAAAAACAATATGAGCCATTTTTGCATTACTAATAAGAAAAAGCAAAAAACATCGATATTCATTTTTGAACAATGGATTTTCTGGCTTATCGTTATTATCGTGCTACTGGTTATCATTTTCATCTTGCCAGGATCGCACGTAATCACGTTATTCGGGGGCTTTATCTGCTGGATATTGCCCTTCAGGCAAGTCCTTTTCTCGCCAGCATATTGGAGCGTGATCAATATTGATCAGCTGTAAAAGGTGTCTGATGTGCAGTGGAACACAAACTTACGTTATCTCATTGCTAATGAGATATCCCTCATCTGAACACTTATGTCTTTAATTATTCTGGTGGTTCACTATAGGCAATAAGCACAAAAGTGTAGGATGTTATAAGAATGGTTAGGACTCGGTAAAATGAAAAATCCACGCAATTGCGTGGATTTTATATACTTTTGCGCTCTTCATGAGATTTAGCGAAACCTCATGAGACAACAAATTAATTAGACATTGAACAGGAAGTTCATTACATCGCCATCTTTAACGATGTAATCTTTGCCTTCTGCACGCATTTTGCCTGCTTCTTTCGCGCCTTGTTCACCTTTGTAAGTGATGAAATCTTCAAACGAGATGGTTTGTGCACGGATAAAGCCTTTTTCAAAATCAGTATGGATTTTGCCAGCGGCCTGCGGCGCGGTTGCACCAACCGGAATGGTCCATGCACGTACTTCTTTCACCCCAGCGGTGAAGTAAGTTTGCAGGTTCAGCAGCTTATAACCGGCACGGATCACACGGTTCAGGCCCGGCTCTTCCAGCCCAAGCTCCTGCATAAACTCGTCACGTTCTTCGTCGTCCAGTTCGGCAATGTCTGCTTCAACAGCAGCACAAACCGGAACCACAACAGAACCTTCTTTCGCCGCGATTTCACGCACCTGGTCAAGATACGGGTTGTTTTCAAAACCGTCTTCGTTGACGTTGGCGATGTACATTGTTGGTTTCAGCGTCAGGAAGCTCAGGTAACGAATAGCCGCTTTCTCTTCAGCGCTTAAATCCAGCGCGCGCAGCATACCTGCGTTTTCCAGCTGCGGCAGGCATTTTTCCAGTACCGCCAGCTCGGCTTTCGCGTCTTTATCGCCACCTTTGGCTTTCTTCTGTACGCGATGAATCGCACGTTCGCAGGTGTCGAGGTCCGCCAGCGCCAGTTCGGTGTTGATAACTTCAATATCATCCGCCGGGTTAACTTTGCCGGAAACGTGAATGATGTTGTCATTTTCAAAGCAGCGAACAACGTGACCGATCGCTTCAGTTTCACGGATGTTGGTCAGGAACTGGTTACCCAGACCTTCGCCTTTCGATGCGCCTTTTACCAGACCGGCGATATCGACAAATTCCATGGTCGTGGGAAGCGTACGCTGCGGCTTTACGATTTCAGCCAGTTGATCCAGGCGAGGGTCAGGCATTGGTACGACGCCTGTGTTCGGCTCAATGGTGCAGAATGGAAAGTTGGCCGCTTCAATACCGGCTTTGGTCAGCGCGTTGAACAGGGTAGATTTCCCGACGTTGGGCAAACCGACGATACCGCATTTGAATCCCATGATTTAAATCACCTTAATATCTTAATAATCAACCTGTTATTGCTAACAGATTGCAGAAATGGAAATAACTTTGCCTATTATACACGGCACTCGGCAAAAATGCCGCAGACAACGACTTATTGCGCTTTAAAGGCGTGCAATCGGTTCGTTGCTTTGGTCAAGCCATCTGTAAACCACATTTCAGTACAACGCGCCGCTTCGTCGATGGCTTCATCAATTAACTTCTGTTCACTAACAGGCGGTTTGCCTAATACAAAACCAACAACTTTATTTTTATCGCCCGGATGACCGATTCCGATGCGTAAACGGTGAAAGTTAGGGTTATTACCCAATTTACTGATGATGTCTTTAAGTCCATTGTGACCACCATGGCCACCGCCCAACTTAAATTTGGCGACGCCAGGAGGCAGATCCAGTTCGTCGTGGGCCACCAGAATTTCGTCCGGATTAATGCGGAAAAAACTGGCCATCGCCGCAACGGCTTTGCCGCTGAGATTCATAAATGTAGTCGGGACTAACAGGCGGACATCTTCACCTCCAAGGGTGACTCGCGAAGTATAACCAAAGAATTTAGCCTCTTCGCGCAGCGGAGCGCGCAAACGCTCTGCCAGTAAGTCAACGAACCAGGCACCAGCATTATGTCGCGTTACGGCGTATTCAGCACCGGGGTTCGCCAGGCCGACAATCAATTTAATCGTCACGTTTTTTTGTCCTGAGTGTGTACATAACTGGCGCGTAGTTTACTGGTTGCGGCCCCGCTTGACAAAAAACTGCGTATCAAATGCAGATAACGTAATAATTGCCTGAGTGGACTATTAGAAAGTCAAGGTGTTCAGGCGTTTATTTGTAAAGTTTTGTTGAAATAAGGGTTGTAATTGTGATCACGCCCGCACATAACCCACAGGGTGTTGTCTATACTTTACACATAAGGAAGAGGGGTATTCCCTGTTACAACCCAGAAAGTTCCGGAGGTGACATATGAAACGCAAAAACGCTTCGTTACTCGGTAACGTGCTCATGGGGTTGGGTCTGGTGGTAATGGTGGTCGGCGTGGGGTATTCAATCCTCAACCAGTTACCACAGTTTAATATGCCCCAGTATTTCGCACATGGTGCAGTGCTAAGTATTTTCGTCGGTGCCATTCTCTGGCTGGCGGGTGCCCGTGTTGGCGGGCATGAACAGGTGTGCGACCGTTACTGGTGGGTTCGCCACTATGACAAACGTTGCCGCCGTAGCGATAATCGCCGTCATAGCTAACAAATAATGCAGTTTGCTGACCAGTCAGTTTGCGCTGACTGGTCAATCTCGTACTTATAAATCCGCCATCGCCGCGCGACGATTCGGGAAGAACGCGAGGCGTCCCGGGATCGGTTGAATGCCTGCGCGAGCCATAGTGCGCAGTGGCTGGAATTCCACGTTGCACACGCGCAGTTCACATCCTTCGGGTAGACGCTTCACAAAACGCTGGAACGCATCAAGACCACCAGCATCAAGTACCGGAACGGCATCCCACTTCAGAATCACAATCCGTTTGCCTTCAAGACGTGACTCCAGGTCCGTGAACAAGCCTTCAGCGGCAGCAAAGAACAGCGGGCCAATAACGCGCAGAACCAGAACATCGTCTGGAACGTCTACGACTACCGGGGCCAGGCGAGTCATACGTGCGATACGACGCATAAACAGCAGCGATGCCAGCACGATCCCCACGCTGATGGCAATAACCATATCAAACAGCACGGTCAGCGACATGCACAGCAGCATGACGATGATGTCATCTTTCGGCGCATGACGCAGCAAGTCGACCACTTTGTGCGCTTCACTCATGTTCCACGCCACCATCAACAGCAGGGCAGCCATGGCGGAAAGCGGCAGCCAGGAGAGCAGCGGTGCCAGTACCAGCAGGGCAAGAATAACCAGAATAGAGTGGATCACCGCCGAGATAGGGGAAGTTGCCCCGGCACGGACGTTAGCGGCAGAGCGCGCGATGGCAGCTGTAGCGGTAATACCACCAAAGAACGGGGCGATGATATTCCCCAGCCCCTGTCCAACCAGTTCGCTATTCGCCTTGTGTTTTGTCCCGGTCATACCATCCAGCACCACGGCGCAGAGCAGAGATTCGATTGCGCCGAGCATAGCCATTGAGAATGCCGCAGGCAGCAGTGTGCGAATAGAATCCCAGGTGAGGGTAAATTCTGAATTGGGCAGGTCCCACGGTAGTACCAGTTGCGGCAGCAGTTGCGGAATACCGTTACCCTGAGAACCATCTGCCAGAACGTAGTGGAATTGCGATCCGATGGTAGCAACATGCCCGCCGAGCAGGTTAACAATCCCCATCACCGCACAACCAGCCAGCAAGGCTGGAAGATGACCCGGTAAACGAATGCCCAGACGTGGCCAGAAAACCAGAATACCTAGTGTCACAATGCCAATGGCAGCATCACCCACATTAATGGTCGGCAACGCCATAAATAATGCGCCGACTTTTTGTAGATAATGCTCCGGGACATGGGCCATTTGCAGACCGAGAAAATCTTTAATCTGCATGGTACCGATGGTGATCCCGATACCCGAGGTGAAACCTAAGGTCACGGAAACCGGAATATATTCAATCAAGCGTCCAAAACGTGCCAGCCCCATCAGGATCAAAAAGACACCTGACATGAGTGTCGCGACCAGCAGTCCTGCCAGTCCAAACTGTTGCGAAACGGGATAGAGAATTACCACAAATGCCGCAGTCGGACCGGAAACGCTAAAGCGTGACCCCCCCGTCAGAGCAATGACAATCCCCGCAACAGCTGCGGTATATAAACCGTACTGGGGTGCCACACCACTACCAATAGCCAACGCCATTGCCAGCGGGATAGCAATAATCCCGACGGTTATCCCGGCAATCAGGTCACGGGTAAACCGTGCGGCAGTATATTTTTCTTTCCAGCAAGCGTCGATCAGAGCGCGGAAAGGCATCACATGTGAGGAAAATATTTTGTTCACAATAATGTTTCATCCGTGAGCGCATCATCTGTCAACTAAATGGCAGGTGAAGGAGGCATAGGTCATACAAATGGATATTACAGACAAAAAAACCCGCCGCAGCGGGTCTTTGAGCCGGGTTCGATTAGTGTTCGAACATGGCAGAGATCGATTCTTCGTTGCTGATACGACGAATCGCTTCGGCCAGCATACCTGACAGGGTCAGAGTACGCACGTTCGGCAGTGATTTGATTTCATCGCTCAGCGGAATGGTATCGCAGACAACGACTTCATCAATTACAGAGTTACGCAGGTTGTTCGCCGCGTTGCCAGAGAAGATCGGGTGAGTCGCGTACGCAAATACACGTTTAGCACCACGTTCTTTCAGAGCTTCAGCAGCTTTACACAGCGTACCGCCAGTATCGATCATATCATCGACCAGTACGCAGTCACGACCTGCAACGTCACCGATGATATGCATCACCTGGGAAACGTTCGCACGCGGACGACGTTTGTCGATGATTGCCATATCGGTATCGTTCAGCAGCTTAGCGATAGCGCGGGCACGCACAACGCCGCCGATGTCCGGAGAAACCACAATTGGGTTATCCAGATTCAGCTGCAGCATGTCTTCCAGCAGGATCGGGCTACCAAATACGTTATCAACCGGAACGTCGAAGAAACCCTGAATCTGTTCAGCGTGCAGATCCACTGTCAGCACACGGTCAACACCGACGC
The DNA here is from genome assembly GCF_046486495.1 of Escherichia sp. WS3227_2. Lineage (NCBI taxonomy): Bacteria > Pseudomonadati > Pseudomonadota > Gammaproteobacteria > Enterobacterales > Enterobacteriaceae > Escherichia > Escherichia sp. WS3227_2. The sequence continues at coordinate 287,056 of NZ_JBJQLG010000005.1, forward strand.
TGGAGAGGAAGTCTGCAACCACTTTCGCAGTGATTGGTACACGAGCGGAACGGACGCGACGGTCCTGGCGCGCATAGCCAAAGTAGGGGATAACAGCGGTGATACGACCTGCGGAAGCACGACGCAGGGCATCAACCATAACGACTAATTCCATCAGGTTGTCGTTAGTAGGGGCACAAGTGGACTGGATGATGAAAATATCACCACCGCGTACATTTTCGTTAATTTGTACGCTGACTTCGCCGTCGCTAAAGCGACCTACAGCGGCGTCGCCGAGTGAAGTGTACAGGCGGTTGGCAATACGTTGTGCTAGTTCCGGGGTGGCGTTACCAGCAAAAAGCTTCATATCAGGCACGAGAAGAACCTCAGGCATGCGTCCATTGGTGGAAAGAATCTGCCGAAAACTGTGCGGGCCAGGCATGATTCTTTCCAGGCGGTGTATTAAAGAGCGCGATGCAACGTCTGGAACAAGGTGACGTTGTCACCGAAACTCAGCTTGCCCGGCTTAAAGCATGGCTCTGTGCAATGGGGAAAGATTAACGCCTTTCGCCACAAAGCCATTGAGCCATTCCGGGGCTTGCTCTAGCACCTGGCGGGCTTCAGACTCTGTATCAAATTCAGCAAAGACACAGGCCCCTGTCCCAGTCAGGCGCGACGGGGCGTATTCTAACAGCCAGGAAAGCACCGCATCAACCTCGCGAAAACGTTTTCTTGCGATAACCTCGCAATCATTGCTGAATTCACATTTTAGCAACGTTTCTATTGACCTTTTTGGCGTATTGCGCGGGAGTTCAGGATCTTTAAAAATCACCGGTGTCGGAATACTTACACCAGGGTGCGCCACCAGATACCACTTCTCTGGCGGATCCACCGGCGTTAGTATTTCACCAACGCCTTCGGCAAACGCGGCATGCCCCCGAACAAAGACAGGAACATCTGCGCCCAGCGTCAGCCCCATTTCCGCCAGCTCATCCATGCTTAGTCCGCATTGCCAGAGATAATTTAACGCCACCAGAACCGTCGCGGCATTGGAAGAACCACCGCCGAGACCGCCGCCCATCGGCAAACGCTTATCAATGCTGATATTCGCACCGCTTCCCGTCGGAAGACGCCCGCTGTCTGCCGCAGTTTTCATCAACAACCGTGCTGCGCGAACGATCAGGTTATCTTCATGTTCCACGCCTTCAACGGGCGTTAACAGACGAATATCCCCATCGTCACGAAGCTCAATGCTGATGGTGTCGCCGTAATCAAGGAACTGAAACAGCGTTTGCAGCGTGTGGTAACCATCCGCACGCTGACCGGTAATGTATAAAAACAGATTAAGTTTTGCCGGAGAGGGCCACTGTGTCCGCATTATTTCACTATCCAGTTATCCATTTTTAACTTGATGCGTTGACCACCGTCGGTGAGTTCCATATTGGCTGGCATCGCAGGTTGAGTTTTGGTGTCATAACCACCGTAAACAACTTTCCAGTTTTTGCCATTCTGGCTGTAGGTGATTTCGCTCAGGCGGTACTGGTCGTCCAGTTTGTAGTCGGTTGCATCACCCGGTAAACCTAAAATCCACTGGCGCAAGCTGTTGAGCGGAATTGGCATTCCGGTCAATTTGCCAATCATCTCTTCGGCGTCATCGGCGGTATAACGCTGACCTTTATTGTCGACTAACTGCACGTTACCCGGTTGAGCATTCAACTCCAGTTCCGTGCTGCCTAATGGGTTAGTCAGCAGCAGACGGTAGCGATCCTGGCCAGTTTGCTGCCAGAAGAAACGGGCGTACACTTTTTGTTGGTCAGAAATATAAGCGAACGCGCCGCGAGTTTGATACTGATTAAGATTGCGCACGTCTTGCTGATGCTGACGCCATTGTGGCGAATCCGGGCTTTTGCCAGGACCTTTGGGCGTGGTAACGGAACAGGCAGTGAGCACAAGAGCAGCCAGCGGTAGTAGGCGGATAAGACGAAAATCGGGCAGGGGCATAGTGATGACAAGTCCTTGAGATACGTTGCAGTTATAACCCTTAATGCTAGCGTTACCGTCCGCTATCGTCTATGTTCAAGTTGTCTTAATTGCCAGAATCTAACGGCTTTCGGCAATTACTCCAAAAGGGGGCGCTCTCTTTTATTGATCTTACGCATCCTGTATGATGCAAGCAGACTAACCCTATCAACGTTGGTATTATTTCCCGCAGACATGACCCTTTTAGCACTCGGTATCAACCATAAAACGGCACCTGTATCGCTGCGAGAACGTGTATCGTTTTCGCCGGATAAGCTCGATCAGGCGCTTGACAGCCTGCTTGCGCAGCCGATGGTGCAGGGCGGCGTGGTGCTGTCGACGTGCAATCGCACGGAACTTTATCTTAGCGTTGAAGAGCAGGATAACCTGCAAGAGGCGTTAATCCGCTGGCTTTGCGATTATCACAATCTTAATGAAGAAGACCTGCGCAAAAGCCTCTACTGGCATCAGGATAACGACGCGGTTAGCCATTTAATGCGTGTTGCCAGCGGCCTGGATTCACTGGTTCTGGGGGAGCCGCAGATCCTCGGTCAGGTTAAAAAAGCGTTTGCCGATTCGCAAAAAGGCCATATGAAGGCCAGCGAACTGGAACGCATGTTTCAGAAATCTTTCTCTGTAGCGAAACGTGTTCGCACTGAAACAGATATCGGTGCCAGCGCTGTTTCTGTCGCTTTTGCGGCTTGTACGCTGGCGCGGCAGATCTTTGAATCGCTCTCTACGGTGACGGTACTGCTGGTGGGTGCGGGCGAAACCATCGAGCTGGTGGCGCGTCATCTGCGCGAACACAAAGTACAGAAGATGATTATCGCCAACCGCACTCGCGAACGTGCCCAAATTCTGGCAGATGAAGTCGGCGCGGAAGTGATTGCCCTGAGCGATATCGACGAGCGTCTGCGCGAAGCCGATATCATCATTAGTTCAACTGCAAGCCCGTTACCGATTATCGGTAAAGGCATGGTGGAGCGGGCATTAAAAAGCCGTCGCAACCAACCAATGCTGTTGGTGGATATTGCCGTTCCGCGCGATGTTGAGCCGGAAGTTGGCAAACTGGCGAATGCTTATCTTTATAGCGTTGATGATCTGCAAAGCATCATTTCGCACAACCTGGCGCAGCGTAAAGCCGCAGCGGTTGAGGCGGAAACTATTGTCGCTCAGGAAACCAGCGAATTTATGGCGTGGCTGCGTGCACAAAGCGCCAGCGAAACTATTCGCGAGTATCGCAGCCAGGCAGAGCAAGTTCGCGATGAGTTAACCGCCAAAGCGTTAGCGGCCCTTGAGCAGGGCGGCGACGCTCAAGCCATTATGCAGGATCTGGCATGGAAACTGACTAACCGCCTGATCCATGCGCCAACGAAATCACTTCAACAGGCCGCCCGTGACGGGGATAACGAACGCCTGAATATTCTGCGCGACAGCCTCGGGCTGGAGTAGCAGTACATCATTTTCTTTTTTTACAGGGTGCATTTACGCCTATGAAGCCTTCTATCGTTGCCAAACTGGAAGCCCTGCATGAACGCCATGAAGAAGTTCAGGCGTTGCTGGGTGACGCGCAAACTATCGCCGACCAGGAACGTTTTCGCGCATTATCACGCGAATATGCGCAGTTAAGTGATGTTTCGCGCTGTTTTACCGACTGGCAACAGGTTCAGGAAGATATCGAAACCGCACAGATGATGCTCGACGATCCTGAAATGCGTGAGATGGCGCAGGATGAACTGCGCGAAGCTAAAGAAAAAAGCGAGCAACTGGAGCAGCAATTACAGGTTCTGTTGCTACCAAAAGATCCTGATGACGAACGTAACGCCTTCCTCGAAGTCCGTGCCGGAACCGGCGGCGACGAAGCGGCGCTCTTCGCTGGCGATCTGTTCCGTATGTACAGCCGTTACGCCGAAGCCCGCCGCTGGCGTGTAGAAATCATGAGCGCCAGCGAGGGTGAACATGGTGGTTATAAAGAGATCATCGCCAAAATTAGCGGTGATGGTGTATATGGTCGTTTGAAATTCGAATCTGGCGGTCATCGCGTGCAGCGTGTGCCTGCTACGGAATCGCAGGGTCGAATTCATACTTCTGCTTGTACCGTTGCGGTAATGCCAGAACTGCCTGACGCAGAACTGCCGGACATCAACCCAGCAGATTTGCGCATTGATACTTTCCGCTCCTCAGGGGCGGGTGGTCAGCACGTTAACACCACCGATTCGGCAATTCGTATTACTCACTTGCCGACCGGGATTGTTGTTGAATGTCAGGACGAACGTTCACAACATAAAAACAAAGCTAAAGCACTTTCTGTACTTGGTGCTCGCATCCACGCTGCAGAAATGGCAAAACGGCAACAGGCCGAAGCGTCTACACGTCGTAACCTGCTGGGGAGTGGCGATCGCAGCGATCGTAACCGTACTTACAATTTCCCGCAGGGGCGCGTTACCGATCACCGCATCAACCTGACGCTCTACCGTCTGGATGAAGTGATGGAAGGTAAGCTGGATATGCTAATTGAACCGATTATCCAGGAACATCAGGCCGACCAACTGGCGGCGTTGTCCGAGCAGGAATAATGGAATATCAACACTGGTTACGTGAAGCAATAAGCCAACTTCAGGCGAGCGAAAGCCCGCGGCGTGATGCTGAAATCCTGCTGGAGCATGTTACCGGCAGAGGGCGTACTTTTATTCTCGCCTTTGGTGAAACGCAGCTGACTGACGAACAATGTCAGCAACTTGATGCGCTACTGACACGTCGTCGCGATGGTGAACCCATTGCTCATTTAACCGGGGTGCGAGAATTCTGGTCGTTGCCGTTATTTGTTTCGCCAGCGACCTTAATTCCGCGCCCGGATACGGAGTGTCTGGTGGAGCAGGCACTGGCGCGGTTGCCTGAACAACCTTGCCGTATTCTCGATCTCGGGACGGGTACCGGGGCGATTGCGCTGGCGCTGGCTAGCGAGCGCCCGGACTGCGAAATTACCGCTGTAGATCGTATGCCCGATGCTGTCTCTCTGGCGCAACGTAATGCCCAGAATCTGGCGATCAAAAACATCCATATTCTGCAAAGCGACTGGTTTAGCGCGCTAGCCGGGCAGCAGTTTGCGATGATTGTCAGTAATCCTCCGTATATTGACGAGCAGGACCCACATCTTCAACAAGGCGATGTTCGCTTTGAGCCGCTCACTGCGCTGGTTGCGGCAGACAGTGGAATGGCAGACATCGTGCATATCATCGAACAGTCGCGTAACGCGCTGGTATCCGGCGGCTTTCTGCTTCTGGAACATGGTTGGCAGCAGGGCGAAGCGGTGCGACAGGCATTTATCCACGCGGGATATCATGACGTCGAAACCTGTCGGGACTATGGTGATAACGAGCGCGTAACGCTCGGCCGCTATTATCAATGACAAGTTTTTCTACACTGCTTAGCGTTCATCTCATTAGCATTGCGCTTTCTGTAGGGCTATTAACCTTACGTTTCTGGCTACGTTATCAGAAGCATCCACAGGCATTTGCTCGTTGGACGCGCATTGTGCCGCCGGTTGTCGATACGGTGTTATTGTTAAGCGGCATTGCGTTGATGGCTAAAGCGCACATCCTGCCATTTTCCGGGCAGGCACAGTGGCTGACTGAAAAGCTGTTTGGAGTTATCATTTATATCGTTTTGGGTTTTATTGCACTCGATTATCGTCGTATGCACAGTCAGCAGGCGCGCATTATTGCCTTCCCGCTGGCGTTGGTGGTGCTGTACATCATCATTAAACTCGCCACCACAAAAGTACCGTTACTGGGGTAAGTCATGAGATCGTTAGCTGATTTCGAATTTAATAAAGCGCCATTGTGCGAAGGCATGATCCTGGCTTGCGAAGCAATCCGCCGCGATTTTCCCTCGCAAGATGTTTACGACGAACTGGAGCGTCTCGTTAGTCTGGCGAAGGAAGAAATCAGCCAGCTTCTGCCTTTAGAAGAGCAGCTGGAAAAACTGATCGCGCTGTTTTACGGCGACTGGGGATTTAAAGCCTCACGCGGCGTTTATCGTCTTTCCGATGCATTATGGCTGGACCAGGTGTTAAAGAATCGACAGGGCAGTGCGGTATCATTAGGTGCCGTTTTATTATGGGTCGCGAATCGTCTCGATTTGCCGCTGCTGCCGGTGATTTTCCCTACGCAGCTGATATTGCGCATTGAATGTCCGGATGGCGAAATTTGGCTGATTAATCCTTTTAACGGTGAATCGTTAAGCGAACATATGCTGGACGTATGGTTAAAGGGAAATATCAGCCCGTCGGCGGAACTTTTTTATGAAGACCTTGATGAAGCTGATAACATTGAGGTAATCCGCAAATTGCTGGATACACTCAAAGCTTCGTTGATGGAAGAAAATCAGATGGAGCTGGCGTTACGCACCAGCGAAGCTTTATTACAATTCAACCCGGAAGATCCCTATGAAATTCGCGATCGCGGGTTGATTTATGCGCAACTGGATTGCGAACACGTTGCGTTGAACGATTTAAGTTATTTCGTTGAACAGTGTCCGGAAGACCCGATCAGCGAAATGATCCGTGCGCAAATAAATAACATCGCGCATAAACATATTGTGCTGCATTAATTAATCGACATTTTACTCAAGATTAAGGCGATCCTATGAAACAAAAAGTGGTTAGCATTGGCGACATCAACGTAGCAAATGACCTGCCGTTCGTACTGTTTGGCGGTATGAACGTGCTAGAATCTCGCGATCTGGCGATGCGCATTTGCGAGCACTACGTAACCGTGACCCAGAAACTGGGTATCCCTTACGTGTTCAAAGCCTCTTTTGACAAAGCCAACCGCTCCTCCATCCACTCTTATCGTGGACCGGGCCTGGAAGAAGGGATGAAAATCTTCCAGGAGTTGAAGCAGACTTTTGGCGTGAAAATTATCACCGACGTTCACGAACCAAGCCAGGCTCAGCCCGTTGCTGATGTTGTGGATGTGATTCAGTTGCCGGCGTTTCTTGCTCGCCAGACTGACCTGGTTGAAGCCATGGCGAAAACCGGTGCGGTAATTAACGTCAAGAAACCGCAGTTTGTCAGCCCGGGACAGATGGGTAATATCGTTGATAAATTCAAAGAAGGCGGCAACGAAAAAGTGATTCTTTGCGATCGCGGTGCTAACTTCGGCTATGACAACCTGGTTGTTGATATGCTGGGCTTCAGCATCATGAAGAAAGTGTCTGGTAATTCACCGGTGATTTTCGACGTGACCCACGCACTGCAATGCCGCGATCCGTTTGGCGCAGCTTCCGGCGGTCGTCGTGCTCAGGTGGCTGAGCTGGCACGTGCCGGTATGGCGGTAGGTCTGGCGGGGCTGTTTATTGAAGCGCATCCGGATCCGGAACATGCGAAATGTGATGGTCCATCCGCGCTGCCGCTGGCTAAACTGGAACCGTTCCTCAAGCAGATGAAAGCGATTGATGATCTGGTGAAAGGTTTCGAAGAACTGGATACCAGCAAGTAATCTTTTTTGCTTGAAAACTAAAGCCTTAGCGTTCTGCGTTAAGGCTTTTTTCATGGGGCCGGATACAAAAAAGGCCGCAGGCTGTTACTCCTGCGGCCGGTTTCGGGCGCATATTGCCATCACGGCAGCCTGACGCCCGTTTTCACCTTACTTCCGGTTACGCCACCAGCTGACAATCGCTGCGGTAATAATTCCCGCCAGGATCGGTGCTGCCAGGTCGTGCCAGAAAGTCATGGCAAACTGCGTGAGCGTCATATAGCCGCCTTGTTGTAATGACAACATTTTGCGGCTATTCTTGAATTGTTCTGGTTCAAGATTAGCCCCCGTTCTGTTGTCAGGTTATACCTCTCAACGTGCGGGGGTTTTCTCTTTCCAGCAACCAATGCCACCAGGGATAGAGCCCCCGCAACATTGCGCCTCACCGGATAACGCCGGCTTGGTGTGGATACTACGACTCAATTAATCTTCACTTCATCCCTGAAATGTATGCAATGAAGAGTGCATTCCGGTTTTTCAACAGCTGTTACAGTCGTTTCATGAGTGCTCTGGATGATGCTTCCAGCTCGGGTTGCCAATATTTACTTGTGGAAGAGATAAAGACAAAAAAGGCCGCAGGCTGTTACCCCTGCGGCCGGTTTCGGGCGCATATTGCCATCACGGCAGCCTGACGTCCGTTTTCACCTTACTTCCGGTTACGCCACCAGCTGACAATCGCTGCGGTAATAATTCCCGCCAGGATCGGTGCTGCCAGGTCGTGCCAGAAAATCATGGCAAACTGCGCGAGCGTCATATAGCCGCCTTGTTGTAATGACAACATTTTGCGGCTATTCTTGAATTGTTGATGGTTCAAGATTAGCCCCCGTTCTGTTGTCAGGTTTTACCTCTCAACGTGCGGGGGTTTTCTCTTTCCAGCAACCAATGCCACCAGGGATAAAGCCCCCGCAACATTGCGCCTCACCGGATAACGCCGGCTTGGTGTGGATACTACGTCTCAATTCATCTTCACTTCATCCCTGAAATGTTTGCAATAAAGAGTACATTCCGGCTTTTCAACAGCTGTTGCAGTGGTTTCGTGCAGGTTGTGGTACAGGCTCGCAATTCTGATTAACGACCTGTCCAGGTAGTATGAAGAAATACAATAAGCAGGAATTTATATTATCTCCCCCGATTTCCGTCATCGGAGGAGATATAACTGTCAGGCAAATATCGTCATCAAATAGGCGGCAAACAGTGCCAGATGCGCTGCGCCATTGAGCACGTTAGTACGTCCGGTGGAGAAGGAGATATGGCACAGCACTAAAGAGGCCACCATCACCACCATTTCTGGCGCACCAAGTGCAAACTGCAATTCGTTACCCGTCATAAAGGCAATTAGCGTGACGACAGGTACGGTAAGCGAAATGGTTGCTAACACTGAACCAAAGAACAGATTCATCGCGCGCTGGACCTGGTTGTTCAACACTGCTTTTAACGCACCTAAACCTTCCGGCGACAGAATCAACAGAGCCACCAGGAAGCCAGTAAAGGCGACAGGGGCATTCATGCTGTCGAGCAATGTCTCCAGCGGGCTGGCGTTCATTTTGGTCACCGCAATAACGGCAATCAGATGGACAATCAACCAGATAGCATGCCACAGGCTGCTATGGGCAGACGGTTTACCGTGGTGCGGGTCGTCATCATCACTGTCATCTTCGTGCTCGTAGACAAATAAACTTTGATGCGTTTTGGTCTGGATCAGCAAAAATACGCCATACATTGCCGCAGAAATTAATGCTACCAGTAACGCCTGACCGGTTGAAAAATTCGCCACAGGCAGAGCCATTGGAAATACCAGTACGATTATCGCCAGGGGGAACAGCGCAATTAAATACTGCTTGATACCAAACAGATTCATATATTGGGTGGCAAACTTGCGTCCGCCCAACAATAATGAAAAGCCAACCAGCCCACCGGTAACAATCATAATGATTGAATAGAGCGTATCACGCATTAGCGTTGGCGCGGCGTCGCCGGTTGCCATTAAAGCTGAAATCAAACTGACTTCAAGAATAACCACTGAAAGGCTAAGAATAAGCGAACCGTAAGGTTCTCCCAGGCGATGGGCTAATACGTCCGCATGACGGACAACACTAAAAGCGCTACTTAAAATACCAATAAGAGCAAGAAGATTGATGCCAATGACCACTGGTAGTGTCTGGCTGCTTCCCCACAGGAACAGCACTACCAGCGCCAGAACCGGGAAAATAAGCGAAGTCTCCTTGTGGCGGGTTTTTACCGCCTCTTGAGCATTTGACATTATGGTTATCCCTTTGCAGATGAATTTATCGAAAATGTAAAAAATAGGTAGGAAAAATAACAGAAAGTGTCTGGATATCGGTAACATTTTACGAATTTTTACCCCGCTGTCGATTTTTTACTCATCGGGCCATAAAAATAAGCAATGCGTTTAGACAATGTTTGTTTTAGCGTTTCTTAAGAAGAGTCTGACATGAAAATTCTTATGTTTTGGCAAGAGTGGATATTGTTGACCACACTTAATGTTCAACTTTGTAAAAGGAGTCAACGATGCCGTATAAAACGAAAAGCGATCTGCCGGAAAGCGTAAAGCACGTGCTACCGTCTCATGCTCAGGATATCTATAAAGAAGCGTTCAACAGCGCATGGGATCAATATAAAGATAAAGAAGATCGGCGTGATGACGCCAGTCGCGAAGAAACCGCGCATAAAGTGGCCTGGGCTGCTGTGAAGCATGAATATGCCAAAGGGGATGATGATAAATGGCATAAAAAATCGTAAAACCGGTAGCTTAGTTAAAGCTATTCGTGCGGTGTTGCCTTGCAAGTGGTCCGTGGATTGCATATTGTCCCGTTAATGGTTTCAAAATGAGCAGTAAAAATGTCCGGAAGACACCAAAAAGTTGTCGCAGGGAAGTATGCAGTGGCGGAGGTGTAAGGTGATAACGCGTGATTTCTTGATGAATGCCGATTGTAAAACGGCATTTGGTGCCATTGAAGAATCACTCTTATGGTCAGCAGAGCAACGGGCGGCTTCGCTGGCGGCGACGCTGGCTTGTCGACCTGATGAGGGACCGGTGTGGATCTTCGGTTATGGATCGTTGATGTGGAATCCGGCACTGGAGTTTACCGAGTCGTGCACCGGTACACTGGTTGGATGGCATCGTGCGTTTTGCCTGCGCCTGACCGCCGGGCGCGGGACTGCGCACCAGCCGGGACGGATGCTTGCACTGAAAGAGGGCGGACGCACCACAGGCGTCGCCTATCGACTGCCAGAAGAGACGCTGGAGCAGGAACTAACCCTGTTGTGGAAGCGCGAGATGATTACCGGCTGTTATCTGCCAACCTGGTGTCAGCTTGATCTTGATGATGGACGCACAGTAAACGCCATTGTGTTTATTATGGACCCGCGACATCCAGAATATGAATCTGACACTCGCGCTCAGGTCATCGCGCCGTTGATTGCGGCGGCGAGCGGTCCACTGGGAACCAACGCACAATACCTGTTTTCACTGGAACAGGAGCTTATCAAACTGGGAATGCAGGACGATGGGCTGAATGATTTGCTGGTATCGGTAAAAAAACTGCTGGCGGAGAATTATCCGGATGGTGTGTTACGGCCGGGATTCGCCTGAGTAAACTTCCCTCATAGTGGGGCGTCAGACGCCCCCTCAAACATTAAAATGTGAGCACTTTATCGGCTGACAGCGTCCATTGCGCCAGTTCCACAAGCGTACCGATTTCCACCCCATCAATCAGAGGAAGTGTGCTAATCCCGCGCCCGTCGGTACAGGTTTTGCACAATTTCACCGGTACATTCTGAGCGGTAAGGATCTCCAGCATTTGCTGAATGTTGTAGCCTTCCCCTGGTTTTTGCCCGCGCAACCCGGCTGTGACCGCATCAGACATCAGGAACAGGCGCAGATCCAGATTGCTCTCCTGCTCTCGTAACGCAATGGCCAGCCGCAAGCTGTTAAACAAGGATTCGCTCCCGTAAGGTGCGCCATTGGCAACGATCACGATTTTTTGCATTATTTACTCCTGTATTCAGGGAATTAGACACTCATCTTCTATCTTACTGCTTCTGCAGCGTCTGACCAATCGGTCACATTTTTAAGGATTTTCCTGAAAGCGCGAGAAAATACGACAAAAGTTGCCAGTAATCGTTATTCTTTAGGGCTATGGTTTTTCATTTTTTACCGGAAGTTACCGACGTTTTGAGCCGTTTCGTTCCTCGCATTATTCCGTTTTATTTACTCTTGCTGGCGGCAGGCGGTACAGCTAACGCACAATCTACCTTCGAGCAAAAAGCGGCAAATCCCTTTGATAATAACAATGATGGTCTGCCGGATTTAGGCATGGCACCTGAAAATCATGATGGGGAAAAACACTTTGCTGAAATTGTGAAAGATTTCGGCGAAACCAGTATGAATGATAACGGGCTGGATACTGGCGAGCAGGCAAAAGCTTTCGCATTGGGAAAAGTCCGCGATGCGCTTAGTCAACAGGTTAATCAGCACGTAGAGTCCTGGCTATCACCGTGGGGAAATGCCAGTGTTGACGTCAAACTGGATAACGAAGGACATTTCACCGGCAGTCGTGGAAGCTGGTTTGTGCCGTTACAAGATAATGATCGTTATCTCACCTGGAGCCAGCTGGGTCTTACTCAGCAGGATGATGGGTTGGTGAGCAATGTGGGCGTTGGGCAACGCTGGGCGCGCGGCAGCTGGCTGGTGGGTTATAACACTTTTTATGACAACTTGCTGGACGAAAATCTTCAGCGAGCGGGCTTTGGTGCCGAAGCGTGGGGCGAATATTTGCGACTATCGGCAAACTTTTACCAGCCGTTTGCTGCATGGCATGAACAGACAGCCACGCAGGAACAACGGATGGCGCGCGGGTACGACCTGACAGCCCGGATGCGCATGCCGTTCTATCAACATCTCAATACCAGTGTCAGCGTAGAACAGTATTTTGGTGATCGTGTTGATTTGTTTAACTCTGGTACGGGTTATCACAATCCCGTCGCGTTGAGTCTGGGATTAAATTACACCCCTGTGCCATTAGTCACTGTGACGGCCCAGCATAAACAGGGTGAAAGTGGCGAGAATCAAAATAACCTCGGGCTGAATCTTAATTACCGCTTTGGTGTACCGCTCAAAAAACAACTTTCTGCGGGCGAGGTTGCCGAAAGTCAGTTGTTACGTGGTAGTCGCTATGACAATCCGCAGCGAAATAATCTACCGACTCTTGAGTACCGACAGCGAAAAACGTTAACGGTGTTTCTGGCGACACCGCCGTGGGATCTAAAACCTGGCGAAACAGTGCCGCTGAAATTACAAATCCGCAGTCGCTACGGTATTCGGCAACTGATTTGGCAGGGCGATACGCAGATATTAAGTTTGACGCCGGGCGCACAAGCCAACAGCGCGGAGGGCTGGACGCTGATCATGCCTGACTGGCAGAACGGGGAAGGGGCAAGCAATCACTGGCGATTGTCGGTGGTGGTGGAAGATAACCAGGGGCAGCGTGTCTCCTCCAATGAGATCACGCTAACGCTTGTCGAACCGTTCGATGCATTGTCAAACGACGAACTGCGCTGGGAACCGTAATCAGAAAATGCGCTCCTGATGCACCCATACCGCTGCTTCCACGCGAGACTTGAGCTTCATTTTCTTCAGCATGTGTTTGACGTGCACTTTTACTGTGCTTTCGGTGATGTCCAGGCGGCGGGCAATCATCTTGTTCGGCAAACCCTGGGCAATCAGCTTGAGAATATCGCGCTCGCGTGGGGTTAACTGGTTAACATCGCGTTCAGTAGTGGCACGGTTAGCGCGCAAGCTGGCGGCCAGAACAGGCGTTAATGCTTCGCTTAATACCATTTCGCCAGCAGCAGCCTGATGCAATGCTTTCAGCAGATCTTCCGGTTCCATATCTTTTAACAGATAGCCATCCGCGCCGCGTTTCAGTGCGGTGACCACATCTTCTTCATGGTTAGAGACGCTGAATACCACAATGCGCCCGGAGAGGGACTTTTCGCGCAGTTTATCCAGCGTTTCCAGACCGTTCATGCCGGGCATATTGAGATCTAACAGGATCAGATCGGGATCAAGAGACTCCGCCAGTTCAATACCCTGTTCGCCATTACTCGCTTCGCCAACCACGGTGATATCTGGTGCCATACTGATAAGCTGTTTTACGCCAGTTCGCAGCATCGGGTGATCGTCGATCAGCAGGATAGTAGCCGGTTCCTGATTACTCATGGGTATCTCCTTGGACGTCTGTGAAAGTTTTTTCGGGAATAAAGGTGACAACCACTTCGGTGCCACCTGATTCACGACGGCGGACGCGGCAATCGCCTCGTAAACTTTGCGCACGGTCGCGCATTATTATCATGCCGTAGTGATTGCTGCGGATGGCATTTTCAGGCACGCCGCAGCCGTTATCCTGGACGGTCAGTTTGACCTGATTATCGTTTTGCGCCACCGTCACCACGACTTCACTCGCTTGCGAATGTTTGAGGGCGTTACTTAATGCCTCACGGGCAATTTGCAACAAGTGGATTGCCTGATGCGAAGGCACCAGACGAGGCGGCAATTGATAATCCAGCTTCACCAGGAAGCCAAATTTGGCGCTGTACTCTTCGCAACTCGCCTCCAGCGCCGGACGTAATCCAGGCTCGGTGAGCTGCAAACGGAATGTGGTGAGCAATTCACGCAACTGCGCCCAGGATGCATTCAGTTCGTTACGGATCTGACTTAACAGTTCGCGGCTGCTTTCTGGCAGCGCATCGCCCTGCATCTGTAAACAACTCACCTGCATCTTCATGCAAGAGAGAGATTGGGCAATAGAATCATGCAGTTCGCGCGCAATGGTGGCACGCTCTTCCATCACGATCAACTGTTGCTGACGTTCCTGATGGCGATCCAACGCCAGCGTGGCGGTGAGTTGTTCAACCAGGGTATCCACCAGTTGTTGTTGATCATGGCTAAGATGACGCCCCTGCGGCAGGGTCGCCAGCAAAATACCGTACTGCGTATGAGAGTCAGCCAGCCGCCACTTCAGGGTTGTGCCGCGATCGCCAACGGGTAATACGCCGCGCGGGCAGAGCTGGCAGCCTTTATCATCACAAGTCATATCTGGCTGGCAGGTAAACTCCTGATGATTCTCTTCATCATCAGTGTCATACACCCGCAGTTCAATATCACGTAGCAGGGTCAAATTCTGTAAGCCGTTGAGTACAGGTGACAGGCGTTCACACAGCGGGGCGCGGGAATGCAAACGGCGGTTAGCCTGCCATAAAAAAGAGAGGATCTGATTTTTATGCTCCAGCCCGGCAGTTTTCTCCTGAACCCGCTGCTCAAGTACGGCATAACTTTCGGCCAGTTCTGCAGACATATTGTTCAACGCAGTTCCAAGCATCGCCATTTCGTTGCGCCCGCTGATGTTTGCGCGTTGGGTAAAATCGCGATGGCTGACGGCACTCGCCATTGCCAGCAGTTGTCGCCACGGTTGTAGCAGTCGCGCCCGCAACCAGATAATAGTGAACACCAGTAAAAGTGCCATAAATACCGCCATTACCCGATGGACCAGTACCACTGTCTCAATGCGCATTTCCGTGGTGCGGTCAAAACCAGATACCAGCTGATCAAGCCCGGCAACAAACTGGCTGACATCCGCTGACACCGTTTCTCGGTTTTGTGCACGCATCAGCGCAGGGATCAGTTCATTACGCCAGTAATCTTGTAAACCCTGTAATTGCGCCAGTTGTCCGTCTCGTTCTGCTGCTCGGGTTAACTCGGCGCTAAATGCTGTTTGTTCCATCTCTTTAATTAAGGGCTTGTCTTTCTCGCTTAATGGCACTGCTGCCAACAGACGGTAACTTTGCATGCGCAGCGATCCCGCTTTGTTGATCGCATGGGCGCTGCCCTGAACGCCTTGCACCAGCCAGCCAGAAACCGCCATCCCTGCCAGTCCAATAGCAGTAGAAAGCAACACAATAAGCGCAACCTGATTAACCAGGGTGAGCGGAGAGAGACAACGTTTAAGCATGCAAACCTCTTCCTTCAGGCTTTAAATGAGCAATAACCTTAATGAATGTGACGATACATTCTGGAATGGCAGTATTCTCGGCTATTGGCTGAAGTATACCCATACCCGGAAAGAGTTACTCCTTATTTGCCGTGTGGTTAGTCGCTTTACATCGGTAAGGGTAGGGATTTTACAGCACCGTGAAAAATCTCATAATTTTTATGAAATCACTGTACTCACTATGGGTAATGATAAATATCAATGATAGATAAAGTTATCTTATCGTTTGATTTACATCAAATTGCCTTTAGCTACAGACACTAAGGTGGCAGACATCGAAACGAGTATCAGAGGTGTCTATGAGTCACTCATCCGCCCCCGAAAGGGCTACTGGAGCTGTCATTACAGATTGGCGACCGGAAGATCCTGCGTTCTGGCAACAACGCGGTCAACGTATTGCCAGCCGCAACCTGTGGATTTCCGTTCCCTGTCTGCTGCTGGCGTTTTGCGTATGGATGTTGTTCAGCGCTGTTGCGGTGAACTTACCGAAAGTCGGTTTTAATTTTACGACCGATCAGCTATTTATGTTGACTGCGCTGCCTTCGGTTTCTGGCGCGTTATTACGTGTCCCATACTCCTTTATGGTTCCTATCTTCGGTGGTCGTCGCTGGACGGCGTTCAGCACCGGTATTCTGATTATTCCTTGCGTCTGGCTGGGTTTTGCCGTGCAGGATACCTCCACGCCTTATAGCGTCTTCATCATCATCTCTCTGCTGTGCGGCTTTGCTGGCGCGAACTTCGCTTCCAGTATGGCAAACATCAGCTTCTTCTTTCCGAAACAGAAGCAGGGTGGCGCGCTGGGTCTGAATGGTGGTCTGGGCAACATGGGCGTCAGCGTCATGCAGTTGGTTGCTCCGCTGGTGGTATCACTGTCGATTTTCGCAGTATTTGGTAGCCAGGGTGTCAAACAGCCGGATGGGACTGAGCTGTATCTGGCTAATGCGTCCTGGGTATGGGTGCCGTTCCTTGCCATCTTCACCATTGCGGCGTGGTTTGGCATGAACGATCTTGCTACCTCGAAAGCCTCCATCAAGGAGCAGTTGCCGGTACTCAAACGGGGTCATCTGTGGATTATGAGCCTGCTGTATCTGGCAACCTTCGGCTCCTTCATCGGCTTCTCCGCGGGCTTTGCGATGCTGTCAAAAACGCAGTTCCCGGATGTTCAGATTCTGCAATACGCTTTCTTCGGGCCGTTTATTGGTGCGCTGGCGCGTTCTGCAGGTGGTGCATTATCTGACCGTCTGGGCGGAACTCGTGTCACACTGGTGAACTTTATCCTGATGGCGATTTTCAGCGGCCTGCTGTTCCTGACCTTACCGACTGACGGACAGGGCGGAAGCTTCATGGCGTTCTTCGCAGTCTTCCTGGCGCTGTTCCTGACAGCTGGGCTGGGTAGTGGTTCCACTTTCCAGATGATTTCCGTGATCTTCCGTAAACTGACAATGGATCGCGTGAAAGCAGAAGGGGGTTCTGACGAACGTGCGATGCGTGAAGCGGCAACCGACACGGCGGCGGCGCTGGGTTTCATCTCTGCGATTGGCGCGATTGGTGGCTTCTTTATCCCGAAAGCGTTCGGTAGCTCGCTGGCATTAACGGGTTCGCCAGTCGGCGCAATGAAGGTATTTTTGATTTTCTATATCGCCTGCGTAGTGATTACCTGGGCGGTATATGGTCGGCATTCTAAAAAATAAATCTTAATATTTGATTATCCTTTGCGCGGCATGATGTCGCGCTTTTTTTATCTGTCGTTTAGTTACAACATACTCATGTGTGAGTGGCTTATTTCGCCGGATTTCATTAAGAGCCATTAATATGTTACCCATGGGGAATACTCCTTAATACCCATCTGCATAAAAACTTTAATAGTTTAAATAACTATAGATATAAAATTTCTTAATTAACAGTTGGTTATGTTGCAATTGTTAATTATCCTAAAGGGGTATCTTAGGAATTTACTTTATTTTTCATCCCCATCACTCTTGATCGTTATCAATTCTCACGCTGTTTCAGAGCGTTACCTTGCCCTTAAACATTAGCAATGTCGATTTATCAGAGGGCCGACAGGCTCCCACAGGAGAAAACCGATGAGTAAATTCCTGGACCGGTTTCGCTACTTCAAACAGAAGGGTGAAACCTTTGCCGATGGGCATGGCCAGCTTCTCAATACCAACCGTGACTGGGAGGATGGATATCGCCAGCGTTGGCAGCATGACAAAATCGTCCGCTCTACCCACGGGGTAAACTGCACCGGCTCCTGCAGCTGGAAAATCTACGTCAAAAACGGTCTGGTCACTTGGGAAACCCAGCAGACTGACTATCCGCGTACCCGTCCGGATCTGCCAAACCATGAACCTCGCGGCTGCCCGCGCGGTGCCAGCTACTCCTGGTATCTTTACAGCGCCAACCGCCTGAAATACCCGATGATGCGCAAACGCCTGATGAAAATGTGGCGTGAAGCGAAAGCGCTGCATAGCGATCCGGTTGAGGCATGGGCTTCTATCATTGAAGACGCCGATAAAGCGAAAAGCTTTAAGCAGGCGCGTGGACGCGGTGGTTTTGTTCGTTCTTCCTGGCAGGAAGTGAATGAACTGATCGCCGCCTCTAACGTTTACACCATCAAAAACTACGGCCCGGACCGCGTCGCTGGCTTCTCGCCAATTCCGGCAATGTCGATGGTTTCTTACGCTTCCGGCGCGCGTTATCTCTCGCTGCTTGGCGGTACTTGCTTAAGCTTCTACGACTGGTACTGCGACCTGCCTCCTGCGTCTCCGCAAACCTGGGGCGAGCAGACTGACGTACCGGAATCTGCTGACTGGTACAACTCCAGCTACATCATCGCCTGGGGTTCAAACGTGCCGCAGACGCGTACCCCGGATGCTCACTTCTTTACTGAAGTGCGTTACAAAGGCACCAAAACTGTTGCCGTCACGCCTGATTACGCTGAAATCGCCAAACTGTGCGATCTGTGGCTGGCACCGAAACAGGGCACCGACGCAGCAATGGCGCTGGCGATGGGCCACGTAATGCTGCGTGAATTCCACCTCGACAACCCAAGCCAGTATTTCACCGACTATGTGCGTCGCTACACCGACATGCCGATGCTGGTGATGCTGGAAGAACGCGACGGTTACTACGCCGCAGGTCGTATGCTGCGCGCTGCCGATCTGGTGGATGCGCTGGGCCAGGAAAACAATCCGGAATGGAAAACTGTCGCCTTTAATACCAATGGCGAAATGGTTGCGCCGAACGGTTCTATTGGCTTCCGCTGGGGCGAGAAGGGCAAATGGAATCTTGAACAGCGCGACGGCAAAACTGGCGAAGAAACCGAGCTGCAACTGAGCCTGCTGGGTAGCCAGGATGAGATCGCTGAGGTGGGCTTCCCGTACTTTGGTGGCGACGGCACGGAACACTTCAACAAAGTGGAACTGGAAAACGTGCTGCTGCACAAGCTGCCGGTGAAACGCCTGCAACTGGCTGATGGCAGCACCGCCCTGGTGACCACCGTTTATGATCTGACGCTGGCAAACTACGGTCTGGAACGTGGCCTGAACGACGTTAATTGTGCAACCAGCTATGACGATGTGAAAGCTTACACCCCTGCCTGGGCCGAGCAGATTACCGGCGTTTCTCGCAGCCAGATTATTCGCATCGCCCGTGAATTTGCCGATAACGCTGATAAAACGCACGGTCGTTCGATGATTATTGTCGGTGCGGGGCTGAACCACTGGTATCACCTCGATATGAACTATCGTGGTCTGATCAACATGCTGATTTTCTGCGGCTGTGTCGGTCAGAGCGGGGGGGGCTGGGCGCACTATGTAGGTCAGGAAAAACTGCGTCCGCAAACCGGCTGGCAGCCGCTGGCGTTTGCTCTTGACTGGCAGCGTCCGGCGCGTCACATGAACAGCACCTCTTATTTCTATAACCACTCCAGCCAGTGGCGTTATGAAACCGTGACCGCAGAAGAGTTGTTGTCGCCGATGGCGGATAAATCCCGTTATACCGGACATCTGATCGACTTTAACGTCCGTGCAGAACGTATGGGCTGGCTGCCGTCTGCGCCGCAGTTAGGCACTAACCCGCTAACTATCGCTCGCGAAGCGGAAAAAGCGGGCATGAATCCGGTGGATTACACCGTGAAATCCCTGAAAGAGGGTTCTATCCGTTTTGCGGCAGAACAACCAGAAAACGGTAAAAACCACCCGCGTAACCTGTTCATCTGGCGTTCTAACCTGCTCGGTTCTTCCGGTAAAGGTCATGAGTTTATGCTCAAGTACCTGCTGGGGACGGAGCACGGTATCCAGGGCAAAGACCTGGGGCAGCAGGGCGGCGTGAAGCCGGAAGAAGTGGAATGGCAGGACAACGGTCTGGAAGGCAAGCTGGATCTGGTGGTGACGCTGGACTTCCGTCTGTCGAGCACCTGTCTCTATTCTGACATCATTTTGCCGACGGCGACCTGGTACGAAAAAGACGACATGAATACTTCGGATATGCATCCGTTTATTCACCCGCTGTCTGCGGCGGTCGATCCGGCCTGGGAAGCGAAAAGCGACTGGGAAATCTACAAAGCCATCGCGAAGAAATTCTCCGAAGTGTGCGTTGGTCATCTGGGTAAAGAAACTGACATCGTCACGCTGCCTATCCAGCACGACTCTGCCGCTGAACTGGCGCAACCGCTGGATGTGAAAGACTGGAAAAAAGGCGAATGCGACCTGATCCCAGGTAAAACTGCACCGCACATTATGGTCGTAGAGCGCGACTATCCGGCAACTTACGAACGCTTTACCTCTATAGGCCCGCTGATGGAGAAAATCGGTAACGGTGGTAAGGGTATTGCCTGGAACACCCAGAGCGAGATGGATCTGCTGCGTAAGCTCAACTACACCAAAGCGGAAGGTCCGGCGAAAGGTCAGCCGATGCTCAACACCGCCATTGATGCGGCAGAGATGATCCTGACGCTGGCACCGGAAACCAACGGTCAGGTAGCCGTGAAAGCCTGGGCTGCCCTGAGCGAGTTTACCGGTCGTGACCATACGCATCTGGCGCTGAATAAAGAAGACGAGAAGATCCGCTTCCGCGATATTCAGGCACAGCCGCGCAAAATTATCTCCAGCCCGACCTGGTCTGGTCTGGAAGATGAACACGTTTCTTACAACGCCGGTTACACCAACGTTCACGAGCTGATCCCATGGCGTACGCTCTCTGGTCGTCAGCAACTGTATCAGGATCACCAGTGGATGCGTGATTTCGGTGAAAGCCTGCTGGTTTATCGTCCGCCGATCGACACCCGTTCGGTGAAAGAAGTGATGGGCCAGAAATCCAATGGCAACCCGGAAAAAGCGCTCAACTTCCTGACGCCGCACCAGAAGTGGGGTATCCACTCCACCTACAGCGACAACCTGCTGATGCTGACTTTAGGTCGCGGTGGTCCGGTGGTCTGGTTGAGTGAAGCCGATGCTAAAGAGCTGGGTATCGCCGATAACGACTGGATTGAAGTCTTCAACAGCAACGGTGCACTGACTGCCCGTGCGGTTGTCAGCCAGCGTGTTCCGGCAGGGATGACCATGATGTACCACGCGCAGGAACGTATCGTTAACCTGCCGGGTTCAGAAATCACCAGCCAGCGCGGCGGTATTCATAACTCGGTCACCCGTATCACGCCGAAACCGACGCATATGATCGGCGGCTATGCCCATCTGGCATACGGCTTTAACTACTACGGCACCGTAGGTTCTAACCGCGATGAGTTTGTTGTAGTGCGTAAGATGAAGAACATTGACTGGTTAGATGGCGAAGGCAATGACCAGGTACAGGAGAGCGTAAAATGAAAATTCGTTCACAAGTCGGCATGGTGCTGAATCTCGATAAGTGCATCGGCTGCCACACCTGTTCAGTTACCTGTAAAAACGTCTGGACCAGCCGCGAAGGCGTGGAATACGCGTGGTTCAACAACGTGGAAACCAAGCCGGGCCAGGGCTTCCCGACTGACTGGGAAAACCAGGAAAAATACAAAGGCGGCTGGATCCGTAAAATCAACGGCAAACTGCAGCCGCGCATGGGTAACCGTGCCATGCTGCTGGGTAAAATCTTCGCTAACCCGCATCTGCCGGGGATCGACGATTATTACGAGCCGTTCGATTTTGATTATCAGAACCTGCATACCGCGCCGGAAGGCAGCAAATCGCAGCCGATTGCCCGTCCGCGTTCGCTGATTACCGGCGAACGTATGGCGAAAATCGAAAAAGGGCCGAACTGGGAAGATGACTTGGGCGGTGAGTTTGACAAGCTGGCGAAAGACAAGAACTTCGACAACATCCAGAAGGCGATGTATAGCCAGTTCGAAAACACCTTCATGATGTATTTGCCGCGCCTGTGCGAACACTGCCTGAACCCGGCATGTGTGGCGACCTGCCCGAGCGGTGCGATTTACAAGCGTGAAGAAGATGGCATCGTCCTGATCGACCAGGATAAATGCCGTGGCTGGCGTATGTGCATCACCGGATGCCCATACAAAAAAATCTACTTCAACTGGAAGAGTGGTAAGTCTGAGAAGTGCATCTTCTGCTATCCGCGTATTGAAGCGGGTCAGCCGACGGTGTGCTCTGAAACCTGTGTCGGTCGTATCCGTTATCTCGGCGTGCTGCTGTATGATGCGGACGCCATTGAACGTGCAGCCAGCACCGAGAACGAGAAAGATCTCTACCAGCGTCAGCTGGAGGTGTTCCTCGATCCGAACGATCCGAAAGTCATAGAGCAGGCAATTAAAGACGGTATTCCGCTGAGCGTTATTGAAGCCGCACAGCAGTCGCCGGTTTATAAAATGGCGATGGAATGGAAACTGGCGCTGCCGCTGCATCCAGAATATCGCACACTGCCGATGGTCTGGTACGTGCCGCCTCTGTCTCCGATTCAGTCTGCAGCAGACGCGGGTGAGCTGGGCAGCAACGGCATTCTGCCAGACGTCGAAAGCCTGCGTATTCCGGTACAGTATCTGGCGAATCTGCTGACCGCCGGTGATACCAAACCGGTACTGCGCGCGCTGAAACGTATGCTGGCGATGCGTCATTACAAACGTGCTGAAACCGTTGACGGTAAAGTCGATACCCGTGCGCTGGAAGAGGTCGGTCTGACCGAAGCCCAGGCACAGGAGATGTACCGTTATCTGGCGATTGCTAACTACGAAGATCGCTTTGTGGTGCCGAGCAGTCATCGTGAACTGGCGCGGGAAGCCTTCCCGGAGAAAAATGGCTGCGGCTTTACCTTTGGTGATGGCTGCCACGGTTCAGATACCAAATTCAATCTGTTCAACAGCCGCCGTATCGATGCCATCGACGTAACCAGCAAAACGGAGCCGCACCCATGATCGAACTCGTGATTGTATCGCGTCTCCTTGAATATCCGGATGCTGCTTTATGGCAGCATCAACAAGAGATGTTTGAGGCAATTGCTGCGTCGAAAAATCTGTCGAAAGAAGATGCCCATGCGCTGGGCATTTTCCTGCGCGATTTAACGACGATGGATCCGCTCGATGCCCAGGCGCAGTACAGCGAACTGTTCGATCGTGGTCGCGCCACGTCGCTGTTGCTGTTTGAACACGTTCACGGGGAATCCCGCGATCGCGGTCAGGCGATGGTGGACCTGCTGGCGCAGTACGAGCAGCACGGCTTGCAGTTAAACAGCCGCGAATTGCCGGACCATCTGCCGCTGTATCTGGAGTACCTGGCGCAGCTGCCGCAAAGCGAAGCCGTGGAGGGTTTGAAAGATATCGCGCCGATTCTGGCATTGCTGAGCGCGCGTCTGCAACAGCGTGATAGCCGTTATGCCGTGCTGTTTGATCTGCTGCTGAAACTGGCGAATACCGCTATCGACAGCGACAAAGTGGCGGAAAAAATTGCCGACGAAGCGCGCGACGATACGCCGCAGGCGCTGGATGCTGTCTGGGAAGAAGAGCAGGTTAAATTCTTTGCTGACAAAGGCTGCGGTGATTCAGCAATCACTGCTCATCAGCGTCGCTTTGCCGGTGCCGTCGCGCCGCAATATCTGAATATCACCACCGGAGGACAGCACTAATGCAATTCCTGAATATGTTCTTCTTTGATATCTACCCGTACATAGCCGGGGCGGTCTTCCTGATTGGTAGCTGGCTGCGTTATGACTACGGGCAGTACACCTGGCGCGCGGCGTCCAGCCAGATGCTGGATCGCAAAGGGATGAACCTGGCGTCGAACCTGTTCCATATCGGGATTCTGGGGATTTTTGTCGGTCACTTTTTCGGTATGTTGACGCCGCACTGGATGTATGAAGCCTGGCTGCCGATTGAAGTGAAACAGAAAATGGCGATGTTTGCTGGTGGTGCCAGCGGTGTGCTGTGTCTGATTGGCGGCGTGCTTTTGCTGAAACGTCGTCTGTTCAGCCCACGCGTGCGTGCAACGACTACCGGAGCGGATATCCTGATCCTGTCGCTGCTTGTTATCCAGTGCGCGCTGGGCCTGTTGACCATTCCGTTCTCCGCCCAGCATATGGACGGTAGCGAGATGATGAAACTGGTTGGCTGGGCGCAGTCGGTAGTGACCTTCCACGGTGGCGCTTCTCAACACCTTGATGGTGTGGCGTTTATCTTCCGTCTGCACCTGGTGCTGGGGATGACGTTATTCTTGCTGTTCCCGTTCTCACGTCTGGTGCACATCTGGAGCGTACCGGTGGAGTATCTGACACGTAAGTATCAGCTGGTGCGCGCTCGTCACTAAGCGAATTTTAGTTTGCATAGACCCCGCTTCGGCGGGGTTTTTTTATGGGCACGGTACGGGGTGAGTTGTCGGATGCGCTTCGCTTATCCGACCTACAGGGGAGGATATTGTAGGTCCGGTTAACGCGGTGCCATTGGGCAGAACTAGCTCGGAGTAACAGGTTTTGAGTATTTACAGGAAGTGATGGTGGTGGGGGAAGGATTACTCAGCGCTGCGCGCTTCACCCTTCGGGTCGTTGCCTGCGGCAACGCTTTCTCGCTGGCGCTCGAGTCGAACATTGGTCGAAGCTTCTCATCCTTCCCCGCATGGGCAGAATATTTAATCGCGGATTCGTTTGAGAGTTCACGGACTTTTGAAAGTGATGGTGGTGGGGGAAGGATTACTCAGCGCTGCGCGCTTCGCCCTTCGGGTCGTTGCCTGCGGCCACGCTCTCTCGCTGGCGCTCGAGTCGAACCTTGGTCGAAGCTTCTCATCCTTCCCCCGCTTGGGCAGAATATTTAATTACGGATTCGTTTGAGAGTTCAGGGACTTTTGAAAGTGATGGTGGTGGGGGAAGGATTACTCAGCGCTGCGCGCTTCGCCCTTCGGGTCGTTGCCTGCGGCCACGCTCTCTCGCTGGCGCTCGAGTCGAACCTT